>NZ_JAODBG010000091.1 GCF_025463825.1 Cryobacterium sp.
CACAACCAAGCCCTCGTCGCCCTCGCCCGCAGGCGCTGCGACGTCCTCTACGCAATGCTCCGCGACGGCACCCTCTACCAAGCCGACCACCAGCTTGCCGCTTGACAAGAACATAGGGGCACCCCCCGACGCCTGGATTCGGCGCCGGGGAGCCCGGTCGAGCGGATTCTTGCTGCTATTTGTTGGTGATGAGCTGGTCGAACAGCGTCATGGCGTCGTCCCAGGCCTTGTCGCCCGATACTCCCGTGTCGAGCGCGATCGCAGACGGTCCGAAGACCTGTTCCTGGATGGTGGAGTCGTCCTGGCCCTTGAACTGGGCCTTCACTCCGTCGGCACGCTTGGTGAGGATGTCGGCGATCGGCGCACCGTTCAAGAATGCGGTCACACCCGTCGCTTCAGCGAGAGCGGGATCGGTCTGTGCTGCCGTAACGCTCGGGAACGGGCCCTGCGCCTGGAACTCGGCGACCTGCTGGTCGGCGTCGGTCAACCAAGCGGCCAGATCGGCGGCTTCCTGCGGGTGCTTGGACTGCACCGGAACGGTCAAGAACGTTCCACCCCAGTTAGCGGGTCCACCGGGGAAGACATCGGCGAAGTCCCAACCTTCGGTTGCGCCGGTGGCGTCGCCACCGGCGGTCTTCACCTGACCCTGCACGTTACCGAGCATCCAGCCCGGGCACATGAAGGTCGCGAAGGTTCCGTCGATGAACGACTTGCCGGTGTTCCAGTCCCACTGCTTCTGCGCGGCGGAGAGACCGGCGGTGTTGGCGTCGGCCAGCTTGGTCCAGGCCGCCTTCAAGTCGGCGTTGTCGACGACGTTAAGTTCACCGTCCGCGGTGTAGTAACCCTCGTCCATCTGGTTCACCATGGAGTTCCAGATGAAGCCGGACTGGTCGAACCAGGCCTTGCCGGTGGCCTTCTGGTACTGCTCGCCGAGAGCGAAGTAGCCGTCCCACGTGGCGTCGGCCCCGCCGAGGAGCGCGGCGACCTCAGCACGGTCGGTCGGCAGACCGGCTGCGGCGGAGGCCTTGCTGTTGTAGCAGATGCCCTCCGGTCCAATGTCGGTGCCGTAACCGACGATGCGACCATCCGCGTCTGTGCCCTGGGCGAGCTTCCACGGTACCCAACGGTCCTTGATCTTGTCGGCGCCAAAGTCGGAGAGGTCGACGAACTGGTCGGAAACATCCATGATCGATCCAAGCCAGCCTTCTTCGACGGCCGTGACATCGGAGAGCCCGCTTCCGGCGGCGATCGTGGTGAAGGCATCCGTGCGAGCGTTTCCGCCGGTGTCGATGTTGTTCGCCTTGATGGTGATGCCGGGGTTGGCTGCCTCGTACTCGGCGTAGAGGTCGGCCATGCCCATGCTGCCGAAGGTCGTGACGGTCAGCTCGATCGCGTCGTCACCGGCGGCGTCGCCGGTTCCGGCCGACGAACAACCCGTCGCGATGAGGGCGAAGGAAGCGGCGCAGGCTCCTGCGGCGCCAACCTTGGTGCGTTCTGAGAACTTCTCTTTCACTCCTTTGTGTGCGTGTGCTGCGATTGCAAGACATACCGTTCTGAAAGTGCTCTCTGATCCGACCGCGAGAGCGCTCTCGTCGAGAGCCGTCGCCCTAAGCCAGGTGGAGCAGGCTTGTCAAGATGAACCGGACTAGCGGGCGCGCCCGGCACCGGCACCAGCGCAAATAGAATGACGCCATGACATTGCGAACCCGGAGTGCGCGTCCACCGCAGCCCACCCTCGAGATGGTGGCCGCGGATGCCGGTGTGTCCAGGGCAACAGTCAGCCGGGTCGTCAACGGTTCGCCCAAGGTACGGCCGGAAGTCGTGGAGTCCGTCAACGCTGCGATCGAACGGCTGAACTATGTGCCCAACCGGGCGGCGCGCTCGCTCGCGAGCCACCACACCCAGTCCGTCGCCCTCATCGTCCCCGGGGACATGACCAAGTTCTTCGGCGATCCCTACTTTGCCGCCGTCGTGCAGGGCATCACCAACCGACTGGACGAGAGCGACTACACGCTGAATCTGCTGGTCGCGTCGAGCGACCCGCGACACAAGACCATGCGCTACCTCCGCTCAGGCAACGTCGACGGTGCACTGGTCATCTCCCACCACACCGGAGACGATTTCGTCGCGAACCTCGAGACCGCCATGCCCGTCGTCTTCGGTGGCCGCCCGACGAACCACTCCGGGCGCAACAACTACTTCGTCGACGTCGACAACATCGCCGGGGCGGTCAGCGGAGTCCAGCACCTGATCGACCTCGGCCGGCGGCGCATCGGCACCATCACTGGTCCCGTCGACATGCCCGCCGGAATCGACCGGCTCACCGGGTTCCGCCACGCCCTCGACGAGGCCGGCCTGCCCGGGGACGCCATCGAACACGGCGACTTCACCGCCGCAGGCGCCGCCGCCGCGACCCGGCGACTGCTCGAGCGCCACCCCGACGTCGACGCCCTCTTCGTCGCGAGCGACCTGATGGCGGTTGGCACCATGGGAGTCCTTGCCGAGAAGGGCCGTCTGGTGCCGCGGGACATCGCCGTCGTGTCCTTCGACGACAGCCCCGCGGCCACGTCCGGCCCGATCTCGCTGACCACGGTGAGCCAGCCGTCCAAGGAAATGGGCTTCGCGATGGCCGACCTGCTCCTGCGCCTGCTCGCCGATGACGAGGCCGTGCCGCACCACAACATCATGCCGACCCGCCTGGTACTGCGCGAATCAGCGTGATCCCGTGCCCGGTCAGCGGGTTCAGCCCAGCTGCGGCACAACCTCGCGGGCGATGAAGTCCAGGTGGTCGAGGTCGGCCAGGTCCATGATCTGCAGGTAGACGCACTCCACGCCGTCCTCGGCGAGCGCTCCGAGCCGATCGACGATCTCACCGGCCGTTCCGGCCACCCCGTGTTCGCGGAGTTCGGCGGGTTCGCGGCCCACGGCGGCGGCGCGGCGGGAGAATTCCGCCTCGTCCGCGCCGGTGACGGCGATGAGCGCGGTCGAGTAGACGAGTTCCCGCGGGTCGCGGCCCAGGGCCTCGCAGGCGGCCCGCACCCCGGCGAACTTTCCGGGAATGTCAGCGAACTCGGGGAACGGCAGGTTGAACTCGGTGGCGAAGCGCGCGGCCAGCGCGGGTGTGCGCTTGGCACCGCCGCCACCCACGATGACGGGCACCCCGGCCTGGCTGGGCTTGGGCAGGGCGGGCGAGTCGACCAGCGTGTAGTGCTCGCCGGCGAAGCTGTAGGTCTGCCCGACGGGGGTCTCCCACAGGCCGGTGATCACCTCGAGCTGCTCCTCGAGCATGCCGAAGCGCTTGGCCGGGAACGGGATGCCGTAGGCCAGGTGCTCCTGCTCGAACCAGCCGGTACCGAGGCCGAGCTCGACCCGGCCGCCCGACATCTGGTCGACCTGGGCCACCTGGATCGCCAGGACCCCTGGCGGGCGGAAGGTGAGCGAGGAGACCAGGGTCCCCAGGCGGATGCGCTCCGTCTCCCGGGCCAGCCCGGCCAGGGTGGTCCAGGCATCCGTCGGCCCGGGCATCCCGGAGGCGTTCTCGCCCATCGCGAGGTAGTGGTCGGAGCGGAAGAAGGCGTCGAAACCGAGCTGTTCGGTGGCCTGGGCCACCGCGAGGATGTCGTCGTAGCTGGCGCCCTGCTGGGGCTCGGTGAAGATGCGGAGTCTCATGCCCCCAGTCTTGCCGCCCGGTCGTCGTCGACGAAATCGACCTCGGGCAGGGCGCCGAGCCGCTCGTGCATCACGGCCAGCGACTCCGGGTTCTGGTCGATGAGCAGGAATTTGCGGCCGAGTGCTGCGGCGACCGCGCCCGTCGTGCCGCTGCCGGCGAAAAAGTCCAGCACCCAGTCGCCTTCCCGGCTGGACGCCTGGATGATGCGGCGCAGGATTCCCACCGGCTTCTGGGTGGGGTAGCCGGTCTTCTCCTTGCCCGTCGGCGACACGATGGTATGCCACCAGACGTCGGTGGGCAGCTTGCCCTTGGCCACCTTCTCCGGCGTGACCAGGCCCGGCGCCATGTACGGCTCGCGGTCGACGGTGCGTGAGTCGAAGTAGTACGCCTGCGGGTTCTTCACGTAGACCAGGATCGTGTCGTGCTTGGTGGGCCAGCGGTTCTTGGACTTCGCGCCGTAGTCGTAGGCCCAGATGAGTTCGTTGAGGAAGCAGTCCCGGCCGAAAAGCGCGTCGAGCAGCACCTTGGCGTAGTGCGCCTCCCGGTAGTCCAGGTGCAGGTAGAGCGTGCCGTCGTCGGCGAGGAGTCGCCAGGCCTCGATCAGGCGCGGCTCCAGGAACGCCCAGTAGTCCTCGAACTGGTCGTCGTAGCCGAGCAGGTCGCCCTTGATCCGCTCGTAGCGCTGCCCCTTGAAGCCGGTGATGGTGCCGGCGGCGTGCGCCCCGGTGGCCAGAGTGCTCCGCACCGAGGTGGTGGCCTGACGTTTCTGGACCCGGCCGGTGTTGAACGGCGGATCGAGGTAGATGAGGGTGAACGAGCCGTCGGGCAGCGTGGGCAGCACCTCCAGATTGTCGGCCTGGACGACTCGGCTGGGAGAGAACTGAGTCCACGCGTTTGGCATTCCCTCATTCTGTCAGTCGGCCTACGCTGATCCGATGACGATCGACAAGATGACCCGTGAGGATGCCGCCGCCGATGTGGTGCATGACGCCGACCTTTCGCGCTACACGCTGTGGCTGGACGGCGAGCCGGCCGGCCTGGCCGACTACCGCCTGGTGGGGGGAGAGATCCGGTTCATCCACACCGAGGTCGATCCCGCCAAGCGTGAACACGGCCTGGCCGGCGTGCTTGTCGAGCAGGCCCTGGATGACGTTCGCACCCGCACGGACCTGACCGTGGTGGCGGAGTGTCCCTTCGTGGCGGGCTGGATCGACCAGCATGCCGAGTACCAGGACCTGCTCAGCCGCGGCCGGTAGCCGGCCACGACGCTTCCCGGTCGTTAGGGTACGCGGCCGATCCACTCGTCGGTGCTGAATTTGCTTTCCACGAGGTCGGCGGCCTTGGCGTACTCCTCGTCGGTGATCTCGCCCGGCACCGCCCCGTAGAGGCTCGTGAACGTCTGCTTCATCTTGTCGATGATTTCCGCCCGGCTCAGCCCGGTCTGGCTGCGCAGCGGGTCCACCCGCTTGGCCGCACTCGTGATGCCCTTGTCGCTGAGCTTCTCCCGGCCGATGCGGAGCACCTGCACCATCTTCTCGCCGTCCATGTCGTAGCTCATCGTGACGTGATGCAGCACGGCGCCGCTGCCGAGTCGCTTCTGGGCGGCGCCGCCGATCTTGCCGGTGGGGCTCGTGATGTCGTTGAGGGGCTGGTAGTGCGCGTCGATGCCCAGGGATTTGAGCGCCGTGATGACCCACTCGTCGAGGAAGGCGTAGGAGTCGGCGAAGCTCATCCCGTGCACGAGCTCGGTGGGCGCGTAGATCGAGTAGGTGATCACGGAGCCGGCCTCCATGAACATGGCGCCGCCACCGGATACCCGGCGCACCACGGTGAAGCCATACTTCTCCGCGTTTTCCGGGTCGACTTCGTTCTTGAGGGACTGGAAGCTGCCGATGACGACGGCGGGCTCATTCCACTCCCAGATGCGCAGGGTGGGGCTGCGGCGACCCTCGCCCACCTCGACGGCGAGCACCTCGTCGAGTGCCATCTGCATCACCGGCGGCACTGCCTGGGTGTGGATGAGCTGCCACTCGTAGTCGCGCCAGCCGCTGGCGTGGGCAAGCGAGCGACGGATGGCGACGGCCACGGACTCCGGGGAGAAGCCGAGCAGGGTGGCCTGGGGCGGCAGCGCCGCCCGCACCACGCCGGCGATGGTCGCGGCGTCGCTGTCGGCGGCGAGGCCGTTCACCGCGGCATTGATGTCCTCGAGGGCGTCGTCGGGCTCGAGAAAGAAATCGCCGGCCAGGCGGAAATCGGTGATGACGTTGTCGACGACGTCGAGATCGACCACCACGAGCTTGCCGCCCGGAACCTTGTATTCACCATGCATGAGCCCCAGCCTAATCGTCGGCCGGATCCTGCTGCACGGCGGCCGGAAGGTGGGCGTCGAGCCAGGCGACCAGGTCGGCCAGCACCTCGTCGCGGTTGGTCTCGTTGAAGACCTCGTGCCGGGCACCGGGGTACACGATCAGCCGCACATCCGTCAGGCCCGATCGCCGGTTGTACGCGGCCACCAGCTTCCGCGCGCTGCGTTCCCCGCCCACCGGGTCGTCGCCGCCGACCAGAATGAGCACGGGCAACGCGGCGGGAAGCCGCCGGGCGGGCCGGCCCAAGATCCGCGCGGCGTCGCGCAGGCCGAACAGCTTCGCCAGTGGCACGCTCGTAGTCAGCGGATCGGCAACGAACGCGGCCGCCACGGCCGGGTCCCGGCTCAACCATTCCGCACCAGTGGTGCCGAGGTGCTTGTGCCCGGTGTTGAGGTCACCGCTGTTGACATAGCCGGGCCAACGGAACGCCGTGCCGGTGAGCACGACGGCCTGGTAGTCGTGCGGATGCGCGTTGACGATCATTTGCGCCATGAGCGAGCCCCAGCTGTGGCCGAGCAGCACCAGCGGCACTGGTGGCCGGCCCGGCTCGGCTTGTTCGGCCACCGCATGCCGGATCACCCCGGTGAACCTGTGCACGGCCGCGACGACGGCGCGGAGGCCGCCCGGGCCCGGCTTCCCGAGCTGGTCGGCGTCGCCGCGGTGCTGCTGCATCCCGGTCTGGCCGTGGCCGCGGTGGTCATCCGCGTAGACCGTGTAGCCGGCCGCGTTCAGCGTGCGGGCCACTTCGCGGTAGCGCAGCGCGTGCTCCCCCACCCCGTGCACGAGTTGCACGATGGCGCGCGGATGGTCGACCGGCCAGGCGTAGTACACGATCGGCACGCCGTATTCGTCAATGAAGGTGGGCACGGCCTCATTCTGCCGCAGAACTCCCCTTCCTGTTCCCCCAACTGTTCCCCATGCGGACACAGTTGAGGGAATCGGGGCGGCCGGGAATCATTAGCATGGCTAATTTGTTAGGCTAAGTAATCATGACTTTTCTTTCTTCGCCCGCCCCCGGGCACCCCAGTGCGCCCGCCACGCACGCCCCGCGCCGGACGGTCGCGGAGCTCAGCCACGATTTCCGCCTCGCGAACGGCCGGCTGGCCCGCCGGGTGCGCCAGGAGCAGGCCGACAACGAGCTGACCAGCGGCCAGTTCTCCGCCCTGGGCGCGGTCTTCCGGCTCGGTCCGATGACCCTCAGCGCGCTCAGCGAGGAGGAGCGGGTCACCCCGCCCTCGATGAACCGCACCGTCAACGCGCTCGTGGAGGCCGGCCTGGTCGACCGCGTCGGCTCCGCCGAGGACGGCCGCAAGGTCGTGCTCACCGTCACCGACAGCGGTCATGCCCTGGTCCGCGAGACCCGCAGGCGCCGCGACGACTGGATCGCCAAGCGCATCCTGCACCTCACCCCCGAACAACGCCAGGTACTGGCCGCCGCCACCGACATCATGAAGGAGCTCGCCAACAGTTGAGTGCAATGTTCCGCTCCCTGAGCGTGGTCAATTACCGGATCTGGTTCGCCGGCGCCCTGGTGTCCAACGTGGGCACCTGGATGCAGCGCACGGCCCAGGACTGGATCGTGTTGACCCAGCTCACCGACCACAACGCCACCGCGGTGGGCATCGTGATGGCCCTGCAATTCGGGCCGCAGCTGCTGCTGATGCCGTGGTCCGGACTCATCGCCGACCGGTTCGACCGTCGCAAGCTGCTGATCCTCACCCAGACGCTGATGGGCCTGCTCGGCCTGGGCCTGGGCATCATCACCGTCACGGGCGTTGTCGAGCTGTGGCACGTGCACCTCTTCGCCCTCGCCCTGGGCGTCGTCGCCGCGATCGACGCTCCGGCACGGCAGACCTTCGTCTCCGAGCTCCTGCCCGACGACAACCTCTCCAACGCGGTCGCCCTCAACTCGGCATCGTTCAACGGAGCCCGGCTGATCGGCCCCGCCGCAGCTGGTCTGCTCACCGTGGCCGTCGGGGCCGGCTGGGTATTCCTGATCAACGCCGTCACGTTCGGCTTCACCGTCCTGGCGATGCTGCTGCTTCGCACCAAGGACCTCCGCACGCAACCCCGAGCGCCCCGGGAGCGCGGCCAGCTCGTGGCCGGGTTCCGGTACGTCTGGAAACGGCCGGACATCGTCGCCGTGCTGATCACGGTATTCCTGGTGGGCACCTTCGGCTTCAACTTCGCGATTTTCACCTCCACGATGGCCACCGTCGAGTTCGGCATGGGCGCCAGCGAGTTCGGCATGCTCAGCTCCATCATGGCGGTGGGCAGCGTGGCCGGCGCCCTGCTCTCGGCCCGACGCAGCCGGCCGCGGATGCGCCTGGTGGTGGGCGGCGCGTTCTTTTTCGGCCTCACCTGCGCGATCGCCGCTCTGATGCCCAACTACATCACCTTCGCCATCTCGCTCGCGTTCGTGGGGCTCACCTCGCTGACGCTGATGACCACCGCGAACGCCTACGTGCAGACCACCACCGAACCGGCCATGCGCGGCCGGGTGATGGCGCTGTACATGGCCATCTTCGCCGGCGGCACCCCGCTCGGCGCTCCCCTGGTGGGCTGGGTCGCCGACCAGTACGGCCCGCGCTGGGCGATCGGCGTCGCCGCGGTCTCGGGCCTCCTGGCCGCCGCCGCCGTGCTGTTCTGGATGATCCGCTACCAGCGACTGCGGGTCCGCTCTCGCCCGCGCAGCTCACCCCGCAGCGCACCGCGGTTGCATGTGCGGCACCGTGGCGACGGCCACCCGCTCACCTCGGCCATCCGCGTGGTGTCGACGAAGGCCGCCGCAGCCGAACGGGACCGCGAAACCGCGACCCGCGAGATCGCCGTGGTCGAAGCGACCAGCCCCCGTTAGCCGCACCACCGAAGCGCACGGGTCAGATTCCGCCGTATATGCGTTTGGTGAGCCCGTTCAGCAGCGACGCGAAGATCAGCACGGCGCCCAGCGCCAGCAGCTGGAACCGGGTGCCGTCGTTGCCGGGCAGCGTCAGCAGGATGCTGGCGTTGATCCAGACGATCAGCAGGGTGGACAAGACGATGCCGGCCACCCGGCCGATGCCGCCGGTGATGGCAACGCCGCCCAGCACCGCGATGGTGATCGCCGGCAGCGCCATGCCGTTGCCGCTGGTACCGGCGTCCGGGCGGGCCGAAGCGAACTGGGCGACCGTGACCACCGCGACCAGACCCGAGATGACCCCGGATGCGACGTAGACGGCCAGTCGGTTGGGGTTCACGTTGATGCCCGACCAGGTCGCCGCCACGTTGTTGGTGCCGAGCGCGTACAGCCGGCGGCCGAAGGTCGTCTTGTTCAGGAGCAGCCAGACGACCACGATGGTGGGGATCAGGAACGTGAAGATGCCCAGTGGCACCAGCGGCAATGACCCGCCGACCAGCGGGATCTCCACGGATTTCGCCGCCGAGTAGAAGTCCCGGATCACCGGCGAGTTGACCGGTTTCTGGTCGCTCACCACCAGGGCCAGCGACCGGTAGGCGTAGTAGGTGGCGAGGGTGGCGATCAGCGGCGGGAAGCCGATGTAAGCCACCAGGACCCCGTTGACGGCGCCGCACACGCCGCCGACCACGACGGCCAGAATCAGGGCCGCGATCAGGCTCCAGCCCCAGAGTCCGTAGGCGTAGCCGAAAACCACCCCGGTGAGTGAGACCATCGATCCCACCGACAGGTCGATCCCGCCCCTGCCCGACAGGATCACCATCAGCTGGGCCAGGCCCAGCATTGCCAGCGGCACCGCGCTGATCAGGGCGGCGGCGAGGTAGTCGGAGTTGAACGATCCGCTCAGCAGTCCGGCGGCATCCAGGATGCTCATGACGATCAGCAGCAGCACGATGAGCACGACCAGGAGCGCCACCCGTTGGGTGAGCAGGGCCTCAAGGCCACGGGAGAACAGGCCGCGGCGTTCCCGGGGCGCCTCCGCCGGGGCGCCGGACGGCGGTGCCGTTGAGTTCGATGTGACGGTCATGATGCCTTCCTGGCCCGCTGGCGGAGCAGGTCCGTGCCCACGGCGATGATGATGAACAGCCCCACGAAGAGGTTGGCCAGCTGCGACGGCCAGCCGATCTGGGTCACTCCGGACGTCACCGTCTGCACCAGGATCGCCCCGAGCAGGGTGCCGATCACCGATCCGCGGCCACCGAGGATGGAGGTGCCGCCGATCACGACGGCGGCAATCACGGCGAGCTCTCGTCCAGAGCCGACGGCCTGGTCGAGGGTGGACGTTCCGGCGGCGATGAAGAAGCAGGCCGCGAGGCCCACCAGGGCGCCGGTCAGCGCGTAGGCGGCGAGGATCCGCGGCTGCACGGCGATGCCTGCCAGCCGGGCGGCCTGCGCGTTGCCGCCGATCGCGAACAGGTTGCGGCCACCGGAGGTGTGCCGCAGATACCACCAGGCCACCGCGACGATGACGACGGTGATGAGGAAGCTGTGCGGGATACCGAAGGTGCGCCCTGCCTCGCCCCGGCCGAAGACGTCGAAGGTGCCGGGGATGCCGTTGACGGTGGACGACCCGAACACCCGCAAGGCCAGGAATTGGAACACGTTCGCGGTGCCGAAGGTGATGATGATGGCGTGCACCCGGCCATAGGCGATGAGCACCCCGTTGAGCAGGCCGAGCAGCAGGCCCAGCCCGATGGAGAGGCCGATGGCCAGCGGCAGTGCCAGGTCCAGGTCAACCAGGCTTTTCGCCGTGACGACCGCACAGAGCATGATCGCCCCGCCCACCGACACGTCGATCCCGGCGGTGATGATGATGAAGGTCATGCCCACCCCGATGAGCGCGATCGGCGCCACCGACACCAGCAGCGGCCGGATCGATCCGGCGGTGAGGAACGCAGGAGTGAAAATGCCCAGCAGGATCCAGAGCAGGGCGATCACCCCCACCAGCACCAGCTCCTGGCCGGTCACCGGCGGGGGCAGGACGCGGCGGGCGGTGGCCCGTGCCGCTGGGACGGATGCACCGTGCTGGTCGACGCTCATGCGGACTCCTTCGTGGTCGATGGTCCTGCGGTCTCTGCGCCGGAGGCGGCGGCCAGGACCTCGACCTGGGTCGCATCGGGCCGGAACTCCGCCGCGACCTCGCCGGATCGCACCACCAGGATCCGGTCGGAGATGCGGAGTACCTCGCCGAGGTCGCTGGTGACCACGAGTACCGCGGTGCCTTCGTCGGCCAGCCGGGAGATGATGCGGTGGATCTCCTCCTTCGCCCCCACATCGACTCCCTGCGTCGGCTCGACGAGCACGAGCAGGCGGGGGCGCTTGACGAGTTGGCGGGCGAGGACCACCTTCTGGGCATTGCCGCCGGACATCGCGCTCAGCGGCTGGTTCTGGCTCGGCGTCTTCA
The DNA here is from genome assembly GCF_025463825.1 of Cryobacterium sp. Classification (GTDB taxonomy): domain Bacteria; phylum Actinomycetota; class Actinomycetes; order Actinomycetales; family Microbacteriaceae; genus Cryobacterium. The sequence continues at coordinate 11,394 of NZ_JAODBG010000091.1, forward strand.
CGGCCAGCCGGTCGATGAACTTCCGGGCGATGTCCCGTTCCCTGCGCCGGGTGACCCAGCCGGGCAGCTTGCTGAGCAGTTTCAACTCCCCCGCGATGATGTTGAAGGCGATGCTCTGGAAGGAGAACGAGCCCTGCGCCGACCGATTGGCCGGCAACAGGTGGATGCCCAACCTGCGCGCCTTGGCCGCGGAGTGGATGGCCACGGGCTGCCCGGACAGCAGCATCCGCCCGCTCGTGGCCCGGTCGATTCCGTAGACGACGCTGGCGATGTCGCCCGCGCCGGAGCCGACGAGCCCGTAGAGCCCCACGATCTCGCCCGAGCGCACGGTGAGGCTCACGTCGGCGAACCGGCCGACACTGGAGAGGCGGTCCAGCTCGAGAACGACCTCGCCGCCGGCCGCACTCTGCTGGGGCCGGGACTCGCTGAGCACCCCGCCGACCATGAGCTCGGCGATCTGACGCACCGAGAGGTCGCCGATCGCCTCGGTGGTGATGGTGCGGCCGTCGCGCATCACGGTCACCACGTCGGCGATGCGGAACAGTTCGTCGAGCCGGTGGGAGATGTAGATGACGGCGACCCCGGATGCCGTCAGCCGGCGGATGACGGCGAAGAGCACGTCGATCTCGGAGTCGGTGAGGATGGCGCTGGGTTCGTCGAGGATGAGCACCGTGGCCTCCCCGGCGAGCGCCTTGGCGATCGAGACCTGCTGTTGCTCGGCGATGGACAGGGTGCCGACGGGCACGGTGGCGATCCGGTCCGGCAGCCCGACGGTTCCCAGCAGGTCGTGCATATGGTCGGCCTGCGCCGTCCAGTCGATGGGCAGCCCGCGCTTGAGTTCCCGGCCGACGAACACGTTCTCCGCCACGCTGAGCTCGGGGAACAGCTGGGGTTCCTGGTAGACGGTCTGCACGCCGAGTTTGATCGCGTCCGCGGTGGAGGCGATCGTGGTGGTTTCCCCGTTGAAGGCGATGCTGCCCGCATCCGCCCGTTCGGCGCCGGCGATGATCTTGATCAGGGTGGACTTGCCGGCGCCGTTCTCACCGACCAGGGCGTGCACGGTGCCCGGCCGCACGGCGAAGTCGGCGTGCCGGATGGCGCGGACACCGCCGTAGCTCTTGACGATGTCCCGCAGCTCGAGCCGAAGCGCGGGCTCGACCACGGCCTGGCCGTTCTCTGCGCTCACGGCCGACTCCTTCCGGATTGGTGCGGGTGGGTGCGGGCCGAGGCGGAAGGCCCCGGCCCGCAGCCGGATCAGTAGTCGAACTCGGCGACGTTGTCCTTGGTGATTTCCAGCGGCGGCCCGAGCAGCAGCACCTTCGTGTCGGCGTCGTATTCGACGGCCGACAGGTCGTCGCTGACGTCGTTGGTCGCCTCGAACTCGTTGCCCTCGGCCAGTTGCAGGCCGGCCCAGGCGGTGAGGTAACCCAGGTTCTGCACGTCCCAGAGGATGGAGGCCGAGGAGGAGCCGTCTTCGAGGTACGGCGCCATCGACATCGGTGTGCCCAGGCCCACGGTGAAGACCGAGCCGATCTTGCCCGCGTCCTTGACCGCTTGGGCGACGCCGGGTGCCGACGAGGTGCACTCCCCGACGAGACCGGTGAGGTCGGGGTTGGCGTTCATCAGGTCGGTCGCCATCGAGGTGGCGGCGGCCTGGTCCTCACCGGCGTAGACGATGTCGACGATCTCACCGCAGGAGACGATGGCGTACTTGCCGGAGCCGCCCATCGCCGTCATCAACGAGTCGGTCAGCGCCTGGCCGATCCCTTCGACGGAGGCCTGGTTCACGAACACCTCTCGCACCGAATCGGGGGCGTCCGTGTCGCTGGTGGCCAGCTGGATGCCCTTGTCGGCAGCCTCCTGCAGCAGCGGCGCCATCGAGTCCGGGTCGTTCGGGGCCACAATGAGGGCGTCGACGTCCTGCTGGATGAACGAGCGCACGATGTCGGCCTGCGCCGCCGCATCCGCCGTGGTGGGCCCCTGGTACAGCCATTCGATGCCCAGCTCCTCTGCGGCCTTCTGACCGCCGGAGTCCATGGCTTCGAAATAGGGGATGCCCTGAAGCTTGGGCACGAAGGCGACTCTGATGGGCTCGTCGGAGCCCGAAGTCGAACCAGCACTGCCGCCGCCCGAGTCGTCGTTACGGGTGGTGTAACCGGCAAAGGTCATGGTGGCGATGAGCGCAATCGCGCCTGCTGCGAGGACTTTCCTGGTGTGGATCACTGTTCTGTCTCCTTGGTTCAGTTCGCTCGAGCAGAGCGCGGACACCGATATCAGCAGCGAAGACCCCGACGTGGTAGCCGCGGGGGAAAAGAAGCTGATCACGGCCGTCGAGATTCTCAGCGAGCTTGACGCGGAGTACTTCGTCGGCGTCCTGTACAGCCAGCTGGCGAAGTACCCGGCGCCGGCCACGGCGCGCGGCCGCGCCAACAGCATGGAGGTGCTGCGGCGGGTGGCCGAGCGCGCCGCCGGCCTCGGCATCCGGTTGGGTCTCGAGGTGGTCAACCGCTACGAGACCAACGTGCTCAACACCGCCGGCCAGGCCCTGGCCTACCTGGACGAACTGGACCACCCGAACGTCGGAGTGCACCTGGACAGCGATCACATGAACATCGAGGAGTCGGACATGATGGGCCCGGTGCTGGCCTGCGGGCAGCATCCGCTCCTGGCGCAGCAGGGCGTAGTCGACGGCCCAGGAGTCCACGCCGATGCTGACCAGCCCGGGCTCGTCGGCGACCGCTGTCGCCAGGCCCGCGATCACGTTGCGGTACAGCTGCACGATGTTCCGGTGCAGCGCCGCCCTTCCTTCTCATTGACCCGGGTGGGCCCGTTGGAAAGCGCGCCACCGAGCGCGGTCGCAGTTCGTTCCGCCGATTCGGTGGTGGTGCGGGGATGGTGCAGAGACAACTGTTGCCGGTGCGGACAAGTGCACCCGGTGTGCGGGGCACAATTGTCTGCAGCGGCAACAGTTGGGCGACTCCGGTGGGTCAGGCGGCCCAGCTGGCCTGCTGGCCGCCGACGAGGCCGGCGGAGATCTTCTCCTGGTAGCCGGATGCGGCGTAGGCCGCCATCGGGTCGCCGGCACGTCCGCAAGATTCGCGCCAGGCGGCGAGGTCCGGGCGCACATCGGCGTAGAAGGCGTCCATCATGATGGCGTTGGAGCCGCGCGCGTCACCGGCGGCCTGGGCGGTGGCTGCAGGCGATCGAACGGGAAGGCTACCCGGAAGAGTTCCCCGACGAGACCGCACCCTCCGCAGCGGAAGAGCCTGTCGCGGTGCCGGTGCGCTGACCCCGGGGCCGCCGTCGAAGGACGGCGGTCAGGAGACCGTGGAGGCGCGGACGACGAGCTCGGGCTGGAACACAACCTGCTCAGGCACGAAGTCCGCGCCGGCCTCGGCCTCCCGGAGCAACAGCTCGACGGCCGTCGACCCGATCAGCGCGCTCGGCTGGCGGATCGAGGACAACGGCACAACGGCGGCGGACGCGAAGGCGATATCGTCATAGCCGATCAGGGCGATGTCCTGCGGCACCCGCACCTCGCCGAGCATGCTGAACGCCTGCAGTACGCCGAGGGCCAGCAGGTCGTTGGCCGCGAACACCGCATCGGGCCGCTCGTGAGCCGGTCGGGCGCGGATCGCCTCGCCCGCACTGCGTCCCTCCAGCACCGACAACGACGCCGTCTCGACAACTTCCAGGGTCACCCCCGGGTGCTCGGCCACCGCGCGCCGGGCGCCCTCCAGCCGGTCGGTGACCTGGCGGATGGTGTGCTGGCCGCCGACGAAGGCCAGCCGGGTCCGCCCCAGGCCGATCAGGTGGCCGGCCGCCAGGTGCCCGCCGAAGACATCGTCGACAGCCACGGACGAAAAGCTGCGGTCCTCGATCTGGCGGTCCACCAGGACGGTGGGGGTGCCCCGCAGCCGCAGCCGGGTGAGCTGCTCGCCGGTCTCGCCCAGCGGGGTGATCAGCACGCCGTGCACCCGCTGTTCCTCGAACAGGTCGAGGTAGGCGCTCTGCCGCGCGACGGTCTCGTCGCTGTTGCCCAGCAGCACCGTGAGTCCGGCCTGGGCGGCGCGGTCTTCCGCACCCCTGGCCAGGTCCGTGAAGAACGGGTTGCCCACGTCGAGCACGACGAGGCCGATGCTGCGGCTGCGGCCGGCGCGCAGCTGACGGGCGGCATCATTCCGCACGAAGCCCAGCAACTCGATCGCGGCCTGCACCCTCGAGAGGGTGCCGGCCGACACCTTGGCCGGGCTGTTGAGCACGTTGGACACCGTGCCGACCGAGACGCCTGCCTCTGCCGCCACCTCGCGGACGCTGATTGATGCCACCTGTACTCCTTCGCCGCGAATTCACCTGAAGTGTAGCCGTTCGGGGTGAAACGAATCAGTTTTGACCGGCTGTTGTACGCATCCGCCGACATGGTGCATCATTGAATCGATTCACTTAGCCGGTCCCCGATTGGAGCACCGCCCTCAATGACGAGCACGAGCCGCACCCAGCGCGTATGTTTCCAGCTTCAGGTGAAGCCCGAATGCATCCCGGAGTACACCAGGCGGCACGCCGCCGTGTGGCCCGGCATGCTTCGGGCCCTCGCCTCGACCGGCTGGAACAACTACTCACTCTTCCTGCGGCCGGACGGCCTGCTGATCGGCTACCTCGAGACCGAGGACCTCGCCGCCGCGCAGGCCGGCATGGCCGCAACCGAGGTCAACGCCCGTTGGCAGGCCGAGATGGGCGCCTTCTTCGTGGCCCTCGACGGCGCCCCTGATACCGGCTTCCTCCAGCTCACCGAGGTGTTCAACCTCGACGACCAGATCCGTGCGCTCGAATCGGTCGCGCCCGAGCGGTCATAACCACGGAGTTGCTCGAGGGCGGGCCGTCGCGACGCGCACGGCCGGCCCTTTTCGCGCCCCAGGTCCCGGGCAACAGAAGACCGTTGACGGATTGACTCGTTGAAACGATTCATATAGACTACCCAGACTCGAGTTCACCTCCCTCGGGTCCCTCGCCAGCGATCACACAGAAGTGGCCAATTCATGACGACGTTCGATTCCATCGCCCCCCAGCTCGCCGACCAGGCCATCGAACTGCCCTCGTGGGCGTTCGGCAACTCCGGCACCCGATTCAAGGTCTTCAGCACTCCCGGCACCCCGCGCACCATCCAGGAGAAGATCGCCGACGCCGCCACCGTGCACCGGCACACCGGCCTCTCCCCCAAGGTCGCGCTGCACATCCCGTGGGACAAGGTCGACGACTACGCAGCGTTGCGTGAGTTCGCCGGCGAGCGGGGCCTCACCCTCGGCACCGTGAACTCCAACACCTTCCAGGACGACGCCTACAAGTTCGGCAGCCTCACCCACGTGGACCCAGCCGTCCGCCAGAAGGCGATCGACCACCACTTCGACTGCATCGACATCATGCACGCCACCGGCTCACAGGACCTCAAGATCTGGCTGGCCGACGGCACCAACTACCCCGGCCAGGGCGACATCCGCGGCCGCCAGGATCGCCTCGCCGACTCCCTCGGCAAGATCTACCAGCGCATCGGCCAGGACCAGCGCCTGGTCCTGGAGTACAAGTTCTTCGAGCCGGCGTTTTATCACACCGATGTGCCCGACTGGGGAACCTCCTACGCCCAGGTGAGCGCCCTCGGCGAGCGCGCCCTCGTCTGCCTTGACACCGGCCACCACGCCCCCGGCACCAACATCGAGTTCATCGTCGCCCAGTTGCTGCGCCTCGGCAAGCTCGGTTCGTTCGACTTCAACTCCCGCTTCTACGCCGACGACGACCTCATCGTCGGTGCGGCCGACCCGTTCCAACTGTTCCGGATCCTCTACGAAGTCATCCGCGGCGGCGGCTTCGGTCCGGACTCCCCCGTCGCCTTCATGCTCGACCAGTGCCACAACGTCGAGGACAAGATCCCGGGCCAGATCCGCTCGGTGCTCAACGTGCAGGAGATGACCGCCAGGGCGCTGCTCGTCGACCGTACAGACCTCACTGCGGCGCAGGACGCCGGCGACGTGCTCGGGGCCAACGGGATCCTGATGGATGCCTTCTACACGGACGTGCGGTCGGACCTGGCTGCCTGGCGCGAGACCCGGGGACTGCCGGCCGACCCGATGGCGGCCTACGCGGCATCCGGCTACCAGGCGAAGATCGCCGGAGACCGGGTGGGCGGCCAGCAGGCCGGCTGGGGCGCCTGAGCATGACCGACCGGGACCTCACCGGTCCGCACGGTCCAATCCCCGTGCGGATCTACCCAGCCCGGGGCGACACCGCCGGTTTCGCCCCCGGCCTCGTCTGGCTGCACGGCGGCGGCTTCGCGTACGGCGACCTCGACATGCCGGAGGGCGACTGGGTCGCCCGGCAGCTCGCCGGTCGCGGCATCGGCGTGGTGTCGGTGGCCTACCGGCTGGCGCCCCAGCTGGCCTTCGAGGACGACGGCGCCCTGGGCGAGGATGGCGCGCACTTCCCGGTGCCCTCCGACGACGTGCTCGCCGCGTTCACCTGGACCGTCGACCACGCGGCAGAGCTCGGCCTGAATCCGGAGTCGATCTCCCTCGGCGGGGCGAGTGCCGGGGCGGCACTGGCCGCCGGCGCCTCCCTGCGCCTGCGCGACGCCGGCCAGCACACGCCCGCCCAGGTCCTGCTGGCCTACCCGACCGTGCACGCGGCGCTGCCCGAGCCCAGCCCCGAACTGGCGGCGAAGCTCAGGAACCTGCCGGAGGACCGGCTCTTCCGCCCCGAAGCGGTGGCCAGGATGAACCTCAACTACGTGCAGGACCCGGCCGCGCTGGCGAATCCGCATGCCTTTCCCGGCGGCCACGACCTCACCGGCCTGCCCCCGACCCTGATCCTCAATTCCGAGCGCGACAGCCTCCGCTCCTCCGGCGAGGCCTACGCCGACGAACTGGACACGGCCGGCGTTCACGTCACCTGCCTGTTCGAGCCTGACACCACCCACGGGCACCTGAACCAGCCCGACAGCCCCGCCGCCCTCGCCAGCATCGCCACGATGGCCGACTGGCTACTCTCCCCGCTCGACTCCACCCTCCAATCCCATGTCCCCTCCAGCATCAAGGAAGCCTCATGACCAACTCCACAACAGCAGAGCTGATCACCCGTTCCAACCGGCTCGGCGCCGACCCGAAGAACACCAACTACGCCGGCGGCAACACCTCGGCCAAGGGCACCGAAATCGACCCCGTCACCGGCGACACGGTCGAACTGCTCTGGGTCAAGGGCTCCGGCGGTGACCTCGGTACGCTCACCGAGTCAGGGCTCGCCGTGCTGCGGCTCGACCGGATGCGCGCCCTCACCAACGTCTACCCCGGCGTCGGCCGTGAAGACGAGATGGTCGCAGCCCTCGACTACACCCTGCACGGCAAGGGTGGCGCCGCCCCGTCCATCGACACGCCCATGCACGGGCTGGTCGATGCCGCCCACGTCGACCACCTGCACCCGGACTCCGGCATCGCCATCGCGACCGCGGCCGACGGCGAGGCGCTGACCGCCACGATCTTCGGCGGCAAGGTGGTCTGGGTCCCCTGGCGCCGCCCGGGCTTCCAGCTCGGCCTGGACATCGCAGCGATCAAGGACGCCAACCCGGACGCCATCGGCTGCATCCTCGGCGGCCACGGCATCACCGCCTGGGGCGACACCAGCGAGGCATGCGAGGCGAACTCGCTCTGGATCATCCAGACCGGCACCGACTACATCGACGAGCACTCCAGCGCCGAACCGTTCGGCGCCGAACTGGCCGGCTACGCACCGCTGGTCGCGGCCGAGCGCCGCGCCAAGGCCGCCGCCCTCGCCCCCACCCTGCGCGGCCTGGTTTCCACCGACAGCGCCAAGGTCGGCCATTTCACGGATGCACCGGAGGTCCTGGACTTCCTCGCGCGCGCCGAGCACCCGCGCCTGGCCGCGCTGGGCACCAGCTGCCCCGACCACTTCCTGCGCACCAAGGTGAAGCCGCTGCTGCTCGACCTGCCGGCCGACGCCCCGGTCGAGGACGCGATCGCCCGCTTGCAGGAGCTGCACGAGGCGTACCGCGCCGACTACCAGGGCTACTACGACCGCAACAAGACCGACGACTCCCCCGCCATCCGCGGCGCCGACCCGCTCATCGTCCTCATCCCAGGGGTCGGGATGTTCAGCTACGGCGCGAACAAGCAGACCGCCCGCGTCGCCGGCGAGTTCTACCTCAACGCCATCAATGTGATGCGCGGCGCCGAGGGCCTCTCCAGCTACGCCCCGATCGACGAGGCCGAGAAGTTCAAGATCGAGTATTGGGCCCTCGAAGAGGCCAAACTGCAGCGGATGCCCAAGCCCAAACCCCTGGCCACCCGCGTCGCCCTGGTCACCGGTGCGGCCTCCGGCATCGGCAAGGCCATCGCCACCCGCCTCGCGGCGGAGGGCGCGTGCGTCGTGATCGCCGACCTCGACCTGGCGAAGGCGCAGGCCGCCGCCGCCGAGATCGGCACCGAAGACGTCGCGATCGGCGTGCAGGCCAACGTCACCGACGAGACGCAGGTGCAGGCCGGCGTCGACGCCGCCGTGCTCGCCTTCGGTGGCCTCGACCTGGTGGTCAACAACGCCGGCCTGTCGCTGTCGAAGTCGCTGCTGGAGACCACGGTGGCCGACTGGGACCTGCAGCACAACGTGATGGCCAAGGGCTCCTTCCTGGTCTCCCGGGCCGCCGCGAAGGTGCTCATCGACCAGAAGCTCGGCGGGGACATCATCTACATCTCCTCGAAGAACTCGGTCTTCGCCGGCCCGAACAACATCGCCTACTCGGCCACCAAGGCCGACCAGGCCCACCAGGTTCGCCTGCTCGCCGCCGAGCTCGGCGAATACGGCGTGAAGGTCAACGGCATCAACCCCGACGGCGTGGTGCGCGGCTCCGGCATCTTCGCCGGTGGCTGGGGCGCCAAGCGCGCCGCGGTCTACGGCGTGCAGGAGGAGGACCTGGGCAAGTACTACGCCCAGCGCACCCTGCTCAAGCGCGAGGTGCTGCCCGAGAATGTGGCCAACGCGGTGTTCGTGCTCTGCACGGCGGACTTGAGCCACACCACCGGGCTGCACATCCCGGTCGACGCCGGCGTCGCCGCCGCCTTCCTCCGGTGACCGGGGCGGTGCCCACGCGGGCGCGTGGGGCGGGCAGCGTGGCCGGCGGCAGCGTCGCGGCGGTCGACCTCGGCGCCTCGAGCGGCCGGGTCATGCTCGGTCACGTCGCGGCCAACCGGCTCGAACTGCACTCGGTGGCGCGGTTTCCGAACAACCCGGTGCGCACCATCGACGGTCTGCACTGGAACATCCTCGAGCTCTACCGCAATGCGCTCGTGGGGCTGCAGGCGGCGGTGCGCGAGGCCCCCGACCTGGCCAGCGCCGGCATCGACTCCTGGGCCGTCGACTACGCGCTGCTGCGCGGCGACCGGATGCTGGGCACCCCGTACCACTACCGGGACGACCGCACCGCGGCCGGTGTCGATGCCACCCATAATCGGGTCGCGCCGGCCGAGCTGTATAGCCAGAACGGTTTGCAGGTCCTGCCGTTCAACACGCTGTACCAGCTGGCCGCCGATCGCGCCGCGGGCGACCTCGATGCGGCGGACGGTCTGCTGCTGATCCCCGACCTGCTCGGGTACTGGCTGACCGGCCGCCGGGTCGCCGAACGCAGCAATGCGTCCACCACCGGCTTGCTGCACCCCGACGGCGGGTCGGCCGCCGGCTGGAACGACGCCCTCATGGCCGACCTCGGGCTGTCCCGCGACCTCTTCCCTGAACTGGTCTCCGCGGGCGAACGCATCGGGGCTCTGCTACCGGGCGTGGCCGCCGAGGTGGGTTCCGAGCGGCTCGAGCTGGTGGCGGTGGGGTCGCACGACACCGCATCCGCCGTCGTCGCCGTGCCGATGCTCACCGACGACTGCGCCTACATCTCCAGCGGCACCTGGTCCCTCGTCGGCGTGGAGCTGGGGTCCCCGGTGCTCACCGAGGCCAGCCGGGCGGCGAACTTTACCAACGAGGGCGGCGTCGACGGCCGGGTGCGCTACCTCCGCAACGTGATGGGGCTGTGGCTGCTCAGCGAGTCGATCCGCAGCTGGGAACGCGCCGGCGAGCAGGTCGACCTGACCAGCCTCCTCGCCGAGGCCGCCGCGCTGCCCGGGCCAGGCATCCTCTTCGACGTCGACGACGCCCGCTTCCTGGCGCCGGGTGACATGCCGGCCCGCATCGAGGGGTACCTCCTCGAGCAGGGCCTGCGCCCGCCGGCCAGCCGGGCCGAACTGGTGCGCAGCATCGTGGAAAGCCTCGCGGCCGCCTACGCCCGCACCCTCCGTACCATCACCGAGCTTTCCGGCCGCACGGTGCGCACCGTCCACATCGTGGGCGGCGGTTCGCAGAACGCGCTGCTCTGCCAGCTCACCGCGGACCACACCGGCCTGACGGTCCTGGCCGGCCCGGTCGAGGCCACCGCCATCGGGAACGTCCTGGTGCAGGCCCGCGCCCAGGGTTTCGCGAGAGGCAGCCTGGAGGGCCTGCGGGACCTGGTGCGGCAGGCGTTCGGGCCTCGGCGCTACCAGCCGACACGGTGAAGCGTGGTTCTGCACGATAACATTTCACCCTAGGCAGAGCGACAGATCGGCGGGCACGGGTGGACCTTCACGACATCGTGTCGATGCTCAGCGAGATCTTCACCATCGTCGGCCTGCTCGTTGGCATCCCGCTCTACATCGCGGGGCTGTCGATGCGCGGGTTCGGCGGCCGCTGGGTCGAGACCGACGGTGTCATCGCGGAGACCCAGCAGGGCCCGGTGATCCGCTGGTTCGACGCCACCGGAGAGGTGCACGAGGCGCTGGCCGACAGCCACGAGTCGGTCGCCCTCGTTCCGGGCGACGACATCACGGTGTGGTTCCGCTCGCACGCGCCCGCCCGCTGCCGCACCCACTCACCGGACCATGACGGCAAGGCCCTGCGCCTGACCGGACTCATTCTGATCGGCATCGGTGCCGGTTCGACCATCCTGGGCATCGTCCTGCTGTTCGTGTGAGTCCGGCGGCCGGGTGGAGGCCGTCGCGACCGCGTAGCCTGTACGAAGAGGTGCGCGACTGGCGCGTGCGGCTGAGAGGATGCCCGTGGACACCACACTGCTCCGGCGTTTCGTCGCCGTCGCCGAGGAGCTGGACATCGTCCGCGCCGCGAAGAATCTCAACGTGTCACGCACGACATTGATGAAGTCCATCGCCGCGCTGGAGACCGAGCTCGGCGTGCCCCTGTTTGAGCCGGCCTCCGACAACCCGTACCTCACCGAGGCCGGCATCGCGCTACTGGGCGAGTCCAAGGGGCTGCTCGCCTCCATGCCCCCGGCCGGCGGCCCGTCGCAGGGCTCCGGCAACGCGTCCGGCGGCGGCGGCAAAGCCAAGGCCTCGAAAGGCCGGGGCCGGGCGCCCGCCGTCAAGGGTCAGTCCGCCCCCGGCAAGCGCCGCCAGTCCCGCTGAGCCGGATTTCCGGTCTGGCAATTCGCCTGCTGGCTGGCTAGACTGTGTGGTCAGACCACATGGTCGCCGAGAGCAGTCGACCCGCCGCCCGCCAATGGAGGAGGACACCGTGACCGTCGATGACCGCCGCGCCTGGGAGACAGTGCTCGCGCACATCGAGAACGACCTGCTCTGGGGCCGGCTGAAGCCCGGCGACCGGCTGCCCGGCGAGCGCGCCCTGGCCGCAGATCTCGGGGTCGGCCGTTCGAGCGTGCGGGAGGCCATCCGGGTGCTCGAGGTGCTGGGGCTGGTCCGCACCAACGTCGGCTCTGGCCCGACCTCCGGCGCCATCATCGTCGCACTGCCCGGCGGCGGCATGAGCGCCCTGATGCGCCTGCAGGTCGCCGCCCAGGGATTCCCAGTGGCCGACATCGTCAAAACCCGGCTCGTGCTCGAAGCCGCCGTCGCGGCGGAACTCGCCGAGGCCGTCCTCACCGCCGCCCTGCACCCCGACACCGCGAACCCGGACCTCGGCCGATGTGTCCAGTGGCTCACCGCCATGGATGCCCCCGGCCTGAGCGAAGACGAATTCCTCGCCCTTGACGCCGCCTTCCACCTCTCCCTGGCCGAGGCCTGCGGAAACCAGGTCGTGATCGCCACCATGGCCGGGCTGCGGAATGCCATCGAGGGGTATGCGCGCGCCGGAGTCGCCCGGCTGGCGTCCTGGCCGGACACCTCGGCACGGCTGCGCGCCGAGCATCGCGGCATCCTCGCCGCCATCGAGGCCGCCGACCCCGCCGGCGCGCACAGCCTGGTGCACGCGCACATCTCCGGCTATTACGCCGAGACCCGGCTCACCGCGCCGGCCCACTGACCATCCGCCCAGATCCTCATCCCCGCCGACCCCACGCCCAGAACAGGACCCACCCATGGTTGATCGTCGCCTTCCGAAAATCAAAGACCTCGCCCCGCTGATGCAGTTCAAGGTGCCGGAGCTCAACGCGAAGAAGCGTCGCCTCGAGTCCGCGCTCACCATCCACGACCTGCGGGCCATCGCCAAGCGGCGCACCCCCAAGGCCGCGTTCGACTACACCGAGGGCGCCGCAGAGGCGGAGATCTCGCTGACCCGCGCCCGGCAGGCCTTCGAGGACATCGAGTTCCAGCCGTCGATCCTGCGGGACGTGTCCACGGTCTCCACCGGCTGGGACGTGCTCGGCGCGCCCGTGGCGCTGCCGTTCGGCATCGCGCCCACCGGTTTCACCCGGATGATGCAGACCGAGGGCGAGATCGCCGGCGCGCACGCGGCGGCGAAGGCGGGCATCCCGTTCTCGCTGTCCACCATGGGCACCACCGCGATCGAGGACGTCAAGGCCGCCAACCCGAACGGCCGCAACTGGTTCCAGCTGTACATGTGGAAGGACCGCGACCGGTCGATGGCGCTCGTGGAGCGGGCGGCCGCTGCCGGCTTCGACACCCTCCTGGTGACCGTGGACGTGCCCGTGGCCGGCGCCCGCCTCCGCGACAAGCGCAACGGGTTCTCCATCCCGCCGCAGCTCACCCTCGGCACCGTCGTGAACGCGCTGCCGCGCCCGGAATGGTGGATCAACTTCCTCACCACCGAACCGCTGGCCTTCGCCAGCCTCGACCGCTGGAGCGGCACCGTCGGCGAACTGCTGGACACCATGTTCGACCCCACCGTGACCTTCGAGGACCTGGTCTGGATCAAGGACCAGTGGCCGGGCAAGGTCGTCGTGAAGGGCGTGCAGAACCTCGCCGATGCGAAGAAGCTCGCCGACCTCGGCGTGGACGGCATCACCCTGTCCAACCATGGCGGCCGGCAGCTCGACCGGGCACCCATCCCGTTCCACCTGCTGCCGAGCGTGGCGCGCGAGGTGGGCAACGACCTCGAGGTGCACCTGGACACCGGCATCATGAGCGGCGCGGACATCGTGGCCGCCGTGGCGCTCGGCGCCCGGTTCACCATGATCGGTCGCGCCTACCTGTACGGGTTGATGGCCGGCGGCGAGGCCGGCGTGGACCGGGCCATCCAGATCCTCTCCGACCAGGTCGCCCGCACCATGCGACTGCTCGGCGTCAACTCGCTCGAGGAGCTCGAGCCCGCGCACGTGACCCAGCTGACCCGGCTGGGCCGCATCGACCCGCTGGCCGCGCACGCCGTCGACTCGCTGCCCGGCCGCTTCTGACGCCGGCGTCGCGGATGATGGCGCCGGTTACGCGGCGCCGAACTCCTCGAGCACTGCGGCGAGCTGGTCGACCGCCCAATCCAGGTCGTCCGCCTCGACCACCAGCGGCGGGGCGAGGCGGATGGTGGATCCGTGGGTGTCCTTGGCCAGCACGCCGCGCTCCATCAGCGCCTCGCAGACCGCGCGGCCCGTCGCCAGGGCGGGGTCGATGTCGATGCCGGCCCAGAGGCCCGCACCGCGCACCTCCATCACGCCGTGCCCCACCAGGCCGAGCAGCCGCTCGTGCAGGTGCCCGCCGAGGTCCCGCGCGCGACGCTGGTATTCGCCGGTGGCGAGCAGGTTCACCACGGCCAGGCCCACGGCCGCGGCCAGCGGGTTGCCGCCGAAGGTGGAACCATGTTCGCCCGGGCGCAGCACGCCCAGGATGTCGGCGTTGCCGACGACCGCGGAGACCGGCACGATGCCCCCGCCGAGGGCCTTGCCGAGCAGGTAGAGGTCCGGCACGACGCCGACCTGCTCCACGGCGAAGGTCGCCCCCGTGCGGCCGAGGCCTGACTGGATCTCATCCGCGATGAACAGCACGTTGTGCCGGGTGGTGAGCTCGCGGACCGCGGGCAGGTAGTCCGCGGGCGGCACCACGATGCCGGCTTCACCCTGGATCGGCTCGAGCAGCACGGCCACGGTGTTCTCGTCGATGGCCGCCTCCAGCGCCGCGGCGTCCCCGTACGGCACGGTGCGGAAGCCGGGGGTGAACGGACCGAAGTCGGCGCGGGCCGACTCGTCGTCGGAGAAGCTGATGATGGTGGTGGTGCGACCGTGGAAGTTGCCCCCGGCGACGATGATGTTCGCCATCCCCGCCGCGACGCCCTTCACCCGGTAGCCCCAGGCGCGGGCGAGCTTGATGCCGGATTCGACGGCCTCGGCGCCGGTGTTCATCGGCAGCACCATGTCCTTGCCGGCGAGCGTCGCGAGCGCCTCGACGAACGGGCCGAGGGCGGCCGAGTGGAAGGCGCGGCTCGTGAGCGTCACGCGGTCGAGCTGCTCGCGCGCAGCCGCCAGCAGCTCCGGGTTGCCGTGGCCGAAGTTGACCGCGCTGTATGCGGCCAGGCAGTCGAGGTAGCGGCGGCCGTGCACGTC
>NZ_JAODBG010000112.1 GCF_025463825.1 Cryobacterium sp.
CCTCCGGCACGGCCACCAACGTCACCCAGCGCTACCTCAAGGTGGCGCACCCGCAGAAGCTCGACGCGCTCACCCGCATCCTCGAGGTCGAGAACTTCGACGGCATGATCGTCTTCGTCCGCACCAAGCACGCGACGGAGGAGCTCGCCGAGCGGCTCCGTGCCCGCGGTTTCTCGGCCGCCGCGATCAACGGCGACGTGGCGCAGGTACAGCGCGAGCGCACCATCGACCAGCTGCGCAAGGGCAAGCTGGACATCCTGGTGGCCACCGACGTCGCTGCGCGCGGTCTCGACGTGGACCGGATCAGCCATGTGATCAACCACGACATCCCCACCGACACCGAGTCCTACGTGCACCGCATCGGCCGCACCGGCCGGGCCGGCCGCAGCGGTGCCGCGATCAGCTTCGTCACCCCGCGCGAGCGTCACCTGCTCAACGCCATCGAGCGGGCCACCCGCCAGCCGCTCACCCAGATGCAGCTGCCCAGCGTGGAAGACGTCAACGTCACCCGGCTCGCCCGGTTCGACGACGCCATCACCGAGGCCCTCGGCCAGAGCGACCGGATCAACACCTTCCGCGACATCATCGGCCACTACGTCTCGCACCACGACGTGCCGGAGGCCGACGTGGCCGCCGCCCTCGCCGTGGTCGCGCAGGGTGAGACCCCGCTGCTGCTCAACGCCGAAGACGCCCGCCAGGCGCAGCGCTTCGACCGTGAGCGCACCGAGCACCGGGACCGTGACCGCGGTGACCGTTCCGTGCGCAACGACCGCAGGGACGACCGCGGCAGCCGGGACGACCGCGGCAGCCGGGATGACCGTCCGCTGCGCAGCGAACGCCCCGAACGCCGCTCGCGGGACAGCAACCGCGCCATGGCGTCGTTCCGCATCGAGGTGGGCAAGCGCCACAAGGTGGAGCCGCGCCAGATCGTGGGCGCCCTGGCCAACGAGGGCGGGCTGAGCCGGGAAGACTTCGGCGCAATCCAGATCCTGCCCGAGTACTCCCTCGTCGACCTGCCCGCCGACCTGTCCGGTGACGTCCTGGGCCGCCTCTCGGCCACGCGCATCAGCGGCAAGCTGATCGAGATCCACGCCGACAACGGAGCCTCCGCCGGCCGCAACGACCGTCCCCAGCAGGGCGACCGGTCCGAGCGTCCGCCGCGCCGCTACTAGGCTCAACGCACTACTCAACCGGGGGGACGAGGCATGAGCGGGGAACCAACGGCTCCGTCGAGCCGTCCGACGCTCCGGATGCATCAGACGCATGATGCATCCGGGGCGTCGGCTGCCACGGTGTGGAGGTGAGCGCCACAACCGAGCCCGCAGACGGCCCCCGCCGAGCTGTGCGGATGCACCAGTCGCACGATGCGGCCGGCGTCCCCGCGCCGGCCGAATTCCTGGAGCACCTGCCCCCGGCACCGCTTCCCATCACCGTCGGCTCCTCGGCGATGCGGTTCCTGGCGCCACTGACTCCCTCCCGCACCGACCGGAAATTCGCCTACTTCTACTCCGACCCCGCCCGCGGCTCCGGCTGGCTCGAGCTCGAGGGCTTCCGGCCCAGCGATGCCGAACGCATCCACGAGCTTGTGCGGATGGAGGAGATCGTGCGCGTTGTGGGCGCGGAGCCGCGCAAGAACGCCGACGTCGCCTACGGCAACGCCCTCATCTTCGGGTCGAACAATCCCTAAATCATCATCGCCTTTTCGGTGGCCTTCTTCGGGCTCGGCGTCTACGCACTCCTGTGGATCCCCACCTATCCGCACCTGATCTGGCTGTACGCCGTCACCGGCGGGTTGCTGATGGCCCTGGGGGTGCTTCTGGGTGTCCTCACGGCCAGGCGGGTGCCCTGGTGGCACCGGGCCCGCCGGTACGCGCGCAAGGACGGCGAGAGGACGCCGTCCGATCTCTCGATCTGGTGCTGATGGGCCGATACCGGTGCCGCGACGCTGGGGCTTTTTCCAGAACTGTGCCCTATGCTGGATACAGCAAGGGGAGTACTTCCACGCGGCGCACCCGTCAATACGGACTTGACGTTGAGTCCCGGGACGCTGGCTCGATCGCCCTCAGGGGTCGCCGGGTGGAAGAGACCTTGATCTCCCACCATTCCCCATGCCCTGGAGCTCGCCTTGAACATCACTCCCCTCATCTGGATCATCACCATCTCCGTGACGATCGCTTTCTTCGCCTACGAGTTCTTTGCTCACGTGCGCAAACCCCACGAACCGACGGTCGGCGAGTCTGCCCGCTGGTCGGCCTTCTACATCGGTCTCGCCCTGCTCTTCGGCGTCGGGATCGGCGTCGTCTCCGGCTGGACCTACGGCGGCGAGTACTTCGCCGGCTACCTCACCGAGAAGGCGCTGTCGATCGACAACCTCTTCGTCTTCCTGATCGTGATGGCCGCGTTCTCCGTCCCGAAGGCGTACCAGCAGAAGGTGTTGATGTTCGGCATCATCATCGCGCTGATCATGCGCGGTGTGTTCATTGCCGTCGGTGCCGCCCTGATCGAGAACTTCTCCTGGGTGTTCTACCTGTTCGGCGCGCTGTTGTTCGTGCTGGCCTACATGCAGGTACGCGGCCACGAGGGCAACCCGGCGAACAATCTTTTCGTGCGCATCGCCCGCAAGCTGCTGCCCGTCACCGACGAGTACGACCGTGACAAGCTCACCACCAAGATCAACGGCAAGCGTTACGTCACGCCGATGCTGCTGACGATCATCGCGATCGGTTTCATCGACCTGGTCTTCGCGATCGACTCGATCCCCGCGATCTACGGGCTCACCTCGGAGGCGTACATCGTCTTCACCGCCAACGCGTTCGCGCTGATGGGTCTGCGCCAGCTGTTCTTCCTCATCGGGGGACTGCTCGAACGCCTGGTCTACCTCTCGCAGGGCCTCGCCGTGATCCTCGGCTTCATCGGCCTCAAGCTGGTCTTCCACGCGCTGCACGTCAACGAGCTGCCGTTCATCAACGGCGGCGAGCCGGTGCTCTGGGTGCCCGAGATCCCGATTTGGTTCTCGCTGGTCTTCATCGGCGCCACGGTGGCCGTTGCCACTATCGCGAGCCTGGCCAAGACCCGCGGGGATGCCGCCAAGGCCGACCGCGGCCAGGTCGGCGGCCAGAGCGTCACCAAGGCCACCGACTCGCACTAGTCCGGCGGCCGCCGGATGAACAGATGGTCCAGCAGCACGGTGGTCAGATTGTTCACGGTCACGGCGGTGTCGTGGCGCAACCCCTCGGGAATTTCGATCACGCTCGTCCAGGGGATCCTCGGCTCGCTGCATCCGTCCGCGCCGGCCGGTATGACGACTTCGGTCACGATGTCGAGTTGCCCGGCCGGGGCGTTGTGCCGGTAGGCCACCGGCCGGGAAGCGCAGCCGGACCCGAAGACCACCAGCGTCAACTCGTGCGGGCCGGGACCGGCCAACGCGTAGGAATCCTGTTCTCCGTCGCCGGCGGGCAGGGGCGGCATCGCCACATCGGTGGCCACCATCCGCAGCGGTGTGAGATCGTCCCGGGCGAGTTCCACTGTGAACTGGGCCCGCGGAAAGTAGCATTCGTCCGGGTTTCCCGCCGCCGACTCGGTGCAGTCCGATTCCGCCGAGGGGATGGCCGTGACCACGACCCGTTCGAGGCGGATGTCCGACGGCACCGTCATCGTCGTTTCGAAGGAGCCGTCGGCGGTCACCGTCACGGAGGTGGTTTGCCGGACGGAGTCGTTCACGTGGATCGATCGCAGTTCGAGCGTCTGCGTCGTGCCCGGGGCGAGGGTGGTGCAGATGTCCCCGGGCTCGGTCGGCGGACGGGAGACCAGGACATCCTCACCGACCACCGCCGTGGCCGGGGTCACCACGATGCCGCAACCGAACGGATCCTGGGTGGCGTTGTCGGCGGGCGGACCCGCTGTTCCCACCCCCGCCCCACAGCCGGTCAGGAGCACCGAGCCACCCAGCACCAGCGCTGCGATCCCCGCCCGGCCGCTCTTCATGGGGTCAGGCCCGCCGGGTCGAAGTAGCCGAGCAGGGTGACACCGTCGGCCCGGTAAATGGGCACCCCGCCGCCGACGGCCCCCGACGCGCCCCCATCCGCGGAGTCGGCGGTGACGCCCAGGAGCGCGAGCCGGGCTGCTTCGAGGTCGCTGCGGTACGCGTATCCGGTCACTCCGTTGACAGCGAGCACCGGGGTGAGGCCGTCCGACTTCGGGGTGAAGGAGTCCGCCGCCGATGGAGTGCCGTGCAATTCGGAGCCGTGCAATTCGGAGCCGCCCGATTCGGAGCTGTCCGATTCGGAGTCGTCCGCAGCCGCGGCATCGGCGCCCTCGGCGCTCAGGCTTTCGGGCGTGGAGCGGGCCTCGTCGCTGGGAGCGCTGGCGTCCTCGGCGACGGTGCTGCCGGCCAGCCGGTCGTAGGCCACCACGGTGCCGGCGCCGATGCCGCCGGCGAACAGGAGGGCGGCCGTCGCGGCCAGGGAGAACGCCGTGCGGCTCAGCCGGGCGGGGCGGGGCCGCGGGGTTCCGGCCACTGTGCGAACGAGCAGGCTGCGGATCTCGGCGCTGCGGCGCGAGTCGAACTCCGGGCGGCCACTCCCCCGATCGTGCGGATGTTTGTCGGTCATCAGAGGCTCCATCCCTCTTGGGCGTCGGGTGCGGCCTGCAGCATCAGCTCGGCCATCCGGTTCTTGGCCCGGTAGAGCCGGGACTTGACGGTGCCGATCGGAATGCGCAGGGCCACCGCCGCCTCGGCGGTGGTCAGTTCCTCCAGTACGCACAGGGTGAGGATGTCCTGGTCCCGCGGGCTGAGCTGGGCGAAGACCTCCCGCACTTCGGGCGCTCCCCGGGCGCGGTCGATCCCGGCGGCGGCGGCGTCCGACGGGTCAGGGGTCGCCTGATCCGGGGAGACCTTGGCCAGGGCCAGCCGGTAGCGGCGCGCCGACCTCGCCTGGTTGCGGCAGACGTTGTTGGTGGTCACGAGCAGCCAGCCGATGATCGAACCGTTCACGACCCGCACCCGGCGCCGGTGCCGCCACAGCTCGAGGAACGCAATCGCGGTCACGTCCTCGGCATCGTGCCGGGACGCGAGTGCGCGGAGGGCATGGCCGAAGACCCTGTCCCGGTGCAGGTCGAAAATCTCACCGAACGCTGCAGCATCGCCCTCGACGGCTCGGGCCCACAAGCCGTACTCGTTGGTGCCCTCGGCTGCCGTCATACCTAATAATGTCCACACGCCGGGCCGGGTTCCATTCCGGAGCAGCAGATTCTCCTCAGCCGGGCAGCAGGAGCCCTTCGACGTTGTCGACGGACACGGTCCGGTAGTCGCGGAAACCCTCGGGGATCTGGATCACAGTGGTCCAGAGCTCTGCCATCGCTGCACACTCCTGCTTTTCGGGCACGACCGCCACGCTGACGATCTCGAGGCTGTCGGACGCGGCGGTGCCCACGAAGCTCGTCGGCCGGGCAGCGCAGCTGGAGCCCCAGATCACGAGGGTGAGGTCGGTCGTCCCCGGTCCGGCTAGGGCGTACGACGTCAGCAGGGAGTCGTCCCGGGGCAACGCCGGGGCCGGCGCGTCGGTGCTGGTGATGGTGACGGGCTCGAGGTCGTCGGGATCGAATCCCACCGTGAAGTAGGTGCGCGGCAGGATGCATTCCTCGGTTGTGTCAGTCGTGACGGCTGGGCAGCCGAACTCGTCGGGTGGGATCGCCGTGACGATCGCGTCGCCGAGACGCATCCCGGCGGGTATCCGCATCCGGGCCTCGAAGTCGCCGTCTGCGCCGACGACGGCGGTGACGGTCGCCTCAGCGGCGTAGCCGAGGATCGAGGAGCGCAACTCGAGCGTCTGGGTGGACCCGGGGACGAGCGTGCCGCACTCCCCCGGTCCTGACTCTCCCTGCGCAGCGACCCCCGACTCCGTCGCGGCCCTGGTGATGAGCACCTCGTCGCCGAACACCGCTGCGGCCGGGGTCACGGCGATGCCGCAGGCCAGCTGGTCCACCGGCTCCGCCGGGGCGGCCGGGCCGGCAGGTTCGGCACAACCGGCCAGGGCGGCGCACACCAGTAGCGCGGCCAGGGCCCGCGTCGTGAGCGAAAACGTCATACCCACAAATGTCCGCCCCAGCCCCGAGGTTCCCCCCAGCCGCGTCCCTCAGACGGCATCCGCAAACAAGGATTTCGCGAGTTTTTCAGGACCACAGAGCCTGGGGTGACCCGCTCGTGCTGGACACTGTTCCTGATCATTTTATTAGGCCGCTGCCGGGGTGGTTGTGGTGGTGTGTAGCGTGCTGGTGAACTCGGTGAGGGCTTGGGTTGGTGTTTTGTAGCCG
>NZ_JAODBG010000131.1 GCF_025463825.1 Cryobacterium sp.
CTACTCCGTGGACATCAGCAAGATCCAGGCCGAACTCGGCTACCGCCCCGAAGTCCCCTTCGAACAGGGCCTGGCCGACGTCGTGCAGTGGTACCGCGACAACCGCAGCTGGTGGGAACCCCTCAAAGCCCGCGCAGCGTTGAGCTGAACGGC
This sequence comes from Cryobacterium sp., assembly GCF_025463825.1. GTDB lineage: Bacteria > Actinomycetota > Actinomycetes > Actinomycetales > Microbacteriaceae > Cryobacterium. The sequence continues at coordinate 154 of NZ_JAODBG010000131.1, forward strand.
GCCCCGGACGAGATGACCCGTTATCTGATCACCGGCGCGGCCGGGATGCTCGGCCGTGACCTCCAGGCTGCCCTGGCCGGGCGCGACGTCACGGCCGTTGACCGCAGCGAGCTGGACATCACCGACCTCGCCGCCGTGCGGGAAGCGGTGACCGGCCACGACGTGATCATCAACGCGGCCGCGTACACCGCCGTCGACAAGGCGGAGGATGACGAGGCCGCGGCGTACGCGGTCAACGCCCTCGGAGCGCGCAACCTCGCGATCGGCGCCGCGGCGGTGGGGGCCAAGCTCGTGCAGATCTCCACGGACTACGTCTTCGACGGCACCGGCACCACGCCGTACGCCGAAGACACCGCGATCGACCCGCTCAACGCGTACGGCCGCACCAAGGCCGCCGGCGAGCAGTTCGTGCTCACCGAGAACCCGGGCGGCAGTTACATCGTGCGCACCGCGTGGCTCTACGGCGCGCACGGCCCCAACTTCGGTCGCACCATGCTCAGCCTCGCCGCCGGCCGTGACACCGTCTCCGTCGTCGCCGACCAGTTCGGCCAGCCCACCTGGACGGTCGACCTGGCCAGGCAGATCGTGGCCCTCCTCGACGCGGATGCCCCGGCCGGGATCTACCACGGCACCAACGCCGGGCAGACCAACTGGTTCGGCTTCGCCCGCGCCGTGTTCGAGACCGCGGGGCTGGACCCCGAGCGGGTGCTGCCCACCGACGGCAGCCAGTTCGTGCGGCCCGCACCGCGGCCGTCCTACTCGGTGCTCGGGCATGACGCCTGGGCCGCAGCCGGGCTCTCCCCCATGCGCGCGTGGACCGAGGCCCTGGCCGACGCCGCGACCCACGGCGCCTTCACCCCGTCATGATCACCCTCAGGGTCATCGTCGACCAGCTGGTCTCGCCGATTCCCGGCGGGCTCGGCCGGTACACCGAGGAACTCACCCGCTCGCTGATCAGCACCGCACCGACGGACTGCGTGGTCGAAGGCATCGTCTCCGCGACGTCGGCGGAGCACTACGAGCAGATCACCGCCGCCCTGCCCGGGCTGGCCGGCCTGCACAAAATGGCGCTGGCCCGGCGGGAACTGTCCGCCGCCTGGCAGCTGGGCGTGGCCACGTCCGCCGGCCACGGCCTGGTGCACGCTCCGGGCCTGTTCGCGCCGCTCCGCCGCCACGACCGCGCCAGGGACGAGACCCAGGTGGCCGTGACCGTCCACGACGTGCTCGCCTGGACGCATCCGGAGTCGCTCACCCCCACGACCGTTGCCCGCACCAAGCTGATGCTGAAGCGCGCCCGCAAGCACGCGGATGCCATCGTGGTGCCCAGCCACGCCTTGGCCGACCAGCTCGGCGAGATCATGGACTTCGGTGACCGGGTGCGCGTCATCGGCGGCGCCGTGAGCAGCGGCCTGCGCCTGCCGACCAACTCGGCGGCGGCAGAGACCCTCGCCACGCGCCTGGGCCTGCCGGACGAGTACATCCTCACCGCCGGCACCCTCGAACCGCGCCGGGCCGTCACCGCCGTCATCGACGCGCTCGCCCGGCCGGGCGCCTCTGACCTGCCGCTGCTGGTCCTCGGACCGGACTCCTGGGGAGAGCTCACGCTCGCCTCGGTGGCCGACGAGGCCGGTCTCGCGCCCGACCGGGTGCGGTCCTTGGCTGGCCTCACCGACCAGGAGGTCGCGCTGGTGATGTCCCGGGCGTCGGTGTTCGTCTACCCGAGCCTGGAGGAGGGCTTCGGCCTGCCGATCATCCAGGCGTTCACCTTCGGCACCCCGGTCATCCACTCCGACGCCCCTGCCCTGGTCGAGGCCGGCGGCGACGCCGGCTTCACCGTCGAGCGGGACGACGCCGCCGGCTACCCGGAGCGCCTCGGCGCCGCCATCGACCGGGTCCTTGGCGACGCCGCGCTGGCCGACCGGTTGCGGATCTTCGGCAGCGACCGGGCCAGGGCGTTCACCTGGCGCGACACCGCAGAGCGGGTCTGGCAGCTGCACGCCGACCTCTGATCTCCCCCATGCCGCGAAAGCGGCCGTGTGGTTGCTTCAGCGGCGTGAGGCAGCCCCTCGACGGCTCTCGCGAACTCAGCCGGCGACGGGGGTGAGCGCCGCGTCGATCAGGCCGGCGATGTAGTCGTAGTCGGGGTCTGTCGGGTCGACCCCGTTGTCCGGCACCAGTTCCACGGCGCCCACCGGCAGCTCCTTGGTCTTGGTGGCGAGGTTCGTGAAGTAGCCGAGCATGCCCTGCGGCACGTCGGTCTTGACGACCTGTTCGCCGGCCTGGGCGACGCCCTGAAATTTGGTGAGCACGTTGCCGGGGTTGAACTGCTGCAGGATCGCCTCCTGCAGGACGCGCTGGCGGGCCATCCGGTCGTAGTCGCTCGACCCGTGCCGGGCCCGGCCGTACCAGAGGGCGGTGAAGCCGTCCATGTGCTGCTGGCCGGGCTCCACCCAGCCTTCGACGTCACTGAGGTCTTCCAGCTGGCCACCGATCGGCAGGCGCTCCTCCACGTTGATGTCGACGCCGCCGAGGGCGTCGATGAGCTGGGAGAAGCCCTGCATGTCGATCAGCACGTAGTACTGGATGGTCAGCCCGGTGACGCCGCTGGCGGCGTCACGCATCGCCTCGATGCCGGGTTCGCTGCCCTCGGCCACGGCATCCGGGTACATCTCGGGGCTCTTCAGCTCGACCTCGGTGTAGATCGAGTTCAGCTGGCACACGTCCACGTCGCAGGTGCCGTTGTAGCCGTAGCCGTTCGGGTACACGGCGGCCAGGGGCGAGTCCGCCGGGAACGGCACGTATTCGAGGTCCCGGGGCAGGCCGATGATGTCGGCCTTGCCGGTTTCGGCGTCGATGCTGACCACCGAGGTGCTGTCCGGCCGCAGCCCCAGCCGGTCGGCGCCGGCGTCGCCGCCGAGCAGCAGGATGTTGTACCGGCCGTCGACGGGGGGCTCTGACGGGCCCGCGCTGAAGACCGAGGAGAGGAATCCGCTGGCCGTGGTGGCGACGTAGGCGCCGTAGCTCGCGGTGCCGGCCACCGCCACCAGGACGACGACGGCCAGCCCGGCGATCAGCGGCCGGGCCCTGGGCCTGGCCTTGACCAGGCGCACCAGGCGCACTGTGTCGAGGGTGAGGACCACCCACACCACCGCATAGAAGGCCAGCACGGCCGCGATGACCCACAATCCGAGGGAATTGGTGGCGACGGTGAGGACGATTTCGGGGTTGATGGCGTAGAGCACCCCGGTCACCAGGGCCAGGCCGAGGAAGCTCAGGGTGGCGCCGAGGCCGAACCGGCCGAGCCGGCGGTTACCGGCGAGTACCTGCACCGAGCCGGGGATGAAGATGTTGAGGACGACGAGCCACCAGGCCCGGCGCGTCATGAGCTGGCTGGAGGCGGAATTCGGAAACCGGATCGGGCTGGTGGCGCTGCTCATAGTCTCGCTTGCAGGGCCGTGTTCTTCTGCTCCACCTGCTCGCTCAGGGATGCGGCGTACTCCTCCAGCTTCAGCCGCAGGGCGTCATCCGCCGTCGCCAGGATCTTCACCGCGATCAACGCCGCGTTGCGGGCACCGCCGATCGACACCGTGGCGACCGGCACGCCGGCCGGCATCTGCACGATCGACAGCAGCGAATCGAGGCCGTCCAGCCGGCCGAGCGGAACGGGCACTCCCACAACGGGCAGGGTCGTCACGGCGGCGAGCATCCCGGGCAGGTGGGCGGCGCCGCCGGCGCCGGCGATGATCACCTTGAGGCCACGGCCGTGGGCATCCTTGCCGTACCGGATCATCTTCTCCGGGGTGCGGTGGGCGGACACGACCTGCACCTCATGGCCGATACCGAACTCGGTCAACAGGGCCGCCGCGTCGCTCATCACGTTCCAGTCCGAGTCCGAACCCATCACGACACCGACGAGGATCGTGGCGGAGGGTGCGGGCGCGGGGATCTCGGGGTTCTCTGGCACGGAGTCGATCTTAGGCTTCAGTCCTGAAAAAACGCCGCAGTGGCGCGCGCCTGGTAGGTGACTGCATCCAAATCCGTCCCGACAGCGGTGACGTGGCCGATTTTCCGCCCCGGGCGGGGGGCCTTGCCGTAGTTGTGCACCTTCACCGTCGGCTGCTCGGCGAACGCGGCCGGGTACCGGTCTGCCATGCTGCCCTGTGCGGGGCCGCCGAGGATGTTGACCATCACCGACCACGGCTCGCACAGGCCCGTGCCGCCCAACGGCAGGTCAAGGACCGCGCGCAGGTGCTGTTCGAACTGGCTCGTGGTCGAACCGTCGATGGACCAGTGCCCGCTGTTGTGCGGGCGCATGGCCAGCTCGTTGACCAGCAGCCTGCCGTCGGTGGTTTCGAAGAGCTCCACCGCGAGCACGCCGGTGACCCCGATGCCCTCCGCGACGCGTTCGGCGATCTCGGCGGCGATGTCACTGATGCGGCCAGCCGCCTTCGGGGCCGGCGCGATGACCTCGGCGCAGACGCCGTCGCGTTGCACGGTCTCCACGACCGGCCAGATCGCGACCTCGCCCGACGGCCGCCGGGCGATGACCTGCGCGAGTTCGCGGCGGAAGTCCACCAGCTCCTCCACCAGCAGCGCGCCGTCGTTGGCGTCCTCGGCCAGGGCCTGGAACCAGTCGTCGGCGTCGTGCGCGTGCGCCACCACGCGCACGCCCTTACCGTCGTAGCCGCCGCGGGCGGTCTTCACGACGGCCCGGCCGCCGTGATCGGCCAGGAACAGCGCCAGCTCGTCGGCGTCGTGCACCCGGGCCCAGTCCGGCACGGGCAACCCGAGCTCGGTCAGCCGTTCGCGCATGAGCAGCTTGTCCTGGGCGTAGAGCAGAGCGTCCGGGCCGGGGTGCACCTGGATGCCGCGGTCGACGAGCTCCCGCAGGATCGCCTGCGGCACGTGTTCGTGGTCGAAGGTGACGACGTCGACGGTCTGCGCGAAGGCCAGCACCGTCGCCAGGTCCCGGTAGTCACCCACCGACACTGCGGCCAGGCTCGCCGACATCCCCTCCGCTTCGGCCAGGACCCGCAGGTCGAGGCCGAGGTTCACCGCGGCGGGGATCATCATGCGGGCCAATTGGCCACCGCCGATCACACCAACGATCGTGCTCATCTGTTCACCAATTTTCTGTGCGATTATTCATCCCGCGGGCCTGGAACTCTCAGGATGGGGATTCGGCCGCGTCGTAGACTGCCATCGAAGCGCGCTTCTCGCTCCATGATCCATTTTCACTCATCAGCCGGACGGATACATGTCGAGAATAACCGTCAGCAGACACCGCGTGTTCGCGTTCGCCGCGCAGCTCGCCAAGTTCGGCATGGTCGGACTGATCGGCTTGGCCGTGGACGTCACGGTGTTCAACCTGCTCCGAGCCACGATTTTCTCCCCCGACACGGTGGACTCCGGACCGATCTGGGCGAAAGTGGTCTCGACGATCCTGGCCATCATGGCGAACTGGATGGGCAACCGGTACTGGACCTTCTCGAAGGACCGCCAGGCGCGGACCCTCCGGGAAGGGGTGGAGTTCTTCGCCGTCAGTCTCGTGGGCATGGGCATCGGCCTGGCCTGCCTGTGGGTGAGCCACTACGTGCTCGGCCACACCAGTGTGCTGGCGGACAACATCTCCTCGAATGTGATCGGCCTGCTGCTGGGCGCCGGGTTCCGGTTCGTGCTCTACCGCTACTGGGTGTTCTCGCCGACGAGGGGGACGGCACCCGCCGGCCGCCCGGCCACCGGCTCCCTGCGGCTACCGGCCCGTCCAGAAGGAACCCTCGTCACCGAGCGGTGACCGGTCCAGCCTGGCCTCCTGCGCCACCCGGGCCTGCTGCGCTCTGGCCTGCTCGGTGAGGTCCTGGAGCGCCTGCTGCACGAGGGCGGCATCCGGCACATCCCGCAGATCGAGCCGGTGCTCGGTGCCGGTGCTGACCCGGATGGTGCCCGAACGCACGAGCGCCTGCAGCCAGGTCCGGCGCACGCTCACGTCGTAGCCGCGGCTGTGCAGCACCTCCTGCCGGGTGCGCACGAAGAGGCCGTGCACAAGAATGATCCGCCGGGTGGTGATCGTGTACCGCCGGGTGAGCCAGGCGACGACGGGGACAAGCCACAGCAGGACCGCTGCCGCCGCAGCGCCGGCCAGCAGCAGGGTGTTCAGCCACGGCTCGGCGAAACTGCCGTAGAAGTAACCGGTGACCGCGCAGATGCCGAACAGGAACAGGGTGGGCCAGAACAGGGCCCGGCCGTGCCGGCGCAGGCGCGCGATGACCACCTCCGGCGGCGCCGGAGTCGGCGCGGCGGGGCTGGTGCTCGCTGGGTTGCTCATACCCCATTAATACCTCAGATGGGTCACATCCCCCGCGGCGACGGCGTTGGGTTCACCCGTGGCCTGATCCTCCATGATGAGGCGACCATCCGGGTCCAGGCCGGTGGCGGTGCCCACCAGGTCGGAGCCGCCGGGCAGTTCCACCCGCACGGCGCTGCCGAGGGTGCCGCAGAGGGCGGTGACCTGGGCGTGCAGGCCGCTGGCGACCGGGTCAGCGCCGGCGGCCAGGAACGCCGCCGTCAGGCGCTGAAGCTCGGTCAGGTAGGCGGCCAGGACGGCATCCGGGTCGGGAACGCTGCCGGTGACCAGCATCAGCGACGTGGAGGTGAGCGTGGGCAGGTCGTGCTCGTCGAGGGCTAGGTTGAGGCCGGTGCCGATGCACAGCCCGCTCGCGTCGGGGAGCAGCTCGGAGAGGATGCCGGCCACCTTGTAGCCGTCGATGAGCACGTCGTTGGGCCATTTGAGGGTCACCTCGTGCCGGGGCGCGTCGTCGTCGCCCGTCGGTGCCGCGGCGGCCTCGACCACTCCGCGGACCGCCAGGGTCATCGCCGCCCCCGCGAGCAGCGGGAACCAGCCGAACCGGTTGGCCGGCAGCGGACCGGTCGCCAGCCGGGGCCGTAGCAGCACCGAGACCGCCAGCGACTTGCCGCTCGGCGCGAGCCAGCTGCGGCCGAGCCGGCCGCGGCCGCTGGTCTGGTTGTCGGTGACGATCACCGACAGGTCGGGCCAGGCCCGGGCATCCGGCCCCGTCGCCCGGGTCACCAGGACGTCGTTGGTGGAGCCCGCCTCGTCGAGATACTCGAACCGGGCCCCGATGCCGCTGCTGATCGGAAATTCCATACCCACGCCTCTTCTCCCCCGATTGGGATTCATAACTCCTGCAATTCTGCCCAGTTTGAAACCCGACCGGGAATTCTGCGCCCGGTCCCGGAAGAATTGCCGGAGCTATGCTCACCGGCGGCGACGGGGGTGTGGAGCCTGAGGGGCCGACGGGGTGGGGCCGGTAGAGTGAACGGCGTGACTGAGAACCCGACCGGACCCGACCTGTACACGACGGCGGGGAAACTCGCCGACCTCAAGCAGCGCTATCACGAGGCCGTGACAGCCAGCGGTGAGGCCGCCATCGAGAAGCAGCACGCCAAGGGCAAGATGACCGCCCGGGAGCGAGTCGCCGAACTGCTCGACGAGGGCTCGTTCGTCGAGCTGGACGAGTTCGTGCGCCACCGCACCGTGGCGTTCGGCATGGAGAAGAAGCGTCCCTACGGCGACGCCGTCGTCACCGGCACCGGCACCATCCACGGCCGCCAGGTGGCCGTGTACTCGCAGGACTTCACCATCTTCGGCGGCTCGCTCGGCGAGGTCGCCGGCGAGAAGATCATCAAGGTGATGGACCTGGCCCTGAAGACCGGGGTGCCCATCATCGGCATCCTCGACTCCGGCGGAGCGCGCATCCAGGAGGGTGTCGTGGCGCTGGGCAAGTACGGTGAGATCTTCCGGCGCAACACCGCCGCATCCGGGGTCATCCCGCAGATCTCCATCATCTGCGGCCCCGCGGCCGGCGGCGCGGTGTACTCCCCCGCCCTGACCGACTTCGTGATCATGGTCGACAAGACCAGCCAGATGTTCGTCACCGGCCCCGACGTGATCAAGACGGTCACCGGCGAGGACGTCGGCATGGAAGAGCTCGGCGGCGCGCTCACCCACAACACCGTCTCCGGTGTGGCGCACTACCTGGCCAGCGACGAGTCCGACGCGCTGGACTACGCCCGCACCCTGCTCAGCTTCCTGCCGGACAACAACCTGGCCGAGTTGCCGGTCTTCGACAGCGAGGTCGAGCTCGAGACCACGGATGCCGACCTCAAGCTGAACACGCTGATCCCCGATTCGCCGAACCAGCCGTACGACGTGAAAACCGTGATCGAGCACATCGTCGACCACGGCGACTTCCTCGAGACGCAGCCGTTGTTCGCGCCGAACATCGTGGTGGGCTTCGCCCGTATCGAGGGCCGAAGCGTCGGCATCGTGGCGAACCAGCCCAACTCCATGGCCGGTACCCTCAACATCCACGCCGGCGAGAAGGCCGCCCGGTTCGTACGGTTCTGCGACGCGTTCTCGATCCCGATCCTCACCCTCGTCGACGTGCCGGGTTTCCTGCCCGGCACCGACCAGGAGTGGACCGGCGTGATCCGCCGCGGTGCCAAGCTGCTCTACGCCTACGCCGAGGCGACGGTTCCCCTGATCACGGTGATCCTGCGCAAGGCCTACGGCGGCGCGTACATCGTGATGGGCTCCAAGCAGCTCGGCGCGGACATCAACCTGGCCTGGCCGACCGCCGAGATCGCCGTGATGGGCGGCCAGGGAGCGGTGAACATCCTCTACCGGGCCGAGATCAAGAAGGCCGAAGCCGGCGGTGAGGATGTCGCCGCCGTGCGCAGCCGCCTGGCCAACGAATACACCTACAACGTGGCCAGCCCGTTCCTGGCTGCAGAGCGCGGCGAGCTGGACGGGGTCATCGAACCGTCCGCGACCCGGGTGTCCGTCGTGAAGGCGATGCGGGCGCTGCGCACCAAGCGTGCCAGCCTGCCGGCAAAGAAGCACGGGAACATCCCGCTGTAGGCGGCACCATGACCGACACCCAGAACCCCGGTGGCTTGGACCCGGCCGACCTGATCTTCCTCACCGGTGGCGTCACCGACCAGGAGGCCGCCGCCGTGACGGCGGTGTTGCGTGCCCTGCTGCGCGAAGAATCCGACAGTCTGCGAGCCTCCCCGGCCGCCGCCAGGAGCGCCTGGCGGGACAATCAGCGCGCCATCCGGGCGGACCTCGCCCGCGCCGATGACCGCCGGCGGAGTTTCACCGGCTGACTCCGGATCGCCCCGGCGGGCCCTGTCCCCCTAAATGACGACTTTTCACCTGGGTAGCCGGGGAGCATTATTGTTCTTGCTGGGTGATGCTCTTCGGAGCAACACCACCAACCATTCGCCGACTAGGGTAAGCAGGCGAGTGTTTTGGGGGCGCGTCAGGGCGGCATTCGGGTTGTCGTCTCGACACGGATTGTCGGAAGGGGATCTGCCTGAGGGCGGGTTCCCTTCCGCATGCCCTCTTCCGGTGAACGCCGCGCCTCAGTGCCGCCGGGTGGCCCGCGGGATGCCCTGACCGGCCCGGGGGATTTCGAGCCACAGGTCGACCTCCTCGTCGGGCGACTCCTGGCCGAGCGCACTCAACCGCGGATCCGGGCCGCTCAGGCCGACGACGGTGACCGCCGTGCCGGCGCCATCCGCCGCGGTGCGGGCGATGATCGTCGCCGCCGTCGTGCCGGCCATCGCATCGGCGAGGGTGTTCAGCACCACCTCGAGGTCGGCGCCGGTGACGTCGTCGATCCCGCCCTCGTCGAGCAGGGTCACGATCGCGCCGCGGCGCCTGGCGCTCATCACCTCGCGGCGCACCGCGTCGTTGAGCAGCCGGCGCCCGCGGATCTCGTCCCGAATCGCGGCCTCCAGGTACCGGCACTCCTGACGGTCCTCGTCGGAGAGGGCGCCGGCGCCCTCGATGATGCGCCGCAGCATGGGCGCCGCCAGGCGGATGGTCTGGGCCAGCCGCACCTGGCGTTCGTAGAGGTGCGCCTCCTGCGCGGCCTGCCACTCGGTGGCCTCGCGTTCGGCCTGGCCGTACTGTCGCGCGTCCCGGCCGGCCTTGGCCAGCGCCCGGGCCAGCATCACGGCCACCATGACCCAGACCACACTGCCGATCACGCCCATCGACGCGAGGGCACCCGGACCGGCCCAGACGAGCGTGTGAGCGACCAGGAAGACCAGGCCGACCCAGGCCAGCGTTGCGCGCCTGCGGGTAGCCGTGATGGTCATCAGGGTCCCGACCGCGGCCACGTACCAGGTGGCGTAGCCGTTGTCGGCGACGGAACCGTCGAGTTGACTGCCGACCAGCAGCGGCACGGCGATGCACACGGCCACGTTGAAGAACCCTTGCCAGAGCGACATCAGCGGCGGGCTGGTGGGCCACAGGCTCATCGCAGTGGCGACGACATAGAGCAGGATCGCCAGCAGCGGCGGCATCGGCGACCGCGCCGCATCCAGGGCATAGAACGCCAGGATCACGTGGTAGGCCGAGAACAGGGCGGCCAGCGAGAGAATCAGGCCCCGGGGAACGGTGATCATGCGTCGTCCACGCTCTCGGTGACCGGCCACTCGATCAGGATCGAGGTGCCCTGGCCCGGCGCCGACCGCACCTGCACCGATCCGCCGGCCGTGGCGACCCGCTCCTGGATGGAAATGCGCAGGCCCAGGCGTTCGCTGGGAACGGCGGCGGGATCGAAGCCGATTCCGCTGTCGACGATTTCGATGGTGCAGCCGCCGAGCAGGTTGGAATTCATCCGCACCGAACGCACCACGGGTTCACCGGCGGTGCCGGCGTGCTGGATGCTGTTCACGATGGCCTGGCCGGTGGCCGCGACAAGCGCCTCACTCGCGTACCCCGGCAGGCCGAGGTCTTCGGCGTCGCAGTCGATGAACTCGATCGGTTCCTCGAACCGGGTCGCGATGGCCCGGATCTCAGCCTTGAGCCGGGTGAAGGGCACCAGGCTGTCATCGCCGGCGGGAACGGAGCCGGCCTCCGTGAGGCGGGTGATCGCATCCTGCGCCATGGTGGACGCCAGTTCGGCCGCCTTGGGGGTGGCCGCCGCGGCGGCGGACAACAGCGCGGCGAGCACGCTGTCGTGCACGATCGAATCGACCTGCACCCGCTCGACCTCGGTGGCGTGCTGCCGCACGGCGGCGGCATAGGTGCCCAGCGCGGTGGTCTGGGCCGTGTCGACGGCGGCGGTGGCCTGGCGCAGCATGGTGATGATGATCAGCACCACCTGGCCGAGCAGGATGGCGTAGAAGGCGTCGAGGAAGCCGAGCATCGGCTCCGCGCCACCGCCGGCCGGCGATACCCGCACGATGCCGTAGGCCAACGGCGCCAGGATCGTGTAAATCATCGCCCACCACAACGGGAAGGAGACGGCCGCGCACGAAGTCGCGACGGTGCACAGGTACCAGAGCCACGGCTTGCCGTCGAGGACGCTGTCCGGGGAAATCAGCATCATCGGCCAGGCGATCAGGGCGACCAGGTACACCACGGCGAACAGGCCGCTGGTGATTCTGATGAATCTCTTCAGCCAGGTGGCGAGGATCGCCACGCCCAGCACGGTGAAGATCAGGGTGGTGAGGGCTATTCCCAGGCCCGGCCGGAGCCGGTCGAGCTGGCCCGTCATCGCCGGGTAGGTCTGGAGGGCGAAGATCAGTCCCACGCTGCCGACGGCGCGCGAGACCACGCGTTCGATCTGCGCCTGGCTGATGGGCTTCCGCGGCTGCTTGGCCTCGTGCAGGAGGTCTGCACCGAGCGGTTCGTCGTCGGCCGCGCCGGGCGCAAGCCTGAGGGACCCCAGAGGCACCGCCTCCGCGGGCCTAGCTGCGGCCATCCCCGCCATCCGGGTCGAGCCCGGGCAGGATGCCGTCTTCCACGGCCCGGCGGAGCAGGTCCACCTTGGTGGGAGCCGGGCGCCCGACCTCGACGTACTTCACCCGGATCCGGTCGAGGTACTCCCTCGCGGTGGAGTGCGCGATGCCGAGCTGCATGGCGACCATCTTCAGGGGCAAGCCGGACGCGTAGAGGTGCAGGACGTCGCGCTCGCGGCGGCCGAGCTGCGCCTTGGCGAAGTCCCGGTCGGCGTCGATGGCGGTGGCCCATTCGAGGTTGTTCAGCACGTCTCCACGGGCGACGGAGGCGACGGCGGCCATCACGGTGGTGGTCGGCGAGGACTTGGGGATCACGCCGGCAGCCCCCGCGGCGAGCGCCTCCCGGACCAGGGCGACCCGGTCGGCGATGCTGTGGACGAGAACCGCGGCGCCGGTGCTGCGGGCCAGGTGCACGTTGTCGGTGACGAGGGACCCGTCGCCCAGCGACAGGTCGAGCACGATCACGTCGACGGGCCGGGCCTCGATGCCCTCGACGAGTTCGCGCACCGTGGCGGCGGCGAAGATCACGTCGTAGCCGGCGTTTTCGCAGGCCGCCTTGATGCCCAGGCGCACCGACTCGTGGTCATCGGCGATTCCCACCCGGACGGGATGGTCGAGCGCTGTCGGTGCTGGATCGGGCTCAGGCACGGGTGTGTTCTTTCGTTAGGGTCGGCTTACTAAAGAATAGCTACCTGGTGAGGAGCGCGACGGCCTCGACATGGTGGGTGTTGGGAAACAGGTCGAAAGCGCGCAGGCTGCTCAACGTGTAGCCGTGCCCGGCGAACAGGGCGACGTCGCGGGCGAGGGCGACCGGGTCGCACGCGACGTAGACGACCTGGGCGGGCGAGAGCGCGGCCAGTTTGTCGACGACATCGGCGCCGGCACCGGCGCGGGGCGGGTCGAGCACCACGGTGGCGGCCTGCTGCCGGCCGCGGTCAGCGGCGGTGGCGTCCCGGCCGATCCCGGCCAGGAACCGGTCGACCCTGTCGGTGTGTGCGCTGGCGCCGACCCACTCGGCCAGGTTCTCGGTCGCGTTGCCGGTGGCCTGCGCGTCGCTCTCCACCGAGGTGATCCGCACATCGGGGCCGAACTTGGCGCCGACGGCCGCGGCGAGCAGTCCGACACCGCCGTAGAGGTCCAGGTTGGCGGCCTTGGGATCGAACAGGTTGGGGTCGATGGCGTCCTGCACGGCCGCGAACAGGGTCTCGGCGGCGCGGGCGTGCACCTGCCAGAACCCGGCGGCGTCCAGCCGGAACTCCCGGTCGCCGACCAGTTCGGTGATCGGCTTCGGCGCGGTCCGCCGGCGGCGGCCCTTGTCATCCTGTTCGGCCACGAGGATCTGCACCCCTCCGACACTGGGCGCGATGACGTCGACGGATGCGGCACCGGCGAACAACCGGTCCAGCGGCGCCGCCATCTCCAGGGCGTGCACCGCCAGGGGCAGGTCGTCCACCGGGATCACCCGGTGCGACCGGGCCGCGTACGGTCCGACGATGCCGGTCTCGGTCACGTGCAGGCGCACCCGGGTGCGCCAGCCGGTGCCGTCCATGGCGTCGCCGGGGGACGCATCCGCCGCGACCGGGACGGCCTCGACGGTGACATCGGTGTCGACGCCGGCCATGCGGTGCAATGCGTCGGCGAGCACCTGCCGCTTGAGCTCACGCTGGTGGCCGAGCTCGATGTGGCCGAATTCGGCGCCGCCGGCGCGGTCGGCCGGGTCCCGGTCGATAGCCGCCGCGGCCCAGATGTGCGGCTGGCGTTCGGGGGCGGCGTCGAGGACCTCGACGGTCTCGGCACGCCAGAAGCTTTTCTTGTTCGCGTCGGTGAGCCGGGCCCGAACGCGCTCACCGGGGAGGGAGTCGCTGACGAAGACCACGCGGCCCTCGTGCCGGGCCACGAAGATGCCGCCGTGGGCTACGTTGGTGACGTCGAGCTCGAGCTCGGTGCCGACCTCGCCTTCGGGGATGCTCGAACTCGGCTGACGATTAGTGTTGGTGCCCATTGAACGAGCATCCCACATCTGCCTGCCGCCTGAAGGGTTCCATGCGCCTCCACCTCGCCTCAACGTCCCCCGCCCGGCTGTCGCTGCTGCGCGCGGCGGGCATCGAACCGGTCACCATTGCCCCCGACGTCGACGAGGATGCCGTCGCCAGGGCCGAGGCGGTCCGGTTGGGCGCGCCGCTCACCCCGCACCACGTCGTGGAGTTGTTGGCGAGGGCGAAGGCCGAGGCCGTGGCCGGCGCCGGCATCGACGGGCTCATCCTCGGCGGCGACTCGGTCTTCGTGCTCGACGGCGTCATCTACGGCAAGCCGCACACCCCGCAGCGTGCCAGGGACCGCTGGCAGGCGCAGCGCGGGCGAACCGGAACGCTGTACTCCGGGCACTGGCTCATCGAGCACGTCGGCGGCCGGGTCGGCCGGGCCGTCGGCGCGGTCGCGGAGGCGTCGGTCACCTTCGCCGACGACCTCCCCGACGCCGAGCTCGATGCCTACATCGCGACCGGCGAACCCCTGTTCGTCGCCGGCGCCTTCACCATCGACAGCCTCGGCGCGCCGTACATCACCCGCATCGAGGGCGACCCGTCCACCGTTGTCGGCCTCTCCCTGCCCACCCTGCGCCGGTTGGTCGTCCGACTGGGCTACGACTGGCCGGACCTGTGGAATCGGGGTACTTCGGCCCTACCGGACTGACCTCCGCCGGGAGGCCTTTGTAGCCCCTCTCAGTGTTCCGACAAAGGTTCTTGTGGGAAAGAACCAAAAATGCGGCGGTCCTGACCAATAAGCTCAGTACCTATGTCGCGTATAACGAAGGTCCTCATCGCCAACCGGGGCGAGATCGCCGTCAGAGTGATCAGAGCGGCGAAAGACAGCGGCATCCTCTCGGTCGCGGTGTACGCCGACCAGGACCGGGACGCCCTGCACGCCCGCCTCGCTGACGAGGCCTACGGGCTGGACGGCACAACCAGCGCCGAAACCTACCTGGTCATCGAGAAGATCCTCTCCATCGCCCGCCGCTCCGGCGCCGACGCGGTACACCCCGGCTACGGGTTCCTGGCCGAGAACGCCGCGTTCGCGCAGGCCGTGATCGACGCCGGGCTCATCTGGATCGGCCCGACGCCCACGGCCATCGAACAGCTCGGCGACAAGGTGTCCGCCCGGCACATTGCCGAGAAGGTGCACGCGCCGATGGCGCCCGGCACCCTCAACCCCGTCGCCGACGCCGCCGAAGTGCTCGCCTTCGTCGACGAGCACGGCCTGCCCGTCGCCATCAAGGCGGCATTCGGCGGCGGCGGCCGCGGCCTGAAGGTCGCCCGCACCCGCGAGGAAGTGCCCGAGCTGTTCGACTCGGCCGTGCGCGAGGCCGTCACGGCGTTCGGCCGCGGCGAGTGCTTCGTGGAGAAGTACCTCGACAAGCCCCGGCACGTGGAGACCCAGTGCCTGGCGGATGCGCACGGCAACGTCGTCGTCGTGTCCACCCGCGACTGTTCCCTGCAGCGCCGGCACCAGAAGCTCGTCGAGGAAGCACCGGCGCCGTTCCTCACCGAGGCGCAGACGACCGAGATGTACCGGGCGTCCAAGGCGATCCTCAGGGAGGTCGGCTACGTCGGCGCCGGCACCTGCGAGTTCCTGATCGGCCAGGACGGCACCGTCTCCTTCCTCGAGGTGAACACCCGCCTGCAGGTGGAGCACCCCGTGTC
>NZ_JAODBG010000017.1 GCF_025463825.1 Cryobacterium sp.
GCCGCGGTCGCCGCGGCGAGCGCCTCCTCGTCTGACGCGAAGACCGGGGTGGGCGTCGGCGGGCTCGAAGTCGGCGCGGACGTCGCCGCCTCGGCACAACCCGCAAGGGGTAGCAGCAGGAGGCACGCGCACGCGACCGCCACCTTCCGCCCTGCGGCTCGTCGTCCAGCGCCGTGATTGCCCATGCCGTCACCGTAAGCGCCATGGACCCTCACCCGCGCGAGTTATCCACAGGATGCCGGATGTCGTAAATTTGGAGGCATGCAGGTCACCACATGACGATCACCGGCGCCTGGCGGCGCACCGCCCGCGGAGCCGGTCTCCTTGCCGCCGATGGCAGCATCTCCGCCAGCATCTTCGCCGAGATGTCCGCCCTCGCCATGCGCACCGGCGCCATCAACCTGGGCCAGGGATTCCCCGACGAAGACGGCCCGGCCGTCGTGCTCGAGGCCGCCCGCCAGGCCATCAGCGACGGCGTCAACCAGTACCCACCCGGCCGGGGTGCGCCCGTACTCCTCGAGGCCATCGCCCGCCACCAGCAGCGCTTCTACAACCTCACCGTCGACCCGGAAACCGAGGTACTGGTGACGGCCGGGGCCACAGAGGCGCTGTCGGCGACCCTGTTGGCCCTGCTCGAGCCGGGCGACGAAGTGGTGACCTTCGAGCCGTTCTACGACGCCTACGGCGGACTGATCGCATTGGCCGGTGGCGTGCACCGCACGGTGCGGTTGCACTCCCCCACGTTCCAGCCCGACCTCGACGAACTGGCCGCCGCCGTCACCGGCCGCACGCGGATGATCCTGCTCAACAACCCGCACAACCCCACCGGCACCGTCTTCAGCCGTGAGACCCTCGAACTCATCGTGGCGCTGGCACACCAGCACGACGCGCTCATAGTGACCGACGAGGTCTACGAGCACCTCACCTTCGGCGTCGCGCACGTCCCGGTCGCCACCCTGCCCGGCGCTCGCGAGCGCACCGTGACGATCTCCTCCGGCGGCAAGACCTTCAGCACCACCGGCTGGAAGATCGGCTGGTTGAGCGCGCCCGCGGCCATCGTCACGGCGATCCTCGCGGTCAAGCAGTTCCTCACCTATGTCAACGGTGCACCGTTTCAGCCCGCCACCGCCCTCGGCCTGGACCTGCCCGACTCCTACTTCACCGGAATCGCCACCGGGCTGGCCGCCAAACGTGACTTGTTGGCGGGCGGCCTCACCGCTGCCGGATTCACTCTGGCCGTTCCGCACGGCTCGTATTTCATCGTGGCGGATGCCGCCGCTCTCGGCTACGCAGACGGGGTCGAGTTCTGCCGGGCCCTGCCCGAGCTGGCGGGGGTGGTCGGCATCCCGATCAGCGCCTTCTGCCTGCCGGAGCACAAGCCCGCCTACGCGTCGCTGGTGCGCTTCGCGTTCTGCAAGCGGGAGGACGTGCTCGAGGAAGCAGCCGCCCGCCTGGCCCGGCTGTAAGGTACCCGTCTCAGCAGAACGGCCCCGGGACTGTCGTCTCGGGGCCGTTCGGGCACTGCGGGTGAAGCTAGTTCGCGTAGGCGGGGTAGTCCGTGTATCCCGCGGCGTCGGGCCCGTAGAACGTAAGCGGGTTGGGCTCGTTCAGCGGCAGGTCCTCCAACCAGCGGCGCACCAGGTCGGGGTTGGCGATCACGGCGCGGCCGACGACGACCCCATCGCCCAAACCGTCTTCGAGCAGGGCAACGGCCTCGGCGCGGGTGGTGACGGTGCCGAAGCCGGAGTTGACCAGCAGCGGGCCGCCGAACCGGGTGCGGAGGGTCTGCACCAGCTCGGACGCGGGGTCACGGTGCAGCACGCTGAGGTAGGCCAGGCCGAGCGGGGCCAGGCCGTCGACCAGGGCGCCATAGGTGGCCAGCACGTCGGCGGGGTCGGTCTCCAGCGCATCCTGGATGTTGTGCTCCGGCGAGATCCTGATGCCCACTCGGTCGGCACCGATGGCTTCGGCGACGGCCGTCACCACCTCGATCACGAAGCGGGCCCGGTTCTCGGGTGATCCGCCGTAGACGTCATCGCGCACGTTGGACGTCGGTGCGAGGAATTCGTGCAGCAGGTAACCATTGGCGGAGTGGATCTCGACCCCGTCGAGTCCGGCCGAGATGGCGTTCCGAGAGCCTTGCACGAAGCCGGCGATGATGCCCGGCAGGTCATCGGCCGTGAGAGCACGCGGCACCGGGTAGGGCAGCTTGCCCCTATAGGTGTGGCTCTCACCCTGGATGGCGATGGCGCTCGGGGCGACCACGTCGAGTCCGCCGTTGGTCTCGGCGTGAGTGACCCGGCCCGCGTGCATGACCTGCGCCACGATGCGGCCGCCGGCCGCGTGCACGGAATCGGCGACCTTCGCCCAGCCGGCGATCTGGTCGGCGGTGACCAGCCCGGGCTGGCCGGGGAAGCCCTGACCGGCCTGGTCGGGGTAGACGCCCTCGGAGACGATGAGACCGAGCGTCGCCCGCTGCCCGTAGTGCTCGATGTTCAGTGCGCCGGGGATGCCGTGGGCACCGGAACGCGTCCGGGTCAGCGGCGCCATCACCAGTCGGTTGGGCAGCTCGAGGGCGCCGAGGTTCAGCGGGGTGAAAAGACTCACGTATTGCTCCTTCTAGATATTCGGTTCGGACGCCGGCCGGCGCGGTTGGGCCGCCGCCACCGGAAAGTCGTCCCGTTCTGCAAACAGTGCTCCCCACCGGCCTATTCCGGGACCGGCGTAACGGACAGGCAGCACCCAGGCTGGGCCGGCAGCCAATCCGCAGCCCGCCCCGCGCCGAACCTGGAGTATGCGCAGCACCTCCGACGTCCCGATCACGACCGCTGCGGAGCTGGCGTACTGCCCCTTTCCGCTCACCGCCGATGAACACCGGCTGGGCCTCGGCAGCAGCCGGATCCGCACCGCCCTCGGCGCCGTCGCGGTGCGGCACGGGCGAGCGGGCGGGCCGGTTGCGACGATTCTCCTGCACGGGGCGGCCGGATCGTGGACGACCTGGACCCCGATGATCCGCGCGGCCGACGAGGTCGCGAACACCTCCATCTCCGACCTGATCATTCCCGACCTGCCGGGCTGGGGTGCCACACCGTTACCCGATGACGCCGGCGCCGAGACCATCGAAACGCTGGCGGCCGCCGTCGCCGAGATCGCCCGCGCGCTCGGCTATCAACGCTGGCGCGTCGTCGGCCACTCGCTGGGCGGATTCGTGGCCCTGGAACTCGCGGCGAGCTACCCCACGCAGACGAGCCAGGTGGGCTTGGTCTCGGCCACGACGTACAGCGTCATCGACAGTGTGCGGCATCCGCTGGCTCGATTCGGCGTGCTGCCGGGTTTCACCGCCCTGCTCGGGGTCATGCGAGTGCTGGCCCGGGTCGGCGGCGGCCACGGATTCGTGATGGCGTTGCATTGCCTCGGGCTGATGCGAGCCCTCGTCACGCCGCTGTTCGACCGGGTCGGCAGGATCGACGCCAGCATCGTCGATGCGCTGGCCGCCGAGGCCCGCCCGCGCTCGTTTGCCCTCGCAGCCGATCGGGCCGCACACTATGACGCCGACCGGTCGTGGGCTCGCATCGTGTGCCCGGTACGGTCCGTGCACGGCGCCCGCGACGTTTTCGTCACCGGCGGCGACGACATGCGGATGGCTGCCGTCATTGCCGACTTCGGCGGTACTGTACTCGCCGGCGCGGGCCATTTCGCCCATGTCGAACGGCCGCTCGAGACCCTGCAGGCCGTGTGCCGCCCGGAGCCGCGCTGACGCCGGGTGCACGCGCTTGCTGGATCGCTTGACATTGCCGCGGCGAGAGTTTCCTCTTCTCCTGGCGCAACGCCATGGAAGTGGGCGACGGGCGTAGCTCAGCCTGGATGGACCCGGCGCTCGTTCGAGACCGGCTGAGCGTCCCCTTAGGACTGCACGAGGGGGACGACACCGAACCGACGCAGCTCCAGGGCGGGGTTGACCCGGCGCACCTCGGCCAGCCGGGAGCGGGAGACCCAGGCGAGGCCGATATCCGTCGTCACCCCGATCGTCACCAGCTCCACACCCATCGGGTCGACCACCATACTCGCACCCACTCCCCCGGGCGGCGCGTGGTCGGCGGCGGCGAGGTAGACCGTGTTCTCCAGCGCGCGCGCCGTGACCAGAGTGCGCCAGTGCGCTTCCTTGAGCGGCCCTGGCACCCATTCCGCCGGTACGAGTACCAGGTCGGCACCGGCGTCGACCAGGCGGCGGGTCACCTCGGGAAAACGGATGTCGTAACACGTCTGCAGGCCCACGGTAATGCCCGACACCTGGAAGGTTTCGGGCACCTCGATGACACCGGCACGCACCCGGTCGGACTCGCGCGCCCCGAACGCGTCGTAGAGGTGCAGCTTGCGGTACCTGGCCACCACCTGCCCGGCCGGGTCGATGGCGACGATGGTGTTCTGCACCAGTGCGGGGTCGTCGGTGCTCTCCAGCAGACCGGCCACGATGTGCACCCCGAGGTCCGCGGCGAGCTCGCCCAGTGCCGTCACAAATGGTCCGTCCAACGCTTCCGCGGCGGCCAGCGAAGCCTCGCCCATCTGCTTCTCGAAGAACGCCGAGTATTCGGGAAAGACCACGATGCTCGCGCCGCGCGCGACGGCCGTCTGCGCCAGCGTCCGCATCTCGGTCAGGTTCACGGCCTGGTCGGTGCCGGGCGAGAACTGCGCCACGGCCACACCGAGTTCGTCCTGCGCGCTCGAATCCACCATGCCGTCAGCCTACCGGCGGCATCCGGCACCTCGTCGGCCGGCCGCGAGCGGTTATGCCGGCAACGTGCCAGCATAGGATGCTGGTGCGAGCGAAGGGTGACGGCATGAAGATCTTGGTCGTGGAGGACGATGACCAGATGGGCGCCCTCATCGAACGCGGGCTGCAGGCCGAGGGCTACGAGACCGTGCGGGTTGCCAACGGTGTTGACGCCCTTATCGCCCTCACCGGCGACGGGTTCGGGTTGGCCGCCATCGACGTGATGCTGCCGCAGATGTCGGGATTCGAGATCTGCCGCCGCATCCGCGAATCGGGCAGCACAATGCCGGTGCTGCTGCTCACCGCCCGCGACACCGTCGACGATCGGGTGTACGGGCTCGACAGCGGGGCGGATGACTACCTCACCAAGCCGTTCGCCTTCGCAGAATTGTCCGCCCGGGTACGCGCGCTGCTCCGTCGGCATTCCATGGGCGCCCCGCTCACCGTGGAGATCGGCAACCTGATGCTCGATTCCCGGGACCTGCGCGTCACCGTCGCCGGGCGCCCGGTGTCCATGAGCCCCAAGGAAGTCGCCCTGCTGCGGTTGTTGTGCAGCCGGGCCGGCACCACCGTGGACCGCACCACCATCCTCGAAGAGATTTGGAACGGCACCAACCACATCGACCCGAACATCGTCGACCAGTACATCAGCTACCTGCGCCGCAAGATCGACACGGATGCCGCCGGCGTGCGCATCGTCACCGTGCGGGGCGCCGGCTACTCGGTGGAGCTCGTCGAATGAGGCGGCCCGCACGGTGAACCGACTCCGCCGCCTGCGGCTCCCCCCACTGTCGATCCGGGCCCGGATCACGGTCGGCAGCCTCGTCGTCGCGACGCTGTTGTTCAGCACCGCCGCATTCTTCTTCCGTCTCGAAGTGCAGTCGATCCTCACCGAGACGAACAAAACCATGTTGCAGAACGACGCCGAACCCCTGGTCAACCAGCTGGCCACCTCCCCCACCGACACCATCCAGGTCGCCACTGAGGGACAGCTGCTCGCCATCGTCGACTCCACCGGCACCGTGCGCACCTCGTCCCTGCCGCGCAGCCTGGACCGGCAGATCGACTTCCTCACCGGTCTGGGGCCCGCTCCGGAGACCGTGCACACCCCGGCGGCCACCTACCTGGTGTCCGCCACCACCGTGAGCACCGACACGGGCGACTGGGTCGTGATCGCCGCCCGCAACCAGCAGGCCCCCGGGCTGCTGCTCGACGAGCTCACGGGCGTCCTATCGCTCGGCACCCTGATCCTCACCGTCGGTTTCGGCTGGGCCTCATGGTTGCTCACCGGCGCGGCCCTCCGCCCGGTCACCCGACTACGCGAAGAAGCGGAAAGCCTGACCGCCACCGGGTCGTCGGCGCAGCTGCGGGTCCCCGCAGGCCAGGACGAGGTGAGCCGACTCGCCCGCACCCTCAACGACTTCATCGAGCGGCTGCGGCGCGGGGTCGACCGGGAGAAGCAGATCGTCTCGGATGCGAGCCACGAGCTGCGCACCCCGCTGGCCGTCCTGCGGGCCCAGCTGGAACTGGCCTACCTCGACTCCGGCGACGCCCCAGCCCTGGAGCGCGACATCCGGGACGCCTCGGCTACCGCCGAGCGGCTCAGCCGCCTGGCCACCAACCTGCTCGAGCTGAGCAAACTCGAGAGTGAGCAGGTTCCGCCCGAAACCGACTGGGCCGGCCTCGTCGGCGAGATCACCGCATCCGTCGACCGGGCCCGGGTGGTGCGAGCCGGCCACGAGCTCGAGGTCAACTACCGCATCGACGGCGACGACAGCACTGGGCGGTACGCCATCTCGGCCACGAACACGGGTCAGTTGCTGGACAACCTGATCTCCAACGCCGTGAACGCCATGGCCGGCCACGGCAGCGTCACCGTGACACTCGAACGCTCCGGCGACGGCGCCCTCCTTACCGTCGTCGACACCGGGCCGGGGCTGCCGGAGGACTTCATCCCGCTCGCCTTCGACAGGTTCTCCCGCCCCGACAACTCCAGGTCGAGCAGTTCCGGCGGGTCGGGGCTGGGCCTCGCGATCGTGCACGCCATCGTCGAACGCGCCAACGGCAGGATCCTGCTCCGCAACACGGGCGATGGCCTGGCCGTCGAAATCAGGCTGCCCCGGCACATGCGCTGACCGCCGCACTGAGAGCGCCTCAAATCGCACGTTCAGGGACGAACTGCCAAGCTAGTTCCATGCCATCCACTGTGGTCATCATCCCCACGTACAACGAGCGCGAGAATGTCGGCCCCATCGTGAGCCGCGTGCGCGCCAGCGTGCCCGAGGCCGAGATCCTCGTCGTCGACGACGCCTCCCCCGACGGAACCGGCGACCTGGCGGACCGGCTGGCCGCCGAGGACGCGAGCGTGCACGTGCTGCACCGCTCTGCGAAGAACGGACTGGGCGCGGCGTATCTGGACGCCTTCGCCTGGGGTCGGGAACGCGGTTTCGACTACCTGGTGCAGCTCGACGCCGACGGCTCGCACCTGCCGGAGCAGCTGCCGGCCCTGCTGACGGCAGCCGGTACCGCCGATGTCGTGATGGGGTCCCGCTGGATTCCAGGCGGCCGGGTGGAGAACTGGCCCTGGCACCGCCGCATGCTCTCGCGCGGCGGCTCCCTCTACTCGCGGCTGCTGCTGCGGCTGCCGCAACACGACGTCACCGGCGGCTACCGGGTCTACAGCGCCGACGCACTCGAACGGATGCAACTGGGCAGCGTCGACAGCCTCGGCTACTGCTTCCAAATCGACATGCTGCTGCACGCCGTGCGTGCCCGCCTGCGCGTGGTGGAGATTCCGATCACCTTCGTCGAACGCACCCTCGGCACCTCCAAGATGAGCGGCGGAATCGTGTTCGAGGCCATGGGACGGGTTACGATCTGGGGCCTGACCGGGCATGGCGCCCGGAACTCCAACCCGGCCGTCGCGACCAGGCGCACCGGCGACCACTAGGCCCGCGGCCTCAGCCACAACTGTCGCGTTGGGCGCGCGCCGTTTCGCGGGCACAACGCCGCTACGCGGGCACGGCGCCACCTCGGAGTAAGCCCGCTCGCGCTACGCGGGCAAGGCGCCGCTGCGCGGGTGGCGCGCAGCCCGCGTACCGGCGTGCAACCCGCGCCACGCGGCGCGCGGGCGCGGCGCCGCTTCGCACCTCGGCGAGATTTCACCTTCAGGTCAAAATGACTATATGATGAGCCTCACGTTAAAGTCACTCTGACCTTTACTCCAGGATGTCCCCATGACCGAGATTCAGACCCCCGCACTCGCGGTGTCGACGGTGATCTTTGCCCTGCGGCCAGACCTCGAATCCGGCTTCATGACCCTGTGGCTGCCGCTGGTGCGCCGCACCAGGGAGCCCCACCTGGGCCTGTGGGCCCTGCCCGGCGGCTGGCTGCCCAGCGACGAAGAGATGTCCGCAGCTGCCGCCCGCACGCTGCGGGAGACCACCGGCCTCACCCCGAGCTATCTGGAGCAGCTGTACACCTTCGGCGACGTGGGCCGCTCCCCCGGTGGCCGGGTCATCTCGGTCGTCTACTGGGCTCTCGTGCAGTCCGGCGAGGCCGACCTCGCTGCCGTCGACGAGAACGTTCAGTGGTTCCCCGCCGACCGACTGCCCTCCCTCGCCTTCGACCACAACCGGATCGTCGACTATGCGCTCTGGCGGCTGCGCACCAAGGTGGAGTACTCCCGGATCGCGCACGCCTTCCTCGGTGAGACGTTCACCCTGGCCCAGTTGCGGGATGTGCACGAAGCTGTCCTCCGGCGCGCCCTCGACCCGGCCAACTTCCGGCGCACCATCGAGTCCTCCGGCACCGTCGTCGACACGGGCCTGCGCCTGGCAGGCGTGCCGCATCGGCCGCCCCGGTTGTACCGGTACAACGATTCGAACGCCCTCGCCGAACAGGGCCCGCTCGGCCCGTCGGCGGGCTTCCCCGAAACTCCCCTCCAATCCACGCCGCACCCCACGAGGAGCACGACATGACCATCGCATCGGTCGACCGCACCATCCGCCTGATCAGCACGGGCGAGACCACGGGTAGCACCTGCACGCCCGACCTCGCCGTCGATCCCTGGTACTTCGACGCCAAGGCGCCGGGGTACGGCCCGGGTTCGTCGATGGGTGACGTGATCCCCACCGGTTCCCCCCGCCAGGGTGAACTGCCCGCGAAATACCGCACCGCCTCCAACGGCGAACTCGGCGACTGGATCCGCGCCGCGAAGGCCACCCTCGGCGAGCGGGTCGTGGTGCTCGGCCACTTCTACCAGCGCGAAGAGGTGCTGCAGCACGCCGACTTCGTCGGCGACTCGTTCCAGCTCGCCGTGGCCACCCAGAGCCGGCCCGACGCCGAGGCCATCGTCTTCTGCGGCGTGCACTTCATGGCCGAGACGGCCGACCTGCTCTCCCGCCCCGAGCAGGCCGTGATCCTGCCCAACCTCGCCGCGGGCTGCTCGATGGCCGACATGGCCGACATCGACTCGGTCACCGAGTGCTGGGAGCAACTCGAAGAGCTGTACGGCACCGAACCGGATGCTGACGGCCGCGTCCCGGTGATCCCCGTCACCTACATGAACTCTTCCGCCGCGCTCAAGGGCTTCTGCGGCGAGCACGGCGGCATCGTGTGCACCTCTTCCAACGCCGAAACCGTGCTCGAGTGGGCCTTCGAGCGTGGCCAGCGGGTGCTGTTCTTCCCCGACCAGCACCTGGGCCGCAACACCGCCAAGGCGATGGGCGTGCCTCTCGAACGGATGCCGATGTGGAACCCGCGCAAGCCCCTCGGCGGCAACACCGAAAGCGAGCTCGAGAACTCACAGGTGATCCTCTGGCACGGCTTCTGCAGCGTGCACCGCCGCTTCACCGTCGACCAGATCGCCGCCGCCCGCTCGGAGCACCCCGGGGTGCGCGTCATCGTGCACCCCGAGTGCCCGATGGCCGTCGTCGACGCGGCGGACGAGTACGGCTCGACCGACTACATCGCCAAGGCGATCGCCGCCGCCCCCGCCGGGTCGACGTTTGCGATCGGCACCGAGATCAACCTGGTGCAGCGCCTCGCCGCCGAGTATCCGCAGCACACCATCTTCTGCCTGGACCCGGTGGTCTGCCCGTGCTCGACCATGTACCGCATCCACTCCGGTTACCTGGCCTGGGTACTCGAAGCCCTCGTGGGCGGCGACGGCGTGCCCGCCGAGGTGCTCAACCGCATCACCGTCGCAGACGACGTCGCCGGGCACGCCCGGGTGGCTCTGGAGCGGATGCTCGCCGCCAAGCCGCCCGCTGCCGGCCCCGTCGCCCCCGTCGTGGTGGGAGCCTGACCATGGCACGCGTGCTCGTCGTCGGCAGCGGACTGGGCGGATTGATCGCCGCGGTCCGGGCCACCGATGCCGGCCACCGGGTGACCCTCGTCACCAAGGCCGCCCTGTCCGACAGCAATACGCGGTACGCCCAGGGCGGCATCGCCGCGGCGTTGTTTCCGGATGACTCCACCGACGCGCACATCCTCGACACCCTGCGCGCCGGTGCCGGTCTCTGCGACCCGGCCGCCGTGACGGTGCTCTGCGAAGAGGGCCCCGCCCGGGTGCGCGACCTGATCCGGTTCGGGGTCGACTTCGACCGCGACGAGTCCGGCATCACGCGCGGCCTCGAGGCGGCGCACTCCCGCTCCCGGGTGCTGCACGCCGGCGGCGACGCCACCGGCTTCGCCATCGAGACCGCCCTGGTGGCCACGGTGCAGGAACGCGCCGATCGCGCCCACGCGCACGGCGGCGACCAGATCACCATCCACGACCACACCATGCTCGTCGACCTGGTGGTCGACGACGGCCGCGTGACCGGCGCGACACTGCTCGGACCGGACGGCGCCCGGCACACCGTGGCCGCCGACGCCGTGATCCTCGCCACCGGCGGTGCGGGAGCGCTGTACAAGCACACGACGAATCCTGCCATCGCCACCGGTGACGGCGTCGCCGCGGCCTGGCGGGCCGGCGCCACGATCGCCGACGTGGAGTTCTACCAGTTCCATCCCACCGCCCTCGCCGTACCCGGCACCCCGCTGGTCTCCGAGGCCGTGCGCGGCGAAGGCGCGGTGCTGCTCAGCAGCACCGGCGAACGCTTCATGCCGGCCATCCACCCGGATGCCGAACTTGCGCCGCGGGACATCGTGGCCCGCAGCATCGCCGCCCAGATGAAGGCGCAGGGCGGCGCCCCGGTGCTGCTGGACGCGACCGGGCTCGGCCGGGAGTTGCTCGAGAGCCGGTTTCCCACCATCACCGCCGCCTGCCGCGCCGCCGGTCTGGACTGGGCGATCGAACCGATCCCCGTCGCGCCCGCCGCGCACTACTGGATGGGCGGTGTTGCCACCGACGGTTGGGGCCGCACGTCCCTGCCCGGCCTCTTCGCCGTCGGCGAGGTCGCCCGCACCGGCGCGCACGGCGCCAACCGGCTGGCCTCGAATTCGCTGCTGGAAGCCGCCGTCTTCGCCGACCGGGCCGTGCGCGCGCTCGACCACAGCACCGGCCGGCACCCCCTGTTCAACGCCGACACGACCGACTCGACCGTCGCAGGCGACGGCACCCACAGCGACGCGGCCGGCGACTCGCTCGTAGACCGGGCCACCCTGCAGAACCTGCTCTGGGAGGCTGCCGGCGTGCACCGCTCCGGCACCGGACTCACCGCGGCCGCCGCGACACTGGCCGACTGGCAGGCCGCGGACCGGGCGAACGCGACCGTCAACGAGCTGGAGACCGGCAACCTGCTCGATCTCGGCCGCCTGATCGTGGCCGCCGCCCTCGCCCGTGAAGAATCGCGCGGCGCGCACCACCGGGCCGACTTCCCCGGCAGCCGGCCCGAACTCGCCCGGCCACGGTTCAGCCGCCGCCCGGAGTCGCTTTGGCGCACCCTTGTTCCCGCTTCATCGTCCGCTTCGGAGGCCATCGCATGCTGACCACTCCCGCCATCGACACCGTGGTTCGCGCCGCACTCGACGAGGACGCCCCGTGGGGCGACCTCACCAGTGAGATGCTGATCCCCGCCGACGCCGTCGCCACCGCCCAGCTGGTGGCCCGGGAAGCCGGCGTGTTCAGCGGTGGCGCCGTCTTCGACGCGGCGTTCCGCCTCGTCGACCCACGCATCACGGTTCACCTGCTCGTCCGCGATGGCACTCCCTTCGCCGCCGGCGACCTGCTCGCCGAGGCGTCCGGCCCGGCCCGCGGTATCCTGCAGGCCGAACGCATCGGCCTCAACTTCGTGCAGCGGATGAGCGGGATCGCCACGCTCACGGCGCGGTACGTGGCCGAGACTGACGGCACCACGGCCCGCATCGTCGACACCCGCAAGACCACGCCTGGCCTGCGCGCGTTCGAACGCCAGGCCGTGCGAGACGGCGGCGGCCACAACCACCGGTTCAGCCTCTCCGACGCCGTCATGGCCAAGGACAACCACTTGGCCGTGCTCAGCGCCGGCGGCATCGGCCTCACCGACGCACTGCTGGCCGTGCGGGCGAAGCTCTCGCACACCACCCACTTCGAGGTGGAGGTGGACACCCTCGAGCAGATCGAACCGGTGCTCGCCGCCGGCATCGACACCATCATGCTGGACAACTTCGCCCTCGGCGACCTGCGCGAGGGCGTGCGCCGCATCGCCGGCCGCGCGATCGTCGAAGCCAGCGGCGGGGTCTCCCTCGAGACCGTGCGGCGGATCGCGCAGACCGGCGTCGACGTGATCTCGGTGGGTGCGCTCACCCATAGCGTGCGTGCGCTCGACCTGGGCCTCGACGTGGTCATCCTGCCCGAAGCCGTCTTCCCCACGGCTTGACCGCCCGCCACCGCCGGGAGCGCCCATGATCTACCTCGACAACGCAGCGACGGCACCGCTTCGCCGTGAGGTCGCCGAGGCCATCTGGCCGATCATGACCCGCGGCTTCGGCAACCCGTCCAGCCACCACCGGGTGGGTGAGGCCGCCGCGGCGGTGCTCGCGTCCGCGCGGGCCCGCATCGCGGCCGTGCTCGGCTGCCGGCCGGGTGAGATCACCTTCACCGGCGGTGGCACCGAGGGCGACAACCTGGCGGTCAAGGGCCTCGCCCTCGGCAGCCCGCGCGGCCGGCACGTCATCACCACGGCCCTCGAACACGAGGCCGTCCTCGAATCCTGTGACTACCTGCGCCGGCTGCATGGGTTCGAAATCACCCTGCTGCCCACGGATGCCGCCGGCCGCGTCGATCCTGCCGACCTCGCCACGGTCCTCCGGCCCGACAGCACGCTCGTCGCTGTGCACTACGCCAACAACGAGATCGGCACCGTGCAGCCGATCCGGGAGCTCGCCGCCATGGCGCGAGCCGCCGGGGTCCCCTTCCACACCGACGCCGTGCAGGCCGCCGGCTGGCTGCCGCTGAACGTCGCCGACCTCGGTGTGGCCGCCCTGACCCTCTCCGCGCACAAGCTGGGCGCCCCCCAGGGCGTTGGCGCCCTGTTCCTGCGCGGCCGCCTCAGCGTCGAACCGGTGCTGCACGGCGGCGGGCAGGAGCGCGGCAAGCGCAGCGGCACCGAGAACGTCGCCGGCGCTGTGGGCCTGGCGACCGCCCTCGACCTGGCCGAGGCCGAACGAGTAGACCTCGCACCGCGGCTGAGCGCGCTGCGCGACACCTTCATCGCCGAGGTCCTGGCTACAACGCCCGGCGCCACCCTCACCGGGCACCCGGTGCACCGCCTGCCCGGCCATGCCTCATTCACCTTCGCCGGCACCGGCGGGGAGGCTGTGCTGCTCGAACTGGAGAGGTTCGACATCGTCTGCTCGAGCGGGTCGGCCTGCGCGGCCGGCAGCGACGAGGCGTCGCACGTGCTCACCGCCCTCGGTATCCCCGGCGACCTCGCCCAGACCGCCGTGCGCTTCACCCTGTCGGCCGGCACCACTGCCGCCGAACTGTCCGAAACGGCCGTGCGGGTGCGCGAGGCCGTGGCCGCCGTCCGCGGCCTCGCCGGCTGACTGTTCCCGCTGCGGACAATTGGGCCCGGTGCGCCGGGCGCAATTGTCCGCACGGGGAACAGTTGTGGTGGGACCTTTGGCCCGTGTTTTGGGCGTTGCACAGTCCTAGGTTTGAACCAGAGACAAAGATCCCAGATCGGGTTGTCCAGGAGGAAAACTAATGACGATCACAGACCAACCAGTCGCCACTCCACTAGCTGCGCAGATCGACTCCATGGTTTCCGCGGGCTTGGTCGCGCTCAAGGAATACGCAAACTTCACGCAGGAACAGATTGACTTCATTGTCAAGAAGGCCTCCGTTGCCGCGCTGTCCAAGCACGCCGAACTCGCCGTGCACGCCGTCGCCGAAACCGGCCGTGGTGTCTTCGAAGACAAGGCAGTGAAGAATCTCTTCGCCTGCGAGCACGTGACCAACTCCATGCAGAACCTCAAGACCGTCGGCATCATCAGCCGCGACGAGATCACCGGCATCACCGAGATCGCCGAGCCCGTCGGCGTCATCTGCGGTATCACGCCCGTGACCAACCCCACCTCGACCGCGATCTTCAAGTCGCTCATCGCGCTGAAGACCCGCAACCCCATCATCTTCGGCTTCCACCCGGGAGCCCAACAGTCCTCCGTCGCTGCCGCCCGCGTCGTTCGCGACGCCGCCATCAAGGCCGGCGCCCCGGAGCACTGTATCCAGTGGATCGAAACCCCCTCCCTTGAGGCGTCCACGTTGCTGATGAACCACCCCGGCATCGCGACCATCCTCGCCACCGGTGGTAACGCCATGGTTCGCGCCGCGTACTCCTGTGGCAAGCCCGCCCTGGGTGTCGGCGCCGGAAACGTGCCGGCCTTCATCGAGAAGAGCGCCAAGCTCAAGCGTGCCGTCAACGACGTCGTGCTCTCGAAGTCCTTCGATTACGGCATGATCTGCGCATCGGAGCAGGCCGTCATCATCGAAGAGCCCCTCTACACAGAGGCCATGGCAGAGTTCAAGATCCTGCACACCCACCTCGCCAACACCGCTGAGAAGGCCATGCTCGAAGAGTTCATCTTCGGCGTGCAGGCCAACTCGGAGAACTGCGCCGGCGCCAAGCTGAACCCCACCGTCGTCGGAAAGTCGCCGGTGTGGATCGCCAAGCAGGCCGGCTTCACCATTCCCGACGACACCTCGATCATCCTGGTGGAGGTTTCCGGAGTCGGACCGCACGAGCCGATGACCCGCGAAAAGCTCGCCCCGGTCCTCGCCGTCCTGCACGCCAAGGACGCCGAAGAGGGCATCTCGCTCTCCGAGCAGATGGTGGAATTCGACGGCCTGGGCCACTCCGGCTCGATCCACAGTGAAGACCCCGCGATCATCGAGGAGTTCGGCAAGCGCGTCAAGGCCGTCCGCATCATCACCAACGCCCCCAGCTCGCTCGGTGGCATCGGTGACATCTACAACGCATTCATCCCCTCGCTCACGCTCGGCTGTGGTTCCTACGGACACAACTCCGTCTCGAACAACGTGTCGGCGATCAACCTGATCAACGTCAAGCGCATTGGCCGGAGGAACAACAACTTGCAGTGGTTCAAGATCCCCGCGAAGACCTACTTCGAGCCGAACGCGGTTCGCTACCTCGCCGACATGCGCGACGTCACCCGCGTCACTATCGTCACCGACACGACCATGACCCGCCTGGGCTTCGTCGACAAGATCCTCGACGTGCTCAACCGCCGCGAGAACCGCGTCGCCCTGCAGATCATCAACAACGTGCTCCCAGAGCCCACCGTCGCCGCCGTGGAGAAGGGCGCAGAGGAAATGCGCGCCTTCAAGCCGGACACCATCATCGCCCTCGGTGGCGGTTCTCCCATGGACGCCGCGAAGGTCATGTGGCTGCTGTACGAGCACCCCGAAATCGAGTTCGCCGACATGAAGGAGAAGTTTTTCGACGTGCGCAAGCGCGCGTTCAAGTTCCCCGACCTGGGCGAGCTCGCCAAGCTGGTCTGCATCCCGACTACCTCGGGTACCGGTAGTGAGATGACGCCGTTCGCCGTCATCACCGACGACGTCACCGGGATCAAGTACCCGCTGGCCGACTACGCGCTGATCCCGTCCGTCGCCATCATCGACCCGGTGCTCACCGCCATGATGCCGTCCTTCCTGGCCGCCGACTCCGGCTTCGACGCCCTGACCCACGCCACAGAGGCATACGTCTCGGTCTACGCGAACGACTTCACCGACGGCCTGTGCCTGCACGCGATCAAGCTGATCTTCGAGAACATCGAGACCAGCGTCAAGGGCACCATCGGCAGCAACGACGACAGCGTCATCAAGGCCCGCGAGAAGATGCACAACGCCGCATCGATCTCGGGCATGGCCTTCGGAAACGCCTTCCTCGGTATAGTCCACGCCATGGCCCACGTCACCGGCGCCCAGCTGCACCTGATCCACGGCCGGGTCAACGCGACTTACCTGCCGCACGTGATCCGGTACAACGGCACCGTGCCGACCAAGCTGACCAGCTGGCCCAAGTACGAGCACTACATCGCCCCGGAGCGCTTCCAGGAGATCGCGAAGCACCTCGGACTTCCGGCCTCGACCCCCGCTGAGGGCGTCGAATCCTACGCCAAGGCCGTCGAGCAGCTGCGCGACAAGGTCGGCATCAAGCCGTCCTTCCAGGCTCAGGGCGTGCCGGAGGAAGACTTCATCAGCCGCCTCGACTCGCTCGCCATGGGCGCCTACGGCGACCAGTGCGCACCCGCCAACCCGCGGATGCCGATGCTGGATGACATGAAGACCCTCATGGAGGCCGCGTACTACGGCAAGTCGTTCGCCGAGGTTCGCGCCGGACGCGCAGCCGTGGTTGACGCCGCGCTCGAGACCGGTGCAGAGGTTGCCACCGCCGAGGCCAAGAAGCCGGCCCGCAAGGCCAGCAAGTAAGTCAAGGCTCAGCAGTAACCGTTCGACCTGCACCACCACAACGGCCCCGCACGCATGACGCGGGGCCGTTGTGGTCTGCCCCTGGCCGCCGCATTGGGAGGTGGTGATTAGATGGACGGTGTGGGCACCTCTAAGCACTCTCCTCATGGCGGCGGCGACGCCGCTGCCGCCCGTCCCGCAGCGGACGCGCGGCCTCCGGCGCACGAGGCGGAGATCGAAAAGATCCTGCTGGACGCCGACCGGCGCGACAGTGAAGCCGATATCCGTGACGACGTCTCCGACAAGCGGGCGGAAGCGGCCGACCTGCAGGCCTTTCTGGATACCACCGAGACCTATTCCGGCCTCGGCGAACGCCGGGCAGCGGCACTGGACCGCTCACACGCCAAGAGCGATCGCGCATCGTCAGCGGAGGACCGGGCGAAGCTGTCCCAGCACAACGATGCTCTGGACGACGAGCCCGTCACCCCTTGACCGCACCCTGGGTGACGCCTTCCATCACCCAGCGCTGGGTGAAGAGGTAGACCACGATGGCCGGCGCCATCGCCATCAGGTATGAGGCAAACGACACGTTGTAGTTGGTGCTGAACTGCGTTTGGAAGATGTTCTGTACGACGGGAATGGTCTGCTGAGCGGCATCGGCGATGATCAACGACGGCATCATGAAGTCGTTCCAGGAGGCGAGGAAGGCGAAGATGGCGACGGTGGCGCTCATCGGGGCCAGCAACGGGAAGATCAGCTGGCGGAAGGTTTGCCAGGTCGTCGCGCCGTCGATCCGGGCACTTTCCTCGAGCTCAAGCGGAATCGACCGGAGGAACGCGGTGAACAGCAGAATGCTGAAGGAGAGCTGGAACATGATGTGCAGGATCGTCACTCCGAGCGGGTTGGCCAGGCCGACCAGGCCGGTGAGCTGGATCTGCGGGAGCGCGATGACGGTGAACGGGATGAACAGCGTCGCCAGCAGGTAGAAGAACGACCAGCGGAACAGGCGGTGCTCCCAGTTGCGAACGATCGCGTACGACGCCAGGGCCGCCAAAAGCACAGTGCCGATCACGGTGCCTGCGGTGACCAGCGCCGTGATGACGAAGGCCACCGGGAAGTTGGTCAGCTCCCACGCCGTGGTGAAGCCGGAGAAGTCGATCGGCGACGGCAGGGAGAACGCGTTGCCGTCCACAGCCTGGGCCGTCGACTTCAGCGACATCGAGACGGTCACGTAGAGCGGGAGCAGCACCGTGAGGGCGCACAGGCAGAGGATGACCATGGTCGTCCAGTTGGTTTTCTCCCGCCCCACCCTCCCCCGACGCCGGATGGTGGTGGGGGTCGCGACGGCTAGGGCGGGTCCCGCCGAGTCGGGTAGCGGCTTTGCTGCTATCTGAGTCATGAGATCGCCGCCCTTCCGCGGGTGATTCTGAGTTGGAGAAGTGAGATGAGGATGGCGATGATGAAGAAGATCGTCGCGTTCGCCATCTGATACGCGTAATCACCACCGGTGAAACCCGTGAAGATGGTCATCGCGACGCTGCGGGTCGATGTCCCGGGGCCTCCGTTGGTGAGACCGACGATCACGTCATACGCGTTGATGTAATTCTTGAAGCCGAGGATGACGTTGATGACGACATAACCGGCCACCAGCGGGAGCGTGATGGAACGCAGCCGGGACCAGGCATTCACACCGTCGAGGTCGGCCGCCTCATACACCTCGCCGGGGATGGACAGGAGCCCGGCGATGTAGATCAGCATCACGCTGGGCACGGACTGCCAGGTGGTGACGACCACAATCGCGAGCCAAGCGAGATTCGGGTTTGCCAGAACAGACTCCTGCAGCCACGGAATGCCCGTGGACGCGCCCGCGGCGGGAAGCGAATTGGAGAACAGAAAGTTGAACACGTAGGCGATCACGATGCCGGAGATCACCATCGGGATGACGAAGACGGCCCTCAGGGCGCTCTTCAGCCTGATGCGGGAGACGAGTCCGACCGCGAGCAGGAAGGCGATGACATTCACGAACACCACTGTGACGATCGCGAAACCGAACGTGAATCCGTAGCTGGCCAAAATCGCCGGGTCCGAGAACGCGGCGATGTAATTGGTGATCCCGATGAACTGCCATTCACCGAAGCCGATGAAGTTCGTGAAGCTGTAGAAGATGCCGATCAGCGCCGGGAGGGTGATGGCCAGGGTGAACAGCAGCAGGGTCGGAAGCAGGAACAGGTAGTAGATCGGGTCGATGCGCCGGTGGCCCCGCTTGGTGGAACGGCCGCCGACCAGGTGGCCGACCTGACCGCGCTCAGCATTCGAGACGAGTGAACCGGCCTTCGCCGTTGCCGGGGCGATCGGAGTACTCATTGTCGGTGTCCTTTCCGGTTGCCCTCAGCCGCGCAGTGCCAGCCGGGCCCAGTCGTCGTCGAGTTGCGCGAGCGTCTTATCTATGTCCGCACCGGTCACGATGGCCTGGAGGTAGTTGTCGGTGGGAATGGTCAGGGGAATGGCGCGTGACGGGCCCTGGTAGAACTTCGCCTCGTCGTAATACTCCTGCATGCCCAGGATGCGCTCGTCGGTGGCCGGGGCGGCATCCGTCGTGGTGCCGAAGGCCAGGAAGTCGGCGTTGAACTCGTCCATCACGTCCTGCTGCATCAGGTAGGAGACGAACTCCCTGGCGGCCTCCTTGTCGTTGCTGATCTCCGGGATCCACAGGGCCAGGTCCAGGTTCACCCGTACCTTGCGGTCGTTCGGATCATCGGTGACGGGCAGCGGGAAGGTGCCGAGTTCGAGGTCGGGATCGGTCTTTGCGATCTCGCCCAGGGCCCACGGGCCCTGCAGGTACATCGCGGCCGCACCCTTGGCAAAGGCCACGTTGCCGTCGCCGTAGCCGCGGCTCTCCGCGTCCTCGTTGGAGTACCCGGCCAGTTCGACCATCCGCTCCACCGGGTCGCGGAGCGTCTTCTGGAACGACACCGGCGAGTCCGGCCCCACGTTGGTGCCCTCTTCGTTCATCTGCTCGTAGAAGTCGGCCACCTCGATCGAACCGCCGACGGTGTAGTCGAACAGGCCCTGGCCGACCGTCCATGGCTCCTTGTAGGTGCTGTAGATGGGAGTGATGCCCGCGGCCTTCAGTGTCTCGCAGGCAGCGATCAGTTCATCCCAGGTGGCCGGCACCGTGATGCCGTTGTCTTCGAACATCTGCACGTTGTAAATCACCGAGGCCGCCGCGACGGAGTACGGGAGCACGCTCGTTCGACCGGGGAAGGTGGCGTACTGGTCGACGAGCTCCTGCACGTCGGGCCGGATGCGGTCGGCTTCGGGCATGTCCGACAGATCCGACAACGCGCCCCGCTCCATGAACCTGGCCATCTCCATGTTGTAGTTCAGCAGGCCGACGTCCGGCGGGTTGCCGCGGAGAAAGCCGGCCGACAGATTCGACGCCGTGTCGAGGGTGACCCGCACGTCGGATTGCTCCGAGTTGAACTGTTTGGTGAGATCGCGGAAGAACGGGATGGCTTCCGGCTTGCTCATGTGGAAGGTGATCTCGGCCGGCCCGGAGCCCGGGTCCGCCGCGCACCCACCCAGCGCCAAAGCCGCTGCGATCAGGATGGCGGAGAGGGAACCCAGCCGCGACCGGGTCGAACTTGGATAGGACACGTCATTGTCTCCCTGTGTTTCCCGGTGCTGATGACCCGGGCCGAATGCTGTAGCGGGGCCGTTTCACCCCGATTCGAGAAGATATAGACTGCGAATCTATTTGGTGAGATAGATGGTTGTACCGGCGAATGGATAGGTCAAGGCCTTGGAACATCTCGGTTCTGCAACGTCACCCCGGGGCATGCGCCGGCTCAACGCACGCCGGGTCCTCGACTGTGCCTGGGGCGCCGCAGCGTTCACCGCGTCCGACGTGATGAGCACGACCGGCCTCACCCGCTCGACCGTGATCGGGGTCTGCGACCAGCTTGTGGGCACTGGCTGGCTGCAGGAACTGGGCGATGCGCGCGCCGTCGGCGACTACCGGAAAGGCCGGCCGGCGCGGCGCTACTCGCTCCGCGACGAGGCCGCCGCGGTGATCGGCGTCGACGCCGGCTTCGACCGGATGTCGGCGACCGTCGCGGATCTTCGCGGCCGGACCCTCGGTCGGGCCGCGGCGATGCTCCCCACCCGGGCCGAGGGTTCGGATGCCGGCACCCGGCTCGCTCTGGCCCGGCGGGTCGTCGATGATGCGATCACGGCGGCGCCGGTGGACCCGGGCAGCGTGCTGGCCCTCACGGTGGGCGTTCCGGCTCCCGTTGCACAAAACGGCGCGCCGCCCGGCTACGGCACCGACTTCTGGCACCTGATGAACCCCGGCTACGGGCGGCTCTTTGCCGTGTCCGCCCCGATCGTGACCGTGGAGAACGACGCGAACCTCGCCGCGATCGCCGAGCGCTCCTCGACGGAGGGCCGCGGCCGCCAGCTGGACTCCTTCATCGCCCTGCTCGTCGGCGAGGGCATCGGTGCCGGACTCATGATCGACAGCAGGCTGGTGCGCGGCCGGCAGGGCGGTGCCGGCGAGATGCGCTTCCTGGATCACGTCTCCGGCGTCGGCTCGGCCGACGGCCTTGCCCTGTGCGCCAGACGTTGGGCAGCCAACGCCATCAGGTCCCGATCCCTTCCTGCGCACAGCGTGCTCGGCCGGCTCGACCCGGTCACGCTGCACGAGAGTGACGTCACTTGGGCCGCGGAAGCCGGTGATCCGGCCGCGGCCGCGCTCCTCGACCAACTGGCCGCCCGCCTCGCCCAGATCTGTCTGGTCCTCGGGGCCCTGCTGGACGTCGACCGGATCATCGTGGGCGGTTCCGCGGTGGATTCACTGCCTGGCGCCATCCGCCTCGCCGCCACCATCCTGGCCGATTGCGGCGACCCGGCCTCCCCCGAGCTGGTCGCATCGGCGCTGGGCGTTGAAGCGGTGGCCACCGGTGCGGTCGAACACGCCCTCGCCCGCGTTCGCGAGCAGGTCTTCGAGCTGCGCCCCGGCGTAGTCCGACGGCAGTAGCTCCCTCGCGTGCGCGATCGTCGGAGAAGTGGCCCGACAGGTCGACGGAGAAGACCAGCTCGGTGCGACTCCCCTGATCGGTCAGCCGCACGGTGGCGACGGGGGCGTCGTCCGCGGCCGCTCCGCTGAGTTCGGGCCAGCCGCCCACGGCGCCCCAGGTGAAGACGAGTCGCGTCCCCGGGTCGATCTCCCGGTAGATGCCCCGGTGATGTAGTCGGTCTGCTCATCCAGGATCATGCGCTGGCGCCGCGCGCCGCCCACCCGCAGGTCGAGTTCCACCGGCTCATCAGCCGGCTGTTTGTCGGTGAAGAGCCATCGCAGGGCTGCGGGGTCTGCCCACGCCCGGAACACGACCGCGCGCGGCGCATCCAGTACCCGGCTGAAAGGATGCGAGCCGCAACTGTTGCCGAAGCGGACGATTGGTCCCGGCACACCGGGTGCAATTGTCCGCATGGGTGACCGTTGGCGCTCAGCTCACACAAGAAAAGCCCCTCCGATTGGAGGGGCTTTTCATCTGTGGGCGTTTCACGCAATCCGGGATCCCTTGCTACCACTGTGCAGTTTCCGGGAGCGTGAGATGCGATTCCAACCTAAGACCGATTTCATTCCAGGCCCGAACCCTGCGGGTGGACAGAGCGAACAGCTCGGTCCCGCTCGCGCCTCGCAGCACTCGCTCCTCCAGGACGAGGAGCAATTCCAGGGCGAGACAACGGCCCCGGCTGCATTGCGGAGCGGGAGTCGGCGCCTCGTCGCTGGGAGTGGTCAGGCGTTCGTCCTCACGCCGGCTCGTCAATTCACCTCCCAGAGGGCTTTCATTGCCTCTTGGACGGTGTTGAAGGAGTCCTCTTTCTCCATTGCGGATGTGAAGTGCCATGAATCCTTCGGTTACGTCCCCTTGAGTGGTGTGGTTTCCCAGTCGTGAGCGTTGCTTCGGCAACGTGATGAGCCATCGTGGGATGGTCAGTGAGTACCGATCAAAGTCACTCACAGAAAAGACACAAACACACGA
>NZ_JAODBG010000049.1 GCF_025463825.1 Cryobacterium sp.
GGGGAGAGGGCTCCGTTCCGAAGCAGGTCATCCGCTTTCTGAACGACCCGAGGAACCGGCAGCAGCTCCGGGGAGTGATCGGGGCAGGGAACACAAACTTCGGGGACAACTACTGCATGGCCGGCGATATCATCGCCGCCAAGTGCGGAGTGCCCCACCTATATAGATTCGAACTCATGGGGACGCCGGAAGACGTCACCAGGGTACAACAGGGATTGGAAGAGTTTTGGACACGACTGTCGCAGACACAGCAGTAACTGAGGGCGCAGGCTCCCACGGTGCCGCCGTCGAGAAGCCGGAGATGCCGGCCGCCTACAAGGGCCTGGGCTACCACGAGCTGAACGCCATGCTGAACCTCTACGGCCCCAACGGGGAAATCCAGTTCGAGGCCGACCGCGAGGCCGCGCACCAGTACTTCCTGCAGCACGTGAACAACAACACCGTGTTCTTCCACGACCTCGAGGAAAAGCTCGACTACCTCGTGAAGAACGAGTACTACGAGCGCGAGACCCTCGACCAGTACACGATGAACTTCATCCGCGATCTCTACAAGCGCGCGTACTCGAAGAAGTTCCGCTTCGAGACCTTCCTGGGCGCCTTCAAGTTCTACACCTCCTACACGCTGAAGACCTTCGACGGCAAGCGTTTCCTGGAGCGCTACGAGGACCGCGTCTGCATGGTGGCCCTGCACCTGGCCCGCGGCGACGAGCAGCTCGCGCTGCAGATGGTGGATGAGATCATCGAGGGCCGTTTCCAGCCGGCCACCCCCACGTTCCTGAACGCCGGCAAGCGCCAGCGCGGCGAGCTGGTCTCCTGCTTCCTGCTCCGCATCGAAGACAACATGGAGTCGATCGGCCGCTCCATCAACTCCGCCCTGCAGCTGTCCAAGCGCGGCGGCGGCGTGGCCTTCGCCCTGACCAACATCCGCGAGGTCGGCGCGCCGATCAAGCAGATTGAGAACCAGTCCTCCGGCGTCATCCCCGTGATGAAGCTCCTCGAGGACAGCTTCTCCTACGCCAACCAGCTGGGTGCCCGCCAGGGCGCCGGTGCCGTGTACCTGCACGCGCACCACCCGGACATCTACCGCTTCCTGGACACCAAGCGGGAGAACGCGGACGAGAAGATCCGCATCAAGACCCTCTCGCTCGGCGTCGTGATCCCGGACATCACCTTCGAGCTGGCCAAGCGCGACGAGGACATGTACCTGTTCTCCCCGTACGACGTCGAAAAGGTCTACGGCATGCCGTTCTCCGACGTCTCGGTCACCGAGAAGTACTACGAGATGGTGGACGATTCCCGGATCAAGAAGACCAAGATCAAGGCGCGCGACTTCTACCAGACACTCGCCGAGATCCAGTTCGAATCCGGCTCCCCGTACATCATGTTCGAAGACACCGTGAACCGGGAGAACCCGATTGACGGCAAGATCATCATGTCCAACCTGTGCTCGGAGATCCTCCAGGTTTCGCAGCCCACCACGTACCACGATGACCTGTCCTACGACCAGACCGGCAAGGACATCTCCTGCAACCTGGGCTCGCTGAACATTGCCAAGACCATGGACAGCCCGGACTTCGGCCTGACCATCGAGACGGCCATCCGGTCCCTCTCGGCAGTCTCGGACATGTCCAACATCACCTCGGTGCCGTCCATCGCCCGCGGCAACGACCAGAGCCACATCGCCTCGGTGCTGTCGATCGAGACCGGTAACGACAAGTCGCACGCCATCGGCCTGGGTCAGATGAACCTGCACGGTTACCTCGCCCGCGAACGGATCTACTACGGCAGCGAAGATGGCATCGACTTCACCAACATCTACTTCTACACGGTGCTGTTCCACGCCCTGCGTGCCTCGAACAAGATCGCCATCGAGCGCGGCACCACCTTCGAGGGCTTCGAGAACTCCACCTACGCGTCCGGCGCCTTCTTCGACAAGTACACCGACCAGGTCTGGGCACCCCGCACCGTGCGCGGCGCCGAGCTGTTCGCGAACTCCAACGTCGAGATCCCCACGCAGGCCGACTGGGCCGAGCTCAAGGCATCCATCATGGCGCACGGCATCTACAACCAGAACCTGCAGGCCGTGCCGCCGACCGGCTCGATATCGTACATCAACAACTCGACCGCGTCGATCCACCCGATCGCCTCGAAGATCGAGATCCGCAAGGAAGGCAAGCTCGGCCGCGTGTACTACCCGGCGCCGTTCATGACGAACGACAACACCGAGTTCTACCAGGATGCGTATGAAATCGGCTACGAGAAGGTCATCGACACCTACGCTGCGGCCACGCAGCACGTGGACCAGGGCCTCTCGCTGACCCTGTTCTTCAAGGACACCGCCACGACCCGCGACATCAACCGTGCCCAGATCTACGCATGGAAAAAGGGCATCAAGACGATTTACTACATTCGTCTGCGCCAGATGGCCCTCGAGGGGACCGAGGTGGAGGGCTGTGTTTCCTGTGCGCTATGAGTGAGTAGCGGCATAATCGGTGGTCGAGCTTGTCGAGACCACGTAGATAACTCTCGAGATCTCGACAAGCTCGATCAACGACGTAACACCAAGAGGAAAAACACCATGATTGACAAGCTCAAGCTCGTCTCCCACGTTGACGCGATCAACTGGAACAAGATCGAAGACGAGAAGGACGTCGAGGTGTGGAACCGCCTCGTCAACAACTTCTGGCTGCCCGAGAAGATCCCGCTCTCCAACGACGTGCAGTCCTGGAACCAGCTCACCCCGGTGGAGCAGCAGCTCACCATGCGCGTGTTCACCGGCCTGACCCTGCTGGACACCATCCAGGGCACCGTCGGCGCCGTCTCGCTGATCCCCGACGCGATCACCCCGCACGAGGAAGCCGTCTACACGAACATCGCGTTCATGGAATCGGTGCACGCGAAGAGCTACTCCTCGATCTTCTCGACCCTCGCGTCGACGAAGGAGATCGACGAGGCGTTCCGCTGGTCGACGGAGAACGTCAACCTGCAGAAGAAGGCGTCCATCGTGATGGACTACTACCAGGGTGACGACCCGCTCAAGCGCAAGGTCGCCTCGGTGCTGCTCGAGTCGTTCCTGTTCTACTCGGGCTTCTACCTGCCGATGTACTTCTCCAGCCGCGCCCGCCTCACCAACACGGCCGACCTCATCCGCCTGATCATTCGGGATGAAGCCGTGCACGGGTACTACATCGGCTACAAGTTCCAGAAGGGTCTCGAGGGTGCCACCCAGGAGCGCAAGGACGAGATCAAGGACTACACCTTCAACCTCATGTTCGAACTGTACGAGAACGAGGTGCAGTACACGCAGGACCTCTACGACCAGGTCGGCCTGACCGAAGATGTCAAGAAGTTCCTGCACTACAACGCCAACAAGGCGCTGATGAACCTCGGCTACGAGGCCATGTTCCCCAAGGCCGTCACCGATGTGAACCCGGCGATCCTGTCGGCCCTGTCGCCGAACGCCGACGAGAACCACGACTTTTTCTCTGGGTCGGGCTCCTCGTACGTCATCGGCAAGGCCGTCAACACCGAAGACGACGACTGGGACTTCTAGCCCCTCTCGCCACTGAGTTCCGGAAAAAGCACCCTCGTTCTCGCGAACGGGGGTGCTTTTTCCGAAAAATGAGGTCCTGACAGCGCTTGCGAGCCACCACGGCTAGGGGGCTGAGGTGGGCTCCGTGAGGATGGTGGCGTCGGCCGCGTCCGTGGGCTCGTCCGCGGGGTCTCCGCCCATGAACTGGGACATGTAGAGGGCGTAGTAGGCGCCGCGGCGCACCAGCAGGTCGTCGTGGTTGCCCTGCTCCACGATGCGGCCCTCCTCCATCGCCAGGATGGTGTGGGCGTCGCGGATCGTCGACAAGCGGTGCGCGATCACGAACGAGGTGCGGTCGGCGCGAAGCGCGGCCATCGCGATGCGCAGCGCCTCCCACAGTTCGTCGTCCGTCGCACCCGCCCGGCCGAAACGTGCCGGAGAACAGGTACGGCTTCTGCGGGATCAGGCCGACGACCTGGGCGAGCTGGCCGCGGGTGAGGGTGGAGACCGGGACGCCGTCGATGGTGACGGCGCCCTGCTGGGCGTCGTACAGGCGGGCGGTGAGGTTGATCAGGGTGGTCTTGCCGGCGCCGGTGGAGCCGACGATCGCGGTCGTCTGGCCGGGCGCGGCGGTGAAGCTCACGTTGTCGAGCACCGGTCGCTCGGCGCCCGGGTAGCCGAAGCTGACCCCGCTGAATTCGACCACTCCGGTGGTGGGAGCGTTCACCCGGGCATCCGTGGCGATGGTCTGGCTGCTGACCGTGTCGAAGACCTCGGTGATGCGTTCCGCGCAGACGATGGAGCGGGGGACCATCATCACCATGAAGACGCCCATCATCACGGCCATCAGGATTTGCAGCAGGTACTGCAGGAACGCCGTCAACGACCCGATCTGCATGTCGCCTGCATCCACCCGGTGGCCGCCGAACCAGAGCACCGCCGCGGTGGCGAGGTGCAGCACCATCGTGATGACCGGGAACATCAGCACGAAGATGTTGCCGACCTTCACGGACACGGCGGTGATCGACTCGTTGGCCTTGCGGTAGCGCTCGGACTCGAAGGGCTCCCGAACGAAGGCGCGCACGACGCGGATGCCGACGATCTGTTCGCGCAGCACGCTGTTGATGCCGTCGAGACGGTCCTGCATCAGCCGGAACAGCGGCAGCAGCAGGAACACCAGGAAGCCGACGATGACGAAGAGCACCGGCACGGACACCCAGACCAGCCAGGACAGGCCGGCGTCTTCGCGGAGCGCCATGATGATGCCGCCCACGCACATGATCGGGGTGGACACCATGAAGTTCAGCGTCATCAACACGAGCATCTGCACCTGCTGCACGTCGTTGGTGCCGCGGGTGATCAGGGTGGCGGTACCGAAGCCGCCGAGCTCGAGCGCGCTGAGGGAGTCGACCTTGCGGTACACCTCACGGCGCAGGTCGCGGCCGATGGCCATGGCGGTGCGGGCACCGAAGTAGACGTCGCCGATGGCGGTGACGACCTGCACGAGGCAGACGATCAGCATCGTCATGCCGGTCGACCAGATGAAGTCCGTGTCACCCCGGGTGACACCCTCGTCGATGATCTGCGCGTTCAGGCTCGGCAGGTACAGGGCGGCGATCGTGGCGACCAGCTGCAGCAGGAAGACCCAGATGATCCGGCCCCGGTACGGCCTGGCGTGGCTGAGAATCCGGGAGGTCAGTATCAACGGGGGTCCTCACGGACACGAGCCAGGGCTGCCCGGCGTAGCTCACGCTCCACCCTTGAGCCTCGTGAATGGTACCAGTGGGCCGTCCCGCCCGACGGAGATTCCCGACACCGGCTCATATTTCTCGCCGGCCGGGGCGCCGGCGCGGCCTACTCTGGGGAAATGCCCCGGACCACGCGACGAAAACCGAATGAACTCGTACCGGCGTGGCCGGACGGGCCCGCCGACACCCCGGTCGGGGAGGTCGCCCGGGTGTTCGCGGCCAACCTGCGCCTGGCCATCGGGGAACGGAGCATCCGCAGCGCAGCGGACGCCTGCGGGATGAACCACGCCACCCTCATCGGCATCCTCGACGGACGCGCCTGGCCCGACATGGAGACCATCGCCAAGCTCGAAGGCGGGCTGGATGCTGCACTGTGGCCGGGCCGCGGCACGGGACGCTGACGGAACCGGCCTGTCGCGCCTGAGCGGGAGAACGCGGACGGGGTTACCGGGTCTCGACATGCTCGACCGGCGAGTGGGGCTCGATCGGCGAGGGCGGCGGGCTCAGCGGTGGTTCTCGGTCTGCTCGAT
Source organism: Cryobacterium sp. (assembly GCF_025463825.1). Classification (GTDB taxonomy): domain Bacteria; phylum Actinomycetota; class Actinomycetes; order Actinomycetales; family Microbacteriaceae; genus Cryobacterium. The sequence goes on from NZ_JAODBG010000049.1 coordinate 5,811, forward strand.
CTGGTCGGCGAGATTGTCGGGGCTGAGGTCGGCGTGCCGGAATTCGGCGGTGAGCGGCAGCTCCAGGTGCAGGTCGGTGCCGATGCAGATCTCGATGGTGCCGGAGAGTAGCGCGAAGTCGAGCACGTGGCCGCCCTGCTGGCGTTCCGCGTCGATGAAGTGCACGTGGCCGCCGGGAACCCCGATGCCCTGCCCGTAGAGCGGGGTGCGGAACCCGGCGACGACGCCCCACGATCGGCCGAACGCCAGGGTCTTCTCGCCGCGGACGGCCTCCGACATCGGCTGGTACGGTTTCTCCTGCTTGTGCACCGCCCGTACCCGCACCCATTCGAACTCGCCGGTGAGCCGCACCGCGTACAGGTAGTTCGCCGAGTCCAGGCCTCCGTTGATGAGAGCCACGGCCTCGTCGCGGGTGGTGAGCCCGTCGACGGGAATGGTTACGGTGGGCACGAACTCGGTGACCACCGCGAACGGGCTGAGGTCGCCGCCGTCAGCGGGGGAGACGGTGCCGTCAACGCGCATCCGGTAGCAGACGCCGTCAAGGATCAGCATCTCGCCGTCGAGCGCGTTGAAGGTGCCCAAGCCGAAGTCGCCGTGCTCGAGCAGGGTGGCCACGGCGGTGTCACCGTCGTAGATGCCGTCGAGCAGGGCGCTCATCAGGCTGGTCTGGTACACGAGATGGCGCCCGGTGGGGATCTCCATCATGATTCCTCCTTGATCGTTCGGCGAGTGTCAGAGCGAGGGGATGAGCTCGGGGGCGCGGCAGGGCTGGCCGCCGGCGTAGTTCAGGCAGGAATCGAAGACGGCGGGGTACGGGTCGGTGGCGCCGTCGCCGAACCAGGCCGAGTAGAACAGCCAGAAGTTCAGGTTGCCGTGGGTGGAGCACCCATCGCCGTCCTGGCCGGACTCGGCCAGGGCCGCCTCGTTGGGCTGGTATGGCGTGTAGTTGTACAGGTTCGCGGTGGCCTGGTTACGGATGTCGACGACGTTCGCGCCGCAGGCCGCATCGGGGTTGTAACCCACCTCGACATCACCGATCTGATACGTGCGGTCGGGTTCCTGGGTGTACTGCCGGAACTGCCAGGCGGCGTGGTAGACCTGATTGAAGAAGCCGAAGAAGTCGGCGTCGCAGTCGGCGGTGTCCGGGCAGCCGTAACCGGTGGCGCGCAGGTAGCCGTCCGCGGTCGGCCGGCTGAGCAGCGACTGCTCCTTCTGCAGCAGCACCAGCAGCACCCGGGGGCTGATGCCGCAGGCGGTGGCGACCTGGCTGATGATGCGGCTGGCCCGTTCGTGCTCCGCGCCGGCGTAGGCAGCGCAGTGCCCGGGCCCGGCGGCGGGCTGATCGGTGGTGCTCTCGCGGTACTCCCAGAGGCACGGGGATTCGTCGGTGCTGGTGCAGCTGCGCGACTGGACGAAGGTCTGGATCTCCGACTCGGTCATCGCGTCGGGGTTGAAGAAGCTGAAGTCGCTGACGATCCGGCCGGGCGAGAAGGCCGCCATGTCGATTTCCTCGGTCGCGATCGCAGCGACGGGCTCGGCCAGGGCCGGCTCCGCGCGCACCGCAGCGTTGACGAGGGCGGCACCGGTCAAGGCGACCACGAGGACCGCCGCCGTCGCGAGCGCTGGCAGACGGTGGCGCTCGGAAAACCTCATGATTCGACCCTAGCGAAGCCACAGCGGCACCGGGGGGGAGAGGCCAGGGAGTCCCGCATCGGGCGGCGCCCGGGCAGATGTTACGGGCACCTAACGATTATTTGCGGGGATGCCCGGCGCCCGGTCGGCAGAGGCATCCGGCTGGATAGAATTGCCTCTCGGGAAAGGCGGGCACAGTGCCGGAGAACGGTGCGGCGATAGGCCTGCTCCTGCGTGGGCGCTACCAGCTGCTTGAACTGATCGGCCAGGGCGGCATGGGCGCCGTCTACAAGGCGCGAGACGAGTTCCTGGGCCGGAACGTTGCCATCAAGATCTTCCTCGCCCACGCCACGACCGCCGCCGACGTGCGGCGTCAGGAGGACGAGGTCAACATCCTCGCCGCGCTCAACCACCACAGCCTGGTCACCCTGCTCGACGCCTCGGTCGACCGGAGCGTGCCCGCCAAGCCGCGCATCTACCTGGTGATGGAACTCGTCGAGGGCGCCGACCTGCAGCGCAAGCTCGCCGGCGGCCCACTGCCGGTGCGCCAGATCGCCCAACTGGGCTACGACCTGGCCGAGGGGCTGGAGTACATCCACTCCCGCGGCGTCGTACACCGGGACGTGAAGCCGGCCAACGTGCTGCTCGTCGACTACAACGGCGACAACTCCCGCACCCGGGCCAAGCTCACCGACTTCGGCATCGCCCTGCTCGCCGAATCCGAGCGGTTCACCGCGGATGGTTCCGCCACCGGGAGCGCCCACTACATGAGCCCGGAGCAGGCGACTGGCGACCCCGTCGGCCCGGCCAGTGACGTCTACGCCCTCGGCCTGGTGCTGCTGGAGTGCTTCACCGGCGAGACCGCGTTCCCCGGCGCCGCGGTGCCCTCCGCGCTGGCCCGGTTGATGAGGGACCCGGCCATCCCCGACACGGTTCCGGCGGCCTGGGCCGGCTTGCTCGCTGCCATGACCGCGCGCGATCCGGGCGACCGCCCACTCGTGAACGACCTGGTGTTGGCGTTGCGCCAGTTGATCATCGGTGCGTCCGGCCGTCACCGCGCCGAAGCACCGTCGCAGCCGGCCGGCATTGCGCGCGCCACCCGGCCCGGAGCGCCGGACGCCGACGACGAGGAGGGCCGGATGAACGCCGTTCGGCGCTACGACCTGCTCGACACCCCAGCGGACGGCGCCTTCGATCGGATCACCGGGATGGCCGCGCGGATCTTCCAGGTGCCGATCGCGCTGGTGAGCGTGGTGGACCACGACCGCATCTGGTTCAAGTCCCGGCACGGGCTCGCCGTCGACCAGATCGACCGCGACGAGGGCTTGTGCGCCTCGGCGATCCTGCACCACGAACCGTGGGTGGTGACCGACGCCCGCAACGATCCCCGCGCCCTCGCGAACCCCCTCGTGGCCGGTGAGATGGGCCTGCAGTTCTACGCCGGTGTTCCACTCACCACGCGGGACGGGCACAACCTGGGCACCTTCTGCGTGATCGACCACACGCCGAGGGACTTCACTCCCACCCAGCTCGCCACCCTCGAGGACCTCGCTGCGATGGTGATGAGCGAACTGGAGCTGCGCCTGGAGAACCGCCAGGCGTTGCTCGACCGCCGCGCCCTGTCAACCTGATCGGCGGCGGCCGGCCGGCTTCCGGGCTGGTCGGGTAACGAATCGGCCCGCGCTCTTCCGGCGGCGGAGGCAGAGCGCTTGAATGGTAGGCAACCGCGAGAGTCGGATTCACCGGCCGCTGCGGCAGGAGGGTCATCATGGATGCTGACACAGGCCAGGGCGGCGGCGCGGCGCGGGCCACGCCCGGCGACGCCGCAGCGGTGCACGCCGAAGCGGCCGGACATCCCCCACAGCAGCCGGGCCCGCGAAGCGGCATCGTGGTCGGGCATGACGGCTCCGCGGACGCCAACCACGCGCTCGGCGTGGCGCTCGAGCTGGCCGCCGGCTTGGCGGTGCCGGTGACCGTCGTGCGGGCCTGGTCGATCGACACTGCCCCGCGTCCGGCGAACTGGGAGTTCGGCTACGTCTCGTCCTACTCCGACTACGCGGGCGCCGTGACCGAAAGGCTGCAAAAGGACACCAGGGCACTCGTGGCCGCGCATCCGGCCCTGGCTGTGGAGTACCGGGTGGCGTTGGGCGGCCCGGCGAAGACGCTGATCGAGGTGTCCAAGGGATCGCGGATGCTCGTGGTCGGCTCCCGGGGACGCGGCGGGCTGGCGGGGATGCTGCTCGGCTCGGTGAGCGAGCAGTGCGTGCGGCACGCGGAGTGCCCGGTGCTGGTGGTGCCGCCGCTGCCCAAGCACTCCTGACCGGCCGGATGGGCGGCCGGGCCGCCCGGAGTTGGGCCGGGTGGGTTTAGCCGGTTCGGGGGTGGTTGCCCACCGCAAACCAGGCAATCGCCCCGAAGACCGGCGCGAAGACCACCGACAGTACCCAGCGGGTGCGGGCCGGTTCGCGCAGGTGCACGGCCTGGCTGATCTGCACCAGCGCGGCCACGATGAGCAGCACGGCGCCCAGCGCCGCCAGGATCAGCACGGTCAGGCCGATCACCGCGCCCAGGTGCGCCCCGTCGATCCCGGCGCCGTCCAGGGTGTTGCCGGCGCCGGATTCCCGGGCCACGGTCAGTCGAAGCGTCTCGCTGTTCATTCGTCGGTTTCCCCTCGAGCCCGGCAGATGGTGCCCGGCGGCGACGCGGGGCGGGTGGAGCGCAGGTGCAGGAGTCGTCGGCCGGGAAAACAGGTTCCCCCCGGAATGTTCGCCCGGCCTGAAGAAAGCATACCAAACGGTATGATTCTTGGGGACCCGATCACGGGGCAATTCTCGCCCACCGTGCCAGGCTGGGCCCGTTCGATTCGAGGAGGGTCATGACTCCGCAGGCCCGCGCCGTCGAAACCCGGGCGGTGATCATCCGCGCCGCCGCCGACGTTTTCGGTGCTTTCGGCTACGGCGGTGCCTCGATGGCTGACATCTGCCTCGCCGCCGGCCTCACCAAGGGGGCGGTGTACTTCCACTTCGAGTCGAAGGAGGCTCTTGCCCTGGCCGTCATCGACGCTCAACACGAACGGGCGATCGCGCTCGGCGGCGAACTCCTGCACAGCGACCAGCCCGGACTGCACGTGCTGGTGCGGATGGCCGTCGAACTGGCCACACAGCTGCGCACCGACCCGGTCTCCCGCGCCGGGATCCGCCTGACCATGGAGTCGAGCAACCTGTCCGCTCCCGTCGTGACTCCCTACGAGGACTGGATCGCCGCCTGCGACCTGCTGCTGCGCCGGGCGATCCTTGACGGCGACGTGCGCGCGGATGTCGATGTGGCCGCCGCCGCCCGATTCATCAGCCCGGCGTTCACGGGTGTGCAGGTCGTCTCCGATGTGCTCACTGGACGCGATGACCTGATGCAGCGGATCGTGGAGATGTGGTCGTTCGTGCTGCCGAGCCTGGTGGTGCCGGAGCGCTGGGAACAGCTGCGCACCCTGCCGCAGGAGATCGTCGAGCTCTGGGCCTGACGCGCCGCAGGGCCCGCCGGCGCGGAATAGTTTTCCCGGCTCGCGGTTGGGCTCAGTGTGGAACCGCGGTTTCGCACCCGGCGCAGGATAGGCATCCGCCCTGCGCCTCACGCACCAGGAAAGAGAAAACCTTGACAGATATCCTCGTACTCGTCGGTAGCCTTCGCGCCGGATCGACCAACAAGCAGATCGCCGAAACCGCGGCGCAGAACGCCCCGGAGGGTGTCTCGCTCACGGTGTTCGGTGACATCGCTCAGCTGCCCTTCTACAACGAGGACATCGACACCGAGGACACGGTCCCGCAGTCCGTCGTCGACTTCCGCGCCGCCATCGGCTCCGCCGACGCGCTCCTGGTCGTCACCCCCGAGCACAACGGCACGATTCCCGCTGTGCTCAAGAACGCGATCGACTGGGCCTCGCGCCCGTACGGCGCGAGCCAGCTGGTCGGCACCCCCGTCGCCGTGATCGGCAGCGCCTTCGGCCAGTTCGGCGGCGTGTGGGCCCAGGACGAGGCCCGCAAGGCACTCGGCATCGCCGGCGCCACAGTGCTCGACGACATCAAGCTCGCCATCCCCGGCTCCGTCGTGCGCTTCGCCGACGTGCACCCCAAGGATGACGCCGAGGTCGTCGGCCAGCTGGACGAGGTCGTCGCCGGCCTCGTCTCCGCCATCGGAGCCCCGCAGGCCGCGTAGTACCGCGCCCGGCACAACTGTGCCCCGTACGGACATCTGCACCCGGCACACCGGGACCATTTGTCTGCACGGGGCACAGTTGTGTGTGTCGGAGTTGGCGGGTTAGTCCTCGTCGGTGACGACGCTCAACAACACGTTGAGGTTGCCGCGGGTGGCGCGTGAGTACGGGCAGACGGCGTGGGCGGCTTCCATGGCGGCCTGGGCGGTCGCCCGGTCGGCGCCGGGGATCTGGGCTTCGATGGAGACCTCGAAGTCGAGGTTGGTGGCCAGGCTGCCGACCAGGTTCACCGTGAGGGTGACGGCGGACTCGGAGACGTCGATCTTGTTCTGCCGGGCGGTGGCCTTGAGGGCGTTGTGGAAGCAGGCTGCCCAGCCGCTGGCGAAAAGCTGCTCGGGGTTGGTGCCCGGCCCGCCGTCGCCGCCCATGTCCTTCGGGATGGACAGGTCGAGGTCGAGCTTGTTGTCGCTGGTGACGACCTTGCCGGTGCGTCCGCCCCAGGACGTGGCGGATGCGGTGTAGATGGCGTTGGTCATGATTGTCTTCTTTCAGGTAGAGCGGAGGACACTGGACTGAGCGCCCATGTGGGCGCTTTACTCAAGTGCTTCGTATTCGAAACAACTGTATCCTCAGGGCAACGTTAGGACCGCGCATGGGAATTCCCGAACCGACCATTTCGGCCGATGAGATGCGCGCCTGGGCGGCCCTGTTCGAGACGTCGAACATCGTTCAGTACGCGGCCGACCGCAACCTGCGCGACACCGTCGGACTCACGCTGGCGCAGTTCGAGATCCTCCTGCGCATCGGCGAGGCCGGCGCCGACGGCCGCCGCATGACGGACATCGCCGACGCCCTCACCGTCTCGCGCAGCGGCCTGACCTACCAGGTCGGTCAGCTCGAACGGAAGGCCCTCGTGCTGCGGAAGCCGGCCCCCGACGACGACAGGTCGGTGATCGCCCAGATCACGCCGGCCGGGCTCGACCTGCTACGGGCGGGCATCCCCGGCTATGTGGACCTGGTCCGGGAGATGCTGTTCGACCGGTTGAGCCACGCCGACCTGATGACCGTCACCGAGATCCTCGACGACGTGCGCCGCCAACTCAAGGAGCAGCCCAAGCGTTCCACCTTCCGGCGCGGCCGGTCCAAGGGCGCTGCCGACCGGGCAGCCGGTGTGGCTGCGCCGGGCGAAACCCTGCCGACCGCCGCTGACTAGGGGTCGAGTGCTGGTGGGGTTTGCATCCTCGGGCGCGATGGGCAGACTGGGATCAGGAGCAATCCACCTCCCGGCGGCCCGGACGGGCAGGGCGACCAGCGCACCGTCGAACTCGTCGAGGCCGAACGGCGCTACGTCCTACTGCTCGGCGGGGTGCGGGTCGGCTCCACCACCTACGTGGACCACGGCTCCCAGCGCGTATTCGTGCATACCGAGATCGACCTGGACCAGGGCGGCAAGGGCCTTGCGTCGACCCTCGTGACCGGGGCGCTGGCGGATGTGCGCGCCCGGCAGTTGCGGGTCGTGGCGATCTGCCCGTTCACGGCGTCGTACCTGCGCGGCCACCGCGAGTGGGACGACGTGGCCGACCCGGTGACCCCGCGGCTGACGGCCGACATCCGTGCCGCCGGCCTGCTCTGACGCGCTCGGCGGCCTGAGCGGCCGGCCGTCGGCGGGGGTACTGTGTGCAGCGGAATGCAGGCCCGACCCAAGGAGATGCATCATGGCCGGAGGAATAGCACGCCGCGACCGTTTCGAGCTGCCCGACTCGGTGCGCCGCTTTTTCGAGGGCGATTGGGATTCGTCTGGGATACGGGTGGAGGAGTACCAGGAGGGCAGCACGCTGGTCGTGAAGGCCGAGATGCCCGGCATCGATCCGGAACAGGATGTCGACGTCTCGGTGTCGGACGGGGTGTTGCACATCAAGGCAGAACGCCAGGAGCGCACCGAGCACAAGGACAAGAGCGGCTACCGCACCGAGTTCCGCTACGGCTCGTTCTCCCGGGATATCCCGCTGCCGGGCGGCAGTCAGGACGCGGAGGTCTCGGCCAGCTACCGGGACGGCGTGCTCGAGGTGCGGGTGCCCGTCGCCGAGCGCCCGGAGCGCCGGGCAAAGATCGCGGTGACGCGCGGCTGAGCCGGCCGCCTTCGCCGCCTTCGCCGCCTTCGCCGCCTTCGCCGGTCAGGCGTTTCGGCGGCCGGGGATCGACGCGACCAGTTCGCGGGTGTAGTCCTCGACCGGGGCCGACAGCACCCCGGCGGCGTCGCCCTGCTCGATGACCCGGCCGGTACGCATCACGGCCACCCGGTCGGAGACCTGCCGGATCACGCCGAGGTCATGCGAGATGAACAGGTAGCTCAGGCCGAACTCCACCTGCAGGTCCACGAGCAGTTGCAGGATCTGCTCCTGCACCGACACGTCCAGGGCCGACACGGGCTCGTCCAGAACCAGCAGCTCGGGGCCGAGTGCCAGCGCCCGCGCGATGGCGACGCGCTGGCGCTGCCCGCCGGAGAGCTGCGCGGGCCGGCGGTCCACGAGGGCGGGGTCGAGGCGCACGGCGGAGAGCAGCTCCCGCACCGCGCCCGCTGCGACCTGTTGCCCACCTTGAATGCGCGAAGCGGTTCGTCGACGAGCCGTTCAACCGACATGGTGGGATCGAGCGAGCCGAACGGGTTCTGGTAGACCACCTGGATGCGCCGGCGCAGCTGACGCAGTTCCTCGCCGGCCACGGAACTGATGTCCTGGCCGTCGAAGCGGATGCGACCGGAGTCCGGCGTCACGATCCGGGCGGCGATGCGCGCGGTGGTGGTCTTGCCCGAACCGGATTCGCCGACGATCGCGAAGGTGCTGCCGCGGGGAACCGCGAAGGAGACCGCGTCGACCGCCGTGAGGGTTTTCGCGCCGCCGGCGGGCTGACGCAGGGAGTAGGTCTTGGTGAGGTCGTCGACGGCGAGGATGTCGGGAACGCTCGTGGCGGTGGCCGAGGCGCGGAACGCCAGGGTGAGCCTGGATCGTGCCGCGGCGGCGTAAGCGTCGCCCTGGGCGCTCGCCGGGCGCGGGGCCAGCCGTCCGCTCGTGAGGCCGGGCGCGGCCGCGACGAGTTCCCGGGTGTACGGGTGCGACGGCGCGCCGAGCACGTCCGCTGGGGTGCCCTGCTCGACGATCCGGCCGGCCTGCATGACCAGGATCTGGTCGGCGCGGTCGGCCGCGATGGCGAGGTCGTGGGTGACCAGGATCACCGCGGTGCCCTGGTCCCTGGCCAGCGTCTCGAGGCGGTCGAGCACGTGCCGCTGCACCGTCACGTCCAGGGCGCTGGTGGGCTCGTCGGCGATCACCAGGCGCGGCGAGCACGACCAGGCGACACCGATCAGCACCCGCTGCCGCATGCCGCCGGAGAGCTTGTGCGGGTACTGCCCGGCGCGGCTGGCAGCATCCGGGATGCCGACCTCGTCGAGGATCCGCACGGCGGCGGCCGCCGCATCCGCCCGGTTCAGCCCGCGGTGCAGGCGCAGGCTCTCGGCGATCTGCTCACCGACCTTCATGAGCGGGTTGAGCGAGTTGCTCGGGTCCTGCGGGACGAAGCCGATGTCGGCGCCGCGGATCCGGCGCAGGGCGCGATCGGGCATCGTGACCAGGTCCCGGCCGTCGAAGGAGATCGACCCGGAGACGATGCGGCCGCCGTCCGGCAGCCGGCGTACGAGCGCCTGCGAGATGGTGCTCTTGCCCGACCCGGATTCGCCGACGACGGCGACGATAGCGCCGGGCGCCACGGTGAAACCGACGCCACGCACGGCGCGGGTGATGCCGGAGCGGGTGTCGTAGTCGATGTGCAGGTCCGTGACGCGCAGCAGGGCGTCGCCGGTGTCTGGGCGGGTCATCGTTCTCCTCCGATCAGGCGGGCCAGGCGGTTGACGGCGAGCACGACCGCGCGCACGACGACGCCGGGCAGGATGCTCAGCCACCAGGCGGTCGAGACGTAGTCGCGCCCGCCGGAGACGAGCGCGCCCCACTCGGGTTCGGGCGGCTGGGCGCCGAAGCCGAGGAAGCTCAGGGCCGACACGGCCAGGATGGCGGTGCCGAGTTCGAGGGCGGCCAGCGCGATCACCGGCCGGCCGGCGTTGGGCAGGATGTGGCCGAACAGGATGCCCGGCCAGCGCACGCCCAGCGTGCGAGCGGCCTCGACGTATTCTTCGTTCCGCACCCGCACGACCTGGGAGCGCATGATGCGGGCGAACGACCCGGCCGCGCCGAGTCCGACGCCCAGCGCCACCGACCAGGGGCCGAAGCCGAGCGTGGCGACGACGATGAGGGCGAGCAGGATGCTGGGCACGGCGATGAGCACATCGATGAAACGCATCACGATGAAATCGAGCGTGCCGCCGACGAAGCCGGAGACCAGGCCGAGCAGGGCGCAGACGAACACGCCCACCAGCACGGCCGTGCCGGCGGAGGCGAGGGAGAGGAACGCCCCGTGCACGACCCGGGAGAACAGGTCACGACCCAGGTGGTCGGTGCCGAAGAGGTAGCTGCCGCCCGGCGCCAGCAGGCGATCGGACGCGACGCCGGGGTACGGGTCGTGGGTGGCGATGACCCCGGGCATCAGCATCATCGCCAGGGCGGCCAGCACGATCAGGCCGGCCAGGAGCACGCCGGGCGAGAGGGCGGTGCGCAGCATCGGCGGGAGCCGCCGGGCAGACCGGTCGGTGCGGATGCGGGCAGGCGGGGTGGCTGTCACGGTGTGGGTGCCCTTGGCTTCGGAGGAGGCGGGAGAGGACGCGGGGGTGCTCATGATTCGACGACCGCCGTGTCACGGGCCGCGGCGACCCGGGCCGAACCGGCCCGGCGGCCGACCAGGGCGAGCCGCGTGCGCGGGTCGATCAGGCCGTAGGAGAGGTCGACGAGCAGGTTGACCACGGAGTAGACCAGGGCAACGACCAGCACGACCCCCTGGATGACGTTGGTGTCCCTGGCCAGCACGGCGTCGACGGTGATGCGGCCGATGCCGTCGCGGGAGAACACCGTCTCGACCACGGCGGTGCCGCCGGCGAGGTAACCGATGAGCAGGCCCAGGATGGTGACCGACGGCAGCAGGGAGTTCCGCAGCACGTGGCGCAGGAAGATGGTGCCGGTGCCCAGGCTCTTGGCGACCGCGGTGAACACGTACGGGCCCTTCCTGGCATCCAGCACGGCAGCGGAGAAGACCTGGAAGAAGATCGCCCCGACCGGCAGGGCCAGGGTGATGGCCGGCAGCACCACGCCGAGCGGGCTGCGGCTGCCCGAGGAGGGGAACCAGCCCAGCCCGAACGAGAACACGCTGACCAGGACCAGGCCGCTGAGGAACGCGGGCGTGGCCGCACCCAGCGGCGGAATCTGCAGCAGGGTCTGGCGCAGCCAGCGCCACGGGCTGACGAAGGCCAGGAAGGTGATGACGACGGCGGTGACGACGCCGAGGACCAGGGCGAGCACCGCGACGGCGGCGGTGTTCGGCAGCGCCCGGGCCACCATGTCGGCGACGGGTTGCCCGGTGGCGATGGAGACCCCCAGGTCGCCGCGGAGCGCGGACACGAAGTGACCGACGTACTGCTGCCAGAGTGAGCCGTCCAGGCCGTACTGGGCGCGGAGGGCCGCGAGTTCGGCCGGGTCGGTGGTGGTGGCGTCGCCGCCCTTGAGGGAGAGCGCGGCCAGCACCGGGTCGCCGGGCAGGAAGTGGATCAGCAGGAACGTGACCGTGTAGGTCGCCCAGATCACGAACGCGAATTGCACGAGTTTCGGGCCGAGATAGCGCACCGAGGCGGCCAGTCGGTCTCGGGGTGTTGGTGCCACGGGCTTGTTACCTCGGTGTTCGGTGTTCGGTGTTCGGCGGTGCAGGTGGGGCGAGCAGGCGGCGTCGCTGGAGCGACGCCGCCCGCCCGGAGGGACTACTCCGCGATGCGCACGTCGTAGAGCACGATCCGGGACGCGGAGTCGAAGGCGACGCCGTGGACGTTCGCGACCGACGCGTGCAGCTGCGTGGTCTCGAGGGTGGGGATGAGGTAGGCCTTGTCGATGATCAGGGCCTGCCCCTGCTCCACGAGGGCGGCACGCGCCTCCGCGTCGGCCGTGATGGCCTGCTCGGCCAGCACTCCCTCGAGCTCGGCGTCGTCGACGATGGCCCAGTGCGACGAGGCGGCCTGCGAGAACAGCACCCGCAGGGCATCCGGGTCGGTGCGGGTGAGGGCGGCGCCGAGGAAGTCGTAGTCGCCGCTGGCGATGACGCCGAAGAAGTCACCGGCGGTGACCATGTTCAGCTGCAGGTCGATGCCGATCTTGGCCAGCTGCATCTGCACGGTCTCCAGGACGTCCTGTGCGTAGAAGGCGGTGACCGAGACGCTCAGCTTCACGCCGTCCTTCTCCCGGATGCCGTCGGCGCCTTCGATCCAGCCGGCGTCCTCGAGGAGGGCCATGGCGGCGTCGGGGTCGTACTCCATCGCATCCGCCTGGCTGACGAAACCGGTCGTGGAGGAGGTGAGGGCGCTGGTGGGCGGCTCGGAGTTGGTGGCGCCGGTGAGGGTCTTGATTTCCTCGCGGTCGGTGCCCAGCAGCATGGCCTGGCGCACGGCCTCGTCGGAGACGATCGGGCGGCTGGTGTTCGGGATCAGGCTGTTCGGCACCCCGGTGTTCGCCTTGGCGTACAGGTTGAAGTCGTCGGTGTCGAAGCGGGCCTCGTCGGCGTACGGCAAGTCCTGGATGATGTCGAACTCGCCGGAATCCAGGCCGCCGGTGCGCACGCCGTTCTCGGTGATGATCGGGAACTCGATGGTGCTCACGAGAGCCTCCCCGGAGTGCTCGCGCAGGGTGGACGCCCAGTCGTAGCCGGCGCGCTTGACGATGACGACGGAGTCGTTGGGCACGTAGGAGTCGTAGACGAACGGGCCGGAGCCGATGACGCTCTGGCAGCGCTCTTCGGCCGTCGCGGCCGCGCTGGCCTCGGCGACCAGACCCAGGGTCATGGTGGAGGTTCCCTGCAGGAACTGGGCGTTGGGGGTGCTGAAGTTCACCGTGAGGGTGGCGTCGTCGGTGACGACGGTGCTGTCGTAACCGGCCAGGTACTGCGACGCAAGTGAAGCGGCGGGGCCGAGGGCGGCGAGGGCGTCGAAGTTGGCCTTGACGACGGTGGCGGTGAGCGGAGTGTCGTCGCTGAAGGTGACGTCGTCGCGCAGCGTGAACGTGAACGCGGTCAGGTCGTCGTTGGTCTCGAAGCTCTCCGCGAGCCACGGCACGATCTCGCCGGTCTCGGCGTCCTGGTCGGTGAGGGAGTCGACGACCTGGCGGCCGATGTTCAACGCCGTGGTCATCGACGTCTGCTGCGGGTCGAGGCAGGTGGGGTCTTCCTTGATGGCGAAGATCACGGTGTCTTCGGCGGAGGCGAGGGGGGTGCTGCAGGCGGTGAGCAGGCCGACCGTCGCCAGGGCGGCGACGGGGGCTGCGACCCACCGGGAGGACGGGGCAGTGCTGCGGGACATTCGAGGTGCCTTTCACGTGCGGGGTGCGGGGTGCGGGGAACGAACGTGCGCGTGCTGCGGGCGAACCGGCGGGGCCGGAGATTGTGGGGCTAGCGCGGGGCGGGGGTGCCGGGCAGTTCGCCGAACACCAGCCGGCCGCGGGAGAGCACGGCGACGATGTTGTCGGTGTGCAGATCGTCGAGGTTGGTGGCCGGGTGGCCGCGCAGCACCACGAAGTCGGCGCCGAACCCGGCGGCGAGGGTGCCGACCTGTGCGCCGAGCCCGATGGCGTCGGCCGCATCGGCGGTGGCGGCGTGCAGGCCCGTGGGCGCCGCTGCGCGCCCACTGCCGCACGAGCTTGCGGCACTCGTCCGGGCTGTCCGCCACCGGCGGGCGATCCGGGTAGTGCGGCGGCACGAACTGGTCGCCGTGCCCAGCCGTCATACCGACCTGGCCGTGCACGATCAGGCGGGGACTGGCCTGGATACCCTCCTCGAACACCCGGCTGACGGCCAGGTGGGTGGCGTCGCCGCCGAGGTCGCGCAGGGTGGTCACGCCGTACCGCGCGGCAAGCTGGGCGTTGGCGGCGATGTGGAACACCCGCTCCTCCGCCGGGGTGATCAGCGGCCAGGTCGACCAGTCAACCGACCGGGATCCCGAATATGCTCCGAGGTGCACATGAGTGTCGACAAGGCCGGGGATGATGCTGTACTCGGCGAGCGAGTCGTCGGCGTCCGGGGCCGGCTCGAGGCCTAGGATGTTGTCGCCGTCCCAGCTGAGCCGGCTGACGCCCCGGTCGGTGTGGCCGTCCCAGACGGTGATACCGGAGATCTCGCCCATCAGGAAAGCCACCGGACGGCACGAATCGAGCAGGGCAGAGCAGGCATGGCGGCAACTTTCGCGAGGACGGGGGCGGCCGGGCTGCCGCAACGAGGGGGGGTCCCAGACCCGCGTGGTCTGGCGCTCCTCCAGTCAGGCAAGCCGCTGCGGGTTCTGGCAATCGTGGTCCGTACAAGAAAACGACCCCGGATGTTGGAGGATCTTTGGTCGATCGACCGAACAGGTTTCGGGGTCGTTACGCCAGATTCCGAACGCGTGACCGCTCGGAGGACCCGATGAAGGCCCCGTCGGGAACGCCCGTCAACGTTGGCGGATCGGACGAAGGCCCGGCGGGAGCAATTGTGCTTAGCTCGACTGGCCGCGGTGAAAACCTCCGGGGCGCATCGATCGAGCTGCGCGGAGGGAGCGAAGGAATGTTCAGCACCGAGCTCGTCGGCGGCCGACGCATTGCGGTGGTTCTGCAGCCCGGGGACGACATCCTCGGAGCGCTCGGCGAGGCGTGTGCGGCGCACGGGATCGAACAGGGCTACCTGCCGGTGTTCCTCGGCGCGTTCACCGAGGTGTCCCTGATCGGCACCTGCCTGCCCGTCGAGGACGAAGATGTCCCGCTGAAGGATTCCGTACTGCTGACCAACGTGGAGGGCACCGGCTCCGGCACCATCGCGTGGGACGCCGCCGCGACGAGTGTGCAGATCCATTTACATGTCGCTATCGGCATGAAGTCTCGGGCGGCGGCGGGGTACGCCGGCCACCTGCTCGGCGGCACCGTGCACTACGTGACGGAGGTCGTGGTCGAGGAGGTGCTCGCCCCCCGGTTCGCCCGGCGGCCGGACCCGGCTGCGCATGACATCCCCAACCTGGTCTTCGAGGCCGTCTGAGCCGGGTTCAGGCGTCCGGGCCCTGCGGGTCCACGCACTCCAGGGCGAGGAAGAAATCCACCCGGTCACGCATGCTGGAGAGATCCCGTGAGGTGAGCGTTTCGATGCGGCCGACGCGGTACCGCAGCGTGTTGACGTGTACGTGCAGGTCGCTGGCGGCCTGCTGCCAGGCGCAACCGGAGTCGAGGTAGGCCCGCAGGGTCGGCACCAGGTCGGTGCCGTGCCGGGCGTCGTAGTCCGTCAGCGGCGAGAGCATCGCCTGCGCGAACGTCTGGCGCACCCGGTCGGAGAGCAGGGCCAGCAGGGCGTCGGCCGAGGGCGGGCTCGCCCCCGTCGACCACCGGATGGGAGCGGAACCGGGCAGCATCCGCATCCGGGACCGGGCGACGAGCAGCGCGGAGTGCAGCTGACCGGCGCCCCTGGTGGGATCGCTGATGCCGATCCGGAGCCTGCGCGTACCGAGCAGCGCCCGCTGGCCCTCCATCGGCCGGTCCAGCAGCCGCACGAGGGACTCCGCCGTGGGGTCCACGCCGTTGACGAGGAGCACCACCTCGGCTCCGGGCTCCGGGCCCGCGAGGGCGATCTCGCCGGATTCGCTGCCGATCAGGAGGTGCTCGCCGTCGGCGAGCATCCCCGTCACGGCCTCGAGCACCGCCCTGGCGGGATACCCGGGGTCGTCGACGAAGGCGGTGACCACGGTGATGGGCAGCGTCGGGTCGGCCCGGAGCATCCGCAGTCGTGCGGCCGCCTCACCAGGAACCAGGTTGTCGGCCAGGATCGTGCCGACCAGCTCCACGGCCTGGCGCTCGGCCGCGCGACGACGGTCATTGGCCAGTTCGAGCTCGACCCGGATGACGAGCATGAGCGAGCCCATGACGCGCACCATGTCCGGGGAGAACGTGCGGTGGTCGCCCAGGGAGACGAGATAGCCGGCCGTGCCGTCGCCGACGATCGGGTAGACGGAGGACGGCCGGCCGCTCTCGTCCGGGAGCACGAAGACGTCGGCGGAGGCATCGAGGGCGGCGTTCCAGACCGTACCGATGCGCTCGGTGCTGGGCGCTTGGCCCACCATGGCGGTCACCGTGCCATCCGCCTCGAGGAGCCAGCAATCCACGGCGAACTCTGTGTAGAACATCCGCAGGGCACCCTGGGCACCCTGGGCGCCCTGGCCGGAGGCGAGGTTGGCCAGCAGGTCCCTGGTGAACCCGGCGGCGCGGGAGTCCGAGCCGACGTCGGCGCTGATGGCGGACTCGATGTGGTGGCTGATCGATTTGAAGGAGACGTCGGCCGAGGTGGTGAGCAGCACGATGTGCCGGCTGCGACAGGCGGTGACGATGTAGTCGGGGATCTGGCCGATCAGGATGCGGCCGACGACGAGCACGGCGACGTCCTTGGCGGCCAGCTCGGAGACGAAGACTTCGGCGCTGTCGGGCCCGGTGGCCCACTGGGCGCCGGTGAGCACCAGGTCGCCCTCGGAAAGGAACCGGCCCGGGCGGGGCAGGTCGATGATGTACGAACCCTTGATCTCCCGCTCGAGCATCGCGGGCTCGGCCCAGGCGACGGAGAGGCCGAGCTCGGCGCGCTCGAGCAGATCGAGGACCCTCACCGCGCGATCCCGCAGGTTCGATCCGTCCGCGCCCGCGACACGCGGGCGAGACCGTGTGCCGGAGTTTCCATTCGGCCAATTTACGGGACCCCGTGGCCACCAGGGCGGGCGGGGCCGGTGCCGGGCGGTGCCGCCGGCGTCTGGACGGCCGGGCCACGGGTTGTCTAGGGTGAAGACATGGCTGGCGCCCGCACCGAACCATCCGTCGGCCGCAGCACGTGGCTCGGCTGGCTGTGGTCGGGGCTGGTGCTGGGGATCGGTCTCTGGGTGAGCCCGACCACGGGCGAATGGATCGCCCTGGTCTGCGCGGCCGGCCTGGTGATCCTGCCTCTCGGCGGTCGTGCCCTGCGCTCCCGCCGGCGATAGCGCTGCTCCCCGGCCGACCGGCCGACGCCGGCTCGCGCGGATGCGTGCATATGCATGAATGCACACGGGATCCCCAGAAAACTGATGTAACGTCACTTTCTTGCGCCCGGGCCGATGATGCCGCCGCGGCGTTGGATTCATTCAGCGGGCCGTCTGAGCCCCGCTGCTCCTGCTTTGCACCCGGCGTGCCCGCTTGCGCCTGTCGGTGAGTGAACCTCTGTCGAGGTCTCGTGGATCCGCGTCCTGATCCCGCCTCGACCGGAGAGCTTTACCATGTTCATTTCGATCGCCCTGTCCCATTCGATCGCACACCCGCGCGCTTGCCGCCCGACCCTGGCGGCCCATGCGCGGGGCTAGGCGCACAGGCTTCGTCGCGCCGCCGGTTCGGCCGCGTCGCCGGCAGGCCCTCGCCGTCACCGCCATGTCCCTTGTCGCCGTGCTCACCGCCATGGGCGCGCTGCCCGCGCAGGCCGCCTACCTCGACCCGGGCGTTGCCGTGCCAGCGGCCGCGGACCGGGCAGCGGATGCCGCGGCGGCGACCCGCCTGGCCGCCGGCCCGGTGCAGAGCATGAGCGTCACGACGGAGGCGTCGGTGGCCGTGCAGGCCGACACCTTCACCGGGAAGGAGATCCCGCCGCCCCCGCCGGTCGTCGCGCCCGCCGCGGTCGGCGCCGGCCCCGCCACCGCCGCTGCGCCCGCCGGGGCTGCCGTGCTGTGGCCGTTCGCCGGGGTCACCCGGATCTCCGACGGCTACGGACCCCGGTCCGCGCCGTGCTCCGGCTGCTCGACCTTCCACGACGGCCTCGACATGAACCCAGGCGTCGGCACCCCGATCGGGTCGATCGCCGCCGGCGTCGTGAGCTCGGTCACCGCGTACGACAACGGCGGCCTTGGTGTGCACGTGATGATCGACCACGTCGTCGACGGCCAGAAGGTGACCAGCACCTACGGGCACATGCTCGCCGGCTCCGCCGCGGTCACCGAGGGCCAGACCGTTTCGGCCGGGCAGCTGATCGGCAACGTCGGCAGCACCGGCCAGAGCACCGGTCCGCACATGCACCTCGAGCTCCACCTCGACGGCGTCACCGCCATCGACCCGTACGGCTGGCTGACCGCGCACGCCGGACCGATGTAACCCGGACCGGTATGACAAGGCGGTCCTCCGCCGCGGGTCACCCGGATGCTGCCGGCACCTCGACGTACCCGCAACGGGTCATCCGGCTGCCGGCGGCACTTCGAAGTACAGGTGGGCGTGCAGGCGGCAGCCGTCGTTGAAGGCGGACCCGCATGCCGGGCAGCCGGACACTGCCCGGTACTCGTCGATGCTGAGGGTGCGCCCGCAGGCTCCGCAGAGGATCCCGTGCTCGGCCCACTCCGCCGGCGCCCACCGCGCGGGCGGATGCTGCTCGGCGTCGGCGTGGCACTGGAAGCACGGGTAGAACCGCCCGCAGCAGCGGAACTTGATCGCGACGATGTCGGTCGGACCGTTGTAGTGCACGCAGCGGGTGGCATCGTCGACGACGGCGCCGTGCACGGCCGGCCGGCCGGTCTGCTCCCCGGCCGGAGGCGTGTGCACCATCAACGCGGCATCCGCCAGTTCGGCCTCGGCATGCTCGAGCGCTGCCTGCTCGTTAACCATGTCGCCTCCTCCATAGGGGCCGGCCGCCGCCGCATCCGCAGACAACTGTGGCCGGCACGGACAACTGCACCCGGTGTGCCGGGACCTATTGTCCGCACCGGCCACATTAGCCGAGTGGGGAAGTGCCTACTCGGCCGGCGCCTCGGTGCTGGTGCCTCCGCTGGTGTCGGTGGTGGCGGTGGCCTGCTCCATGACGAACGTCTCGAAGGCTGCGGCGTCGGCAAGGTCGCCGGAGTACTGCACACCCTGCACGAGCACGGTCGGGGTGCCGGTGAGGGCCTCCAGCGACGAATTGGGCAGCGGGCCCTCGAGGGCGCGGTCGGTGGCGGCGCCCACCCAGGAGCTGAACTCCTGGTCGGTGATGCAGGTGGCGACGGATTCGTCTGTGACGCCCGCGGTCTCCACCAGGCTCACCAGTTCGGCGTCGGTGAGGCCGCTGGTGCCCTCGGTGGGCTGGTTCGCGAACAGGGCGGCGTTCACGTCGAGGAAGTCGTCCGGCGAGTAGTTGGCCACGCAGGAGGCCGCGTTGGCCGACCGGGTGGAGTACTTGGTGCCGTTCGACGAGTTGTCCAGGATCGAGATGGGATGGATCTCGAGGGTGATGTTGCCCGCCGTGAGCCAGCTGTTGAGCTGGTCGGCGTTGGTGGTCTCGAACTGGTTGCAGTACGGGCACAGGTAGTCGAGGTAGACCGCGATGTTCACGGTGTCGGTGAGGGCGCTCACATCGGTGGCGACGGGATCGGCGTCCGGTTCGGTGGCATCGGTCTCCACGGCGCTGACGGTGGTGCCGTCCCCCTGCAGCAGGATGCCGTCGCTCGCCATGTTCAACGGCCCCGGCGTGGGCGGCTTGATGCTGCCGACCACGATGAACGCCACGATTGCGGCGATCGCGATCAGCGCGACCCCGATGCCGCCGCGCAGGAACCAGCGGTTTCGCGCATCACGCTTCTCCTGTTCCTCACGCTGGATGCGGGCGGTCTCGCGGGCCACCTCGCGGCGATCCTTCTTCGGGGGGAGCGGCTGGCCGGGGATATGTGCGTTCATGGACTGCGTTTGCCGTTTCGTCGGGACAGATTCTTCCCCGACGCTAGCGACCGAAGCTATGAGGCCGATCGCCGGGTGCTGTGAGCCCGCTGGGAGGGGTCGATTCCTCCGGGCCCGAATCGAGCCTAGACCCGTTCCGGGCGGCGGGAACCCGGAGCCCGCTCTAGAACCAGGTGCTCAGGTGCGGGGTGTACGCGGAGTGCAGGGCCGTGTCCAGTCGGCGCGCGGCATCCGGAGTCTTCTCGAGAATGCGGCCGGCGCGGGCGAGGTCGACGGCGCTCGTGCCGCCCAGGTACAGCGACGCCAGGTCGGCCGCCGTCAGGGCAACCTCGACGGCGCCGTCCGGCGTGCCTGCCGCCGCATCGGGCAGCCGCTGCGCCTGGCCGCTCCCGTCGGCTGCAATGGTGAGCAGGAACCGGCCCTGGGCGAAATCGAGGTCGTCGGTGATGTCGAGCAGGTAGTCGCCCGGTGCCGCGTACCGGCGGGCGCCGAGGGCGGTGGGCACATCGAGGATGCGCAGCCAGAGGTGGTCGCGTTCACCGGTCTTGCGCACGGCGCGGTGGTCGGAGACCTGCCAGGCCACCGGTTCGGAGATGCTGCGCAGCGGCGCCGCGATCTCGTTGACCATGTCCATCTCGACCATGAACCGCCACAGCGCTGCATACGCGTCGTCGGTCGCGGCGACCAGGTCGACCAACTTGAGCTGGCCGGGCTGGCTCACGTTCTGCAGGGCGATCTCATAGAGGGCGAAACCGGCGATGGCGCCGTCGGCGTCGTCGTAGCGCACCGCCCGGATGCCGCGCTTGTGTGCCTCCGGTTCGTTCGGCAGCAGCCCCAGGATGCGCTTCCACCAGATCTCGCGGCGGTCCACCTCGCCGGGGCAGCGTTCGCGGGTGCGTTCGAAGACCGCGGGGCCGTCGGTGAGCAGCGATTCGGGGTTCACGAACTGCACCCGGCCGGCCGGCGTGGGCCCGATCCAGCGCGCCCGCGGGGTCTCGACGAGGTAGGAGGACTGCCGTACGGACGGGCCGAAACCGTATCGGCCGTAGATGGTGGCCTCCGACACCGTGAGCATGGCCACCGGCAGCCTCAGCCGCACCGCGGTGCGGAGTTCCGAGGTGAGCATGGCGCGGGCGATGCCCTGGCGGCGGTGGGTGGGCGAGACCGTGACCGAGCTGATCGCCCAGCTGGCCAGGGCGGTGCCGCCGGGCACGGTCAGGCCCATCTCCCAGGACCGGACGGTGGCGACCGGGGTCTCCGGGTCGGCCGAGGTGGCGTCCCACACCCCGGTGACCCGGTCGGTGGCGATGTCCTCGACCTGCACCTCGAGGGTGCCCTCGGTGGGAGTGATCTCGTGGAAGCCGCGGGCATCCGCCAGCAGCCAGCGCTTGAGGCCGACCTCGTCGGAGGCATCGAGCACCGAAAGCCTCAGGCCGCGTTCGGTCAGGACGGTGGCGGATTCGGGGTCGACGGGCGCGGAGTCGTAGGCATTCACCCAACCAGCCTACTTCCGCGGCCCGCTCCGGTCTGGGCCCGTACGCGGTGGCCTCGCGGCGTCGGAAAACGCTCGCGGCGTGGGTTAGTGCTCGTGGCGTGGGTTAAGGCGCCACTTACCCCACGCCGCGAGCACTATTGCGTGCTGCGAGCACTTGTGCGTGCCGCGAGCGCTGGGGCGCGTTGGCGGAACGTGGTCGGGCTAGAGGTGCGGGGCGACCGCGGTGCCGAAGGAGGCCACCGTGCCGGCCACGGCCTCGGCCGGCGGGGTGTCCCAGATCGCCTGGTTGAAGATCTCCACCTCCACGTCGCCGGTGTAGCCGGCGGTGCGCACCAGCTCCGAGATGGCGGCGAAGTCGATAACGCCGTCCCCCGGGTAGTGCCGGCCGAGGAGCACATCCGCCGGCAGCGGGGTGGCCCAGTCGCAGACCTGGTAGCTGGCGATGTAGCCGCCGGCGCCGGCACGGGCCACCTGGGCGGCCAGATCCGGGTACCACCAGACGTGGAAGGTGTCCACGACCACGCCCACGGCATCCGACCCGAACTGCTCGGCGATGTCGAGGGCCTGGCCGAGGGTGGAGACCACGGCCCGGTCGGACACGTACATCGGATGCAGCGCCTCGATCGCGAGGGTGACCCCCGCGGCCCGGGCCTCGTCGGCCAGCTCGCCGATCGTATCGCGCACCCGGGCGCGGGCGCCGACGAGGTCCCTGGACCCCTCGGGCAGCTCGCCGGCGACGAGCACCAGGGTGGGCGCGCCGAGCGCGGCGGTCTCGGCGATGGCGCGGCGGTTCTCGTTGATGGCGGCCCGGCGCGCCGGTCCCTCCGGGTTGGTGAAGAAACCGCCCCGGCACAGGCTGGAGACGCGCAGGCCCGAGTCGACGACCAGCTGCACCGCGGTGTCCAGGCCCACCTCGGCGACGGGTTCGCGCCAGAGGCCGATGCTCGTGACGCCGGCGTCGGCCGTGACGCGCAGGGCGGTGGCCAGGTGGGCGTACTCGATGGTGGCCTGGTTGATCGACAGCCGCGGATGCGCGGCCGTGGCCCCGGTGGCGGATGCGGCCGGGGTGGGCAGGGTGGAGGTCATGCTGGGACTCCGTTCAGGGTCAGGTAGCTGCTCCAGCGGGCGGCCGCGAGCTCGGGCCGCTCCACGGCGCCGGAGTCGTTGGCCAGGCGCACGATCTCGGACAGGTGCGGCAGGCTGCGGGCGGCGTGCAGCCCGCCGACCATGCTGAACGCGTCCTGGTGGCCGCCCAGCCAGGACAGGAACGCGACCCCGGTCTTGTAGTAGAAGGTGGGGCTCGACACCGTTCTTGACGCCGGCGGCCGCGGCCAGCCGAGCCAGTTCGAGGGCTTCTCGGTGTAGATGGCCTTGCCGGCCGCGATGGCCTTATTGAGGGCGCTCACCCGGGCCTTGGTGACCAGGAAGTCCGCGTAGACGTGCCAGCGGTCATCCGCCAGCGCCGCGTCGAGGTCGGTCGTGTAGTGCTCGATGCCGTGCTTGTCGGCGAGTTCCTTGAGCTTGGCCTCGTTGCGGCCGACCAGGATCGGTGCGACCTGCACCCGGCTGCCATCCCGGAGCGGAACCCCGCCCTGCTCGCGGATGGCAAGGATGGAGCGCACGAGGTGCTGCCGGTAGCCCATGCGCCCGGAGGCGCCGTGCACGATGATGCCGAGGGTCTGTGCCACGAGGGTGTCCTTCTTCATTGAGGGTAGCTCTCCGCGAAAACTGGAAAGCGTTTACCCGACGTGTAGAACAGGAGATCGATGGTTCGCAACGGTGCGGACAAAATACGACACGGTGCAGCTTGACAATCTGCGCCTCGGCCGTTCAAGCTGGGCAAACGTTTTCCTCTCGTCCGTCGCCGCCGCGTGCCCGGATGCCGGGAACCGATACAACGAAGTGGAGCCGGATGCCGACCGTCGAGCGCGTGGTGATCGCCCCGGATTCCTTCAAGGGCACGGCAACGGCGCTGGATGTCGCACGGGCGCTGGCGGCCGGCTGGGCCTCGGTTCGTCCGGACGACGAGCTGCTGCTGATGCCCATGGCCGATGGCGGTGAGGGCACCCTGGATGCGTTCGAGCTCGCGGTGCCCGGTGCCCGGCGGATGCCCGTGACGGTGGCCGGCCCCGACGATCACCCGGTCGACACCACCTGGCTGCTGCTGCCGGACGGCACCGGCGTGGTCGAACTGGCGTGCACCAGCGGCATCACCCTCCTCTACCCGCTTCAACCGCTCGCTGCCCACAGCATCGGTTTCGGCGAGGCCATCGCGGCCGCGCTCCGGCACGGCGTCAGCCGGCTCTACCTGGCGGTGGGCGGCAGCTCGTCCACCGACGGTGGGACGGGCGCACTGACCGCCCTCGGCGCGAGCTTCACCGACGCTGCCGGCCGAGCGGTGCACACGGGCGGCCGCGGGCTGGCCGACGTGGCGGCGGCGGACCTCAGCTCTCTGCCGGTACTGCCGGATGGTGGCGTGCTGATTCTCGGTGATGTGACCAACCCGCTGCTGGGCCCGAGCGGCGCCGCGGCGGTGTTCGGCCCGCAGAAGGGCGCCGATCAGGCCCAGATCGCCCAGCTGGACGCGGGCCTGGCCCGCCTGGCCGGGGTGCTCCCGATGGACCCCCTCACCCCGGGCGCCGGGGCGGCGGGCGGCACCGCGTTCGGCCTGCTGGCCTGGGGTGCCCGGATTCTTGCGGGGTCCGCCGCCGTGGGGGAGGCGCTGGGTGTGCCGGCGGCCGTCGCCGGTGCATCCGTGGTGATCACGGGCGAGGGCCGGTACGACGCCCAGTCGGCGGCCGGCAAGGTGCCGTCCTATCTGGCCGCTCTCTCGAAGGAGGCCGGTGCACGCGCCCTCCTCGTGGCCGGCGCGATCGATGCCGACGCGCTGGCGGACCATCCCGGCCAGTTCGACGCGGCCGTGGCGCTCACCGCCCTGGCCGGCGGCGGCGCGGCCGCGATGGCGGACCCGCTCCGGTGGCTGCAGCTCGCGGCAATCCGACTCGCCACCGCCCCGCAGTACACCTAGCGCCCGCGCGTACGAAGCGGAAGGCGGGCCGCGTGCCGCGCGCGCACCGTCGGGGCCCGCCGCGGGCGCGTGAACGGGCCGGCGGGCTGCAACGTTGTAATGCACGCGGTAAGTTCGCATAGAGAACAGTCGGATGCGCACCGGAGCGGTGCGCGGACGGCCGCGATTCCCGCGGCCACCCGCGCGAGGCGGTTCGTGGGGAATCGACCAACCAGGGAGCGAAATGGCAGCAACACTGCGCGATGTGGCGGCGCTCGCCGGGGTGTCGATCAAGACGGTGTCGAATGTCGTCCACGACTTCGAGCACATCCGCCCGGCGACCCGCACGAAGGTGCGCGCGGCCATCGACGAGCTCGGTTACAAGCCCAACATCACGGCTCGCAGCCTCCGCTCCGGCCGCACCGGCGTGATCGGCCTGGCCCTGCCGGAGCTCAGCCTGAGCTACTTCGCCGAGCTGGCTGATGCCATCATCCAGGCCGCCGAACGCCGCCACCTCGTCGTGCTCCTCGAGCAGACCGGCGGCGGCGACCGCGACCGCGAAATCGCCATGCTCTCGAGCCCGCGGCTGCAGCTGACCGACGGACTGATCTTCAGCCCGCTGGGCATGAGCACCGACGATGCCGAGCTCCTCAATGTGGGCTACCCGCTGGTGCTGCTCGGCGAGCGGGTGTTCGGCAGCCCCGTCGACCACGTCACCATGCACAACGTCGAGGCCGCCAAGGCCGCGACCCGGCACCTGATCAGCCGGGGCCGCCGCCGCATCGCCGTGATCGGCGCGCACGAGGGGGAGCTGGTCGGCTCCGCCGCGCTCCGCCTGCAGGGCTACCGCGAGGCCCTCTCCGAGTCCGGCATCCCGTTCGACCCGGCCCTGATCGGCCACGTGGGCCTGTGGCACCGGCTGGACGGCGCCGAGGCGATGCGAGCCATGATCGATTCGGGTGTGAACTTCGACGCCGTCTTCGGACTCAACGACGCCCTCGCCCTCGGCGCGATGCGGGTGGCCCAGGTGGCCGGGCTGAGGGTGCCGGAAGACGTGATGTTCATGGGCTTCGACGGCCTGGACGAGACCCAGTACTCGCTGCCGACCCTGTCGACCATCGACCCCGGCCGCGACGAGATCGCCGACACCGCGGTGCGGCTGCTGGTGCAGCGCATCGAGGAGGGCGTGACCCCGCCGGTGCCCGAGGTCTACCTGGCCGACTACACCGTGGTCGACCGGGAGTCGACGGCCGGCTAGCCCCGCCCTGCTCCCGCCTCCTGGGCCGATGCCGGTGTTCCGGATCCTTCGGGGCGGCCCCGGGAATGCCGGATAACGGAACGGTAACGATATTACAACGTTGGAATTTTTTGCCGGAATATCTTGCGCCTCGGCGGAGCCTGACATACTGTTACAACGTTGTAAAACACTCAGGACACGGATGTCCGACCCGCCGGGCCGTGGCATCCACCACTCACAGCACAGCCAATCGGGAAGGAACACGTGATGAAGAGGTCACGTCTTATCGCCGCCTCCGTAGCAATGATCGCTACGACCGGCCTTCTGCTCAGCGGATGCTCGGCAGGAGCAGCAGACACCGGTGAGAAGCAGCTCACATTCATGTTCCGCGGCGGCGAAGACGAGAAGGCCGCGTACACGACGGCCATCAAGGCCTTCGAAGAAGCCAACGACGTCAAGGTCAAGATCATCGTCACCACCGCCGACGACTACTCCACCAAGCTCAAGGCGGCCATCGCCGGCAAGCAGATCCCCGACGTGTTCTACATCGCCCAGGGTGACATCCAGGCCTACGTGAACAACGGGGTCGTCCTCGACATCACCGACTACGTCGAAGACTCGGACACCCTCGACCTCGACAACATCTGGGAGTACGGCGTCGACAGCTACCGCTACGACGGCAGCCTGGTCGGCGAGGGCGCCATCTACGCGCTGCCCAAGGACGTCGGACCGTTCTCGTTCGGGTACAACAAGACCATGTTCGAGGCCGCGGGCATCCCGCTGCCCGACGTGGATGTGCCCCTGACCCTGCAGGAGTTCGTCGACATCTCCAAGCAGCTCACCAAGGACCTCGACGGCGACGGCGAACTCGACCAGTGGGGCACCGGACTCAACGTGCAGTGGAGCCTGCAGTCCTTCGCCTGGTCCAACGGCGCCGATTTCCTCAACGAGGACCGCACCAAGGTCACCGTCGACACCCCCGAGTTCGCCGAGGCCCTGCAGTGGTTCGCCGACCTGTCCAACGTCGAGGGCGTCACCCCCTCC
The DNA here is from genome assembly GCF_025463825.1 of Cryobacterium sp. Taxonomy (GTDB): domain Bacteria; phylum Actinomycetota; class Actinomycetes; order Actinomycetales; family Microbacteriaceae; genus Cryobacterium. The sequence continues at coordinate 32,280 of NZ_JAODBG010000049.1, forward strand.
ACCGCGCAGGCGCAGACCCTCGACACCTACCAGCGGTGGATGAGCGGCCAGATCGCGTTCTTCCCGGTGGGTCCGTGGGACGTCTCCACGTACGCCGACCTCGACTTCGCCTGGGACCTGATTCCCTACCCGGCCGGCAAGACCGGTGAGTCCGCCACCTGGGTCGGCTCGCTCGGTATCGCCGTCGGCAGCACCACCGAGGACCCGGAGCTGTCCGCCAAGCTCGTCGAGTACCTCTCCGCCGATGTCACCGCGCAGCAGACCTTGGTCGACGCCGGTGTGCAGATCCCCAACCTCAAGGACATGGCCGACACCTGGGTGGCCGACTCGACCACCCCGCCGGCCAACAAGCAGGAGTTCCTGGACATCGTCAACGACTACGGTCGCGCGCTGCCCGCCAACAACACCTACAACGCCGAGTGGTACGACGAGCTGTTCACCAACATCCAGCCTGTGCTCGACGGCAAGCAGACCGCCGCTGACTACCTCAAGGAGGCGCAGCCCAAGATGCAGGCATTCCTGGACGACGCCAACGCCCAGGCCGGTATCGGCTGACACCGCCCGGATGCCGCGGCCGCGCCCTCGACGCGTGGCCGCGGCATCCGCCCCCGGCCCCGGCCGGTCCCAGCTCATCGGAATCAAGTCAAGGAAGATCGCTGATGTCCACTGAAGTCCTTCGCTCCAAGCCGCGCCGCTCACGCCTGCACCGGCGCGAGCACCAGGTCGCCCTCCTGTTCATCGCGATCCCCCTGATCGGGTTCCTGCTCTTCACGCTCTACCCGCTGCTCTACTCCGTCTACGCCTCCTTCACGAGCTGGAACGGCCTGGCCGCACCCAAGTTCAACGGCCTCGACAACTACATCAAGATGTGGAACGACCCGTACTTCCTTAAGGCCATGTGGAACACGCTGTTCATGATGATCGGCATCCCCATCGGCCTGGTGCTCTCGATGGCGCTGGCCCTCGGGCTCAACCGCAAAATGCGCGGCACCACGTTCTTCCGCACCGTCTACTACGTGCCGGTAATCTCCTCGATCGCCGCGATCGCCATCCTCTGGCAGTGGGCGTACAACGGTGACTTCGGCCTCGTCAACCAGGTCCTCGACCTGTTCGGCATCCAGGGCCCGAACTGGCTGGCCGACAAGGACACCGTCAAGCCGGCCCTGATCATCATGGCCACCTGGAAGGGCCTGGGCTACTCCATGCTGCTCTACCTGGCCGCCCTGCAATCGGTGCCGCGCTACCTCTACGAAGCCGCGTCGCTCGACGGCGCGGGCACCTGGCAGCAGTTCCGCAACATCACCATGCCGATGGTGCGCCCGGTGACCTTCTTCCTCGTCGTCACCAGCATCATCGGCGGCTCGCAGATCTTCATCGAGATCAACATCATGACCCCCCTCGGTGGCCCGGAGTTCAGCTCCGCCTCCATCGTCTGGTACATCTGGCGCCAGGCGTTCAACAACCTTCACATGGGGTACGCGTCGGCCATGTCGATCGTGCTCGGGTTGGTCATCTTCGTGATCACCGTCATCCAATTCCGGCTCAACCGCCGCAACCAGTTCTCGATCGACTGAAGGCCGCCCTCGTGAGTACGTCAACTTCCCTGCCCGGCCCCGCCGCCGCAGCGCCGCTGCTCGACCCGCAGGCCGGGCTTCCCGGCCGCAGCCCGGTGCGCTCCGGCCGCCGCAGCAACACCCCGGCTGCGCTGTCGCGCACCTCGCGGTACAAGCTCGGCAACCTGCTCGTCACGCTGATCCTCTCGCTCGGCGCGATCGTGATGCTCGGCCCGCTGGTGTGGACCTTTTCCACCTCACTGAAGACCCACGACGCGATCTTCGCCCTGCCGCCCCAGTGGATCCCCGACCCGGTGATGTGGGACAACTACGTGCGGGTCTGGTCGGCCGGTCCGCTGCTCAGCGGCATCCGGAACAGCCTGATCGTGGCGACCACCGTCACCGTGATCGGCTCGCTCACCTCCGCCGTGGCCGCATTCGCGTTCGCGAAGATGAAGATGCCGTTCAAGAACGCCGCGTTCCTCATGCTGCTCGCCGGGCTGATGATCCCGTTCCCGACCATCATGATCCCGCAGTTCATGGTCTTCGCCGAGATCGGCTGGGTTGACACCCTCCTGCCGCTGATCGTGCCGGGCCTGTTCGGCAACATCATCATGATCTTCTTCCTCAAGCAGTACCTCGAGAACGTCCCGGACTCGATCATCGAGGCCGCCAAGCTCGACGGCGCCTCGTACCTGCAGATCTTCTGGCGGCTGATCTTCCCGGCCATCCGGCCGGCCATGGCCGCCCAGTTCATCCTCTGGTTCATGGCCGTCTGGAACGACTACCTGGCGCCGATCATCTACCTGAACACGCCGGAGAAGCAGACCCTGCAGCTCGTCATCGCGAGCTTCAACGCCCAGTACGCCAGCCAGACCGATTATCCGCTGATCATGGCGGCGTCGTTCATCGCACTGCTTCCCGTGCTGATCGTGTTCATCATCTTCCAGCGCCAGATCATCGAATCCGTCGCCCTCACCGGTGGGAAGGGATAGTCATGACGGTTCTCGACGAGCGTCCGGCCGCCGCGCCGGCCGCCGGCGCCCTCCGCAGCCTGGTCCCGGCACCCGCCGGCGACCCGGCCGCCTGGGGCACCCGCAACGCGCACGACCCCACCGTCGTGCGCGACACCGACGGCAGCTGGTTCATGTTCTCCACGGACGCCGCCGCCGGCGCCGACTCGGTGGCCGCCGGTGTGCACGTTCGCCGCTCGGTGGACCTCGTCACCTGGACCTTCGTGGGCACCGCCCTTGCCGGGGTGCCCGGCCCCGCCTTCGAGTGGAGCCAGGCCCCCGGGCTCTGGGCCCCGGAGGTCGTGCGCTGGCCGGCGACCGGCGCCGTGGGCGCCGACACCGCCGAGGTGCGGTGGCACATGTACTACTCCGCGTCCACTTTCGGATCGAACACCTCCGCCATCGGCCTGGCCGTGGCCAGCAGCCTGGCCGGCCCCTGGGAGGACCGCGGCATCGTGGTGGCCACCCGGGCCGGCACCGACAGCCAGAACGCCATCGACGCGGCCGTCACGATCGACCGCTCCGGCGCCCCGTGGCTGACCTACGGGTCGTTCTTCTCCGGCATCTACACGCTGCCGCTGGACGCCACCACCGGTCGGCCGCAGACGCCGGGCGACCTCGGTACCCTGCTCGCCCGCCGGCCCGTCTCGGTGGACCGGGCCATCGAAGGCGCCTTCGTCCTCTACCGCCGTGAAGAGGACCGCTACGTGCTGTTCTCCTCCTACGACTCGCTCTTTGACAGCTACAACGTGCGCGTGGCCGTGGCCGAGGAGATCACCGGCCCGTACACCGACCTGCTCGGCCACGCGCTGACCGACCTGGACAGCGCTCCGGAGCTGATCGGCACCAAGGTGCTCGGCAGCCACCGGTTCGGGAGCGACACCGGCTGGCTCGCCCCCGGGCACAACTCGATCCTCATCGAGGCCGGCCTGCCCGGCACGGACGGTTCCGGCGACGGCGCAACCGCGGGCGCCGATGGCTACCGGTCCCACGAGTACTTCATGGTGCACCACGTGCGCTTCGCCGACGATCCGCACCAGCACGTGGTGCAGCTGCGGCGCACCTTCTTCACCGCGACCGGCTGGCCCGTCGTCTCGCCGCAGCCCTTCGCCGGCGCCGAACTGGAACGGCTCACCGAACCGGTCGACCTGGCCGGGGCATGGCAGGTGGTGCGGCTCGCCCCGGACTCCTCCGCCCTGGTGGACTCGGTGACCAGCACGCTCACGCTGGCCCCCGCCGCCCTGGTCCCCGCCGGCGCGGCACCCGCCGACCGGCTCTTCGGCGCCGCCCCCGAGAACGTCAGGCTGGTGGTCGGCGGCGCCGGGACATCCGGCACCGAGCTCGACGCCGTCGTCTTTCCCAGCTGGGACTGGGCCAACGCCCGGCCCGCGCTCTCGTTCAGCGGCCTCGCCGCCGACGGGGTGGCCTGGTTCGGCACGAGGAGCGCCTGAGATGGACGATTACGCCATCGGCTGGGCCGGCAAGGTGATGAACTGGTTGCGCTTCGCGATCGCCCTCGTGGTGATCAACCTGCTCTTCCTCGCCGGCACGCTTGCCGGGCTCGTGGTGCTGGGCGTGTTCCCGGCGGCCACCGCCGCTGCGATCCTGCTCGGCCGGCTGCGCGCCGGGCAGCCCGGCGACCGGCTGGTGCGGGACTTCATCACCGCCTACCGGGCCCAGTTCTGGCGCCTGTTCGTCGTGGCGATCCCGTTCCACGCCGCCGCCGTACTGATCTTCCTCGACCTGGTGGCCTTCCAAACGACGGCCGTGGCCGGCAGCCCGGTCAGCGCCGTGCTGCTGGTGCTGCTGATCGTGGCCTCGATCGGTACCCTTCTCGCGCTCTTCTGCGCGATCACGATCTGCACCCGCTACCGCGACTCCGCACGGTCCGTCTGGCGATACGCGTTCGTGTTGCCGTTCGTCTCGCCGGTGCTGAGCCTGTCACTGATCCTGGGTCTGGGCGCACTCACCCTCGCCCTGTTCCAGTTCGGCGTGCTGATTCCCCTGATCGGGGCGTCCGCACCGCTGTTCCTGGCCGGCTGGCTCATCGATCACCGCCTGGCCGCGCTCGATGCCGCGCACCCCGCGCACGGCGCCGTGCGGAACGAAGACGGCGCCCTGCCGCTGGCACCGGCCCGGCACACCTCGCTCGCCTGAGCCGACCCACATACCTACACTTACTCGATTTCGAACTCCGTTTACAACGTTGCACAGATAGGACCGGATCTCCATGACCACCGCACGAATCAGCATCGACCGCACACATGTGGTCGCAACCATCAACCGGCGCATCTTCGGCTCCTTCGTGGAGCACCTGGGCCGCTGCGTCTACGACGGGATCTACGAGCCCGACCACCCCACCGCCAACGAGGACGGCTTCCGCCTCGACGTGGTCGACCTGGTCAAGGAGCTCGGCTCCACCACCATCCGCTACCCCGGCGGCAACTTCGTCTCCGGCTACAAGTGGGAAGACGGCGTCGGCCCCCGCGACCGGCGCCCGGTGCGCCGCGACCTGGCCTGGCACTCCCTGGAAAGCAACCAGGTGGGCCTGGAGGAGTTCGGTCGCTGGTGCGAACTGACCGGCTCCGAGCTGATGATGGCCGTGAACCTCGGCACCCGCGGCATCGAATCCGCCCTCGACCTGCTCGAGTACGCCAACGGCGAGGCCGGCACCGCCCTGGCCGACGAGCGCGTGCGCAACGGCAAGGCCGAACCGTACGACATCCGCATGTGGTGCCTCGGCAACGAAATGGACGGCCCCTGGCAGGTCGGCCACATGTCCTCCGACGACTACGGCAAGATCGCCGCCCGCACCGCATCGGCCATGAAGACCGCCGACCCGTCGCTGGAGCTCGTGGTCTGCGGCTCCTCCGGCTCGGCGATGCCGACCTTCGGCGAGTGGGAGCGGGTGGTGCTCGAGCACAGCTACGATTCCGTGGACTACATCTCCTGCCACGCCTACTATCAGGAGCGAAACGGCGACCTGGACTCCTACCTGGCGTCGTCGCTGGAGATGAAGTACTTCATCGACACCGTCGTTGCCACGGCCGACCACGTCAAGCACAAGCTGCGCAGCAAGAAGACCATCCAGCTCTCCTTCGACGAGTGGAACATCTGGTACCTCGAAGAGCACCAGGCCTCCGAAGAGGTCAACGACGAGTGGCGTTTCGCGCCGCGCCAGCTCGAGGATGTCTACTCGGTGGCCGACGCCGTCGTGCTGGGCAACCTTCTGATGACCCTGCTGCAGAACCACGACCGGGTCACCAGTGCCTCGCTGGCCCAGCTGGTGAACGTGATCGCCCCGATCATGACCGAACCGGGCGGAGCGTCCTGGCGCCAGACCACGTTCTTCCCGTTCTCGGTGACCTCCAGGCTCGCCCGCGGTGAGGTGCTCACGCCCCGCATCGAGGTCGGCAGCTACGACACCGCCGTGTACGGCGCCGCACCGCTGGTGGACGCGGTCGCGACCGTGGACGCCGAAACCGGCACCGCGGCGGTGTTCCTGGTGAACCGCAGCCAGACCGAGTCGATCGAGGTGGCCATCGACGTGGCCGGGCTCGGCGCATCCGTGGTCACGGAAGCGGTCACCCTGCACGACGCCGACCCGTACGCGAAGAACACGCTCGCCGATCAGAACCGGGTGGGCCTGAAGGACCTCGCCGGTGCTGTGCTGGCCGACGGTACGCTCACGGTCACCCTGCCGCCCGTGTCATGGTCGGCGATCGCGCTCGGTTAGGACGACCGGGTCGGGCGGGTGCGCTCGCGGGCCCGTCCGTCCTGACCCTGGCCGCGGTGCTCCTGTTCCTGTTGAGCGGATGCTCGACCGGGACGGGGGCCCGCGCCCTCAGCGGCGACATCGCCGTGCACGACCCGGCCTACGTGGCCGGGACGGACGGTGCCGCCGACTACGTCTTCTCCACCGGCAACGGGGACATCGCGGACGGCAACATCCAGATCCGCCGGTCCGTGGACGGTCTGGCCTGGGAGTACGTCGGCGAGGTCTGGCAGGAGAAACCGGCCTGGCTGGTGGCGGCGGTGCCCGGTGTCGACAACCTGTGGGCGCCCGAGCTCCACCAGCACGACGGCACCTGGTACCTGTACTACTCGGCGTCGCTGTTCGGCACCAACACCTCGGTGATTGCGCTGGCGACCAACAGCACCCTCGACCCGGATGCGGCCGACTACGAGTGGGTGGACCAGGGCGAGGTGATCACCTCGGTGGGCACCGACTTCAACGCGATCGACCCCGGCGTGGTCGAGGATGCCGCCGGCACGCCGTGGCTGACCTTCGGGTCGTTCTCGTCGGGGCTGCACCTGGTGCAACTCGAGTGGCCCGGCGGGCTGCGCGCCGACGACGCCGACCCGGAGTTGATCGCGGACCGCGACACGGCCGTGAACGCGCTCGAGGCACCGTTCCTGCTCGCCCACGACGACTACTTCTACCTGTTCTTCTCCCGAGACTTCTGCTGCCGCGGCACGGAGAGCACCTACAACATTGCGGTCGGGCGGTCGGAAACCGTGAGCGGACCGTACCTGGACGCCAATGGCGCCGCCCTGCTGGATGACGGCGGCACCCCGCTTCTGGGCAACGACGGAGACCGGGTCGGTCCGGGCGGCCAATCGGTGTCCGGCGGGACCCTCGCCTTTCACTATTACGACACCGCGCTTGACGGCGCTTTCCAACTCGGCCTGATCCCGCTCCAGTGGGAGGACGGCTGGCCAGTGGCCACCTGGGAGTAGCGCAGTTTCGCGCTCGTGGCGTGGGCTAGTGCCCGCGGCCTGAGATAGTGCTCGCGGCACGCGATATAGCGCTTGATATCGCACGCTGCGAGCACTTTCGCGTGCCGCGAGCAGCTTCGGTCAGGCGCGGTGCGCGGCGTACTGGGCGCGGATGACGGGGTGAAAGTCCGGTGTGGGGTGGGTCGCGATGGGGACCGACCAGGCGGGGCGGGCCCCGGTGAGCGCCCAGGCGGCCTGCACGGCGCCGCCGTCGGCGACGTACTCGCCGGGCACCGGCACCGCGACGGGCGCCTCGAACACCTGCGCGGCGATCAGTTGCACGGCCGGGTTCTGCGCCGCGCCGCCGATGAGCAGGATCCGCTCGGCCGTGACGCCCTGCGCGCGCACGGCGTCCAGGCCGTCGGCCAGGCCGCAGAGCAGCCCCTCGATGGCGGCGCGGGCCAGATTGGCCCGGGTGGTCGAACCCAGGGTGAGCCCGAACAGCGACGCGGTGGCGTCGGGCAGGTTCGGCGTGCGCTCACCCTCGAAGTACGGCTGCAACACCAGGCCGTCGGCGCCGGGCTCGGCCTCGAGGGCGAGGCGGCCGAGTTCGTCGTGGTTCACGCCGAGCAGGCCGGCGATCGAGTCGAGGATACGGGCGGCGTTCAGGGTGGCGATCAACGGCAGGTTCAGCCCGCTGGCGTCGGCGAACCCGGCGACGGTGCCGGACGCATCCTCGCTGGGCTGTTCGGTGACGGCGAAGACCGTGCCGCTGGTGCCGATCGAGACGACGACGTCGCCGGCGGCGGCGCCCAGGCCCAGGGCGGCGCCGGCGTTGTCGCCGGCACCCACGCCCACGACCAGGCCGGCCGGAACGCCGGGCAGGGCCACGGTGGTGCCGGCGGTCTCGCCGGGGCCGAGCACGCGGGGGAGCAGCGCGTCGTGGCCGAGGCCCCGCACGAGCAGGTCCCGGTCGTAGTCGGCGGCGGCGGCCGACCAGTAGCCGGTGCCGCTGGCATCCGACCGATCGGTGGTCAGTTCGGTGAGCACCGGGCCGAGGGCGCTGTCCCCGGCCGGGCCGTACCCGCGCAACCGCCAGCTGAGCCAGTCGTGCGGCAGGGCCACCGCGGCGACGCGGGCGGCGTTGGCCGGCTCGGCATCCCGCAGCCAGCGCAGCTTGGTGACCGTGAACGACGCCACCGGAACCACGCCCGTGCGGCGGGCGTACTCGGCGGCGCCGATCTCCTGGATCAGGGCGGCCGCGGCGGGGGCGCTGCGGGTGTCGTTCCAGAGCAGGGCGGGCCGGATGACCTGGCCCGCGTCGTCGAGGACCACCATGCCGTGCTGCTGGGCGGCGACAGACACGGCGGCCACATCCTCGAGCCCGCCGGCGTTCGTGATCGCGGCCAGCAGGGCATCCCACCAGGCGGCGGGATCGACCTCAGTGCCGGCCGGATGGGCGGCCTTCCCCGTGCGCACCATCACGCCCGTGTCGGCATCTCGCACGACCACCTTGCAACTCTGTGTCGACGAGTCGACTCCGGCAACCAGCGTCATGACGCACTCCAAACTAGAAAAACCGCGTTGGGTGGGCACAACTCCTGCAACGCACGTGCCGGCTGTCGGCCCCGGAATTACGGGGCTGACGAGCAGCGAAATGAGAAAGAGCAGGAGTCATGCCACCACCCGCGGGCGGGAGGGTGTCCTCGCCGTCATCGCCCAAGGTGGTTCACACATAAAATGTTCTGGGTCTAAACATATTCGGTTCGGGCACGCTGTGCCACCACGGACGGACGTGCGCCGCGCGAGGCTAGCGCGGCGGGCTGCTCGCGCGAAGAATCACCCGGGTTTCCACCCGGATGACCTGGTCGGTGACGTCGGTGACGTCGGTGGCGTCGGAGAGCGCGAGTTCCACGGCCCGACGGCCGAGGTCGGCCAGCGGGATGTTCACCGTGGTCAGCGCCGGGGTGACATCGCGGGCGGTGTCGATGTCGTCGAAGCCGGCCACTGCAATATCCCCGGGCACATCGATGCCCGCCTCGCGGAGGGCGGACATTGCCCCGATGGCCATCACGTCGCTGACCGCGAAGACCAGCTCGACCTGGTCGAGGCCGCCGGCGATCAGTGCCGCCGCCGCCTCGAAGCCGCCGTCCCGGGTGAACTCGCCTCGCACGACGTGGTCGGGGTGGATGGCGATGCCATGCTCGGCCAGACCGTCGGCGAAGCCGGCGAGCCGGTCGCGGGAGGTGACCAGGGCGCGCTCGCCGCAGACGGCCGCGAACCGCCGGTAGCCCGCGGCGACGAGGCTGTTGGCCAGCGCCCGGGCACCGAGGTAATTGTCCACCACGACGGTGCCGAACGGCAGGCCCTCCTGGCTGATCAGCACGACGCGGCCCCCGGTGCGGGCGAAGGCCGTGAGCTCCGCGATGAGTGCCGCCTGCGAGGTCGAGCCGTCGGAGCGGCTTCCGGTGAGGATCATGACGCGGGGTCGTTGGCCCCGGAGTGCACGGACGAGTTCGAGCTCGCGCTCGGTGCTGCGCTCGGTGACGGCCATGGTGACGATCAGGCCCTGCGCCTCGGCGGCCCGGATGACGCCGGCGGCGATGGAGGAGAAGTACGGGTCGGCGATGTCGCTCACCAGCAGCGCAACGGTCGACGTGGACCCCTTCGCCACTGCCTGGGCGGAGAAGTTCGGGCTGTAGTTGAGCCTGGCCGCCGCGGCGAGTACCCGCTGGCGGTAGTCCTCGTTGACCTTGCGGGTGCTGCCGTTGAGTGATCGGGAGGCGGTGGCCAGTGAGACGCCCGCGTCGCGGGCGACGTCGTGCAGGGTGGCCGGAGAGGCTGAGGAAGAAGCTGCCACGGTGCGGGTCCTCTCGAGTCGGTGGGGCCGGATCGGCAATAGGGAAACCCTATTCCGAAACCGGCGTACTGTGGGCGCGTTGTTTCACCCGTGCCGACATGCGTCGCCGCCGACCCAGGTGTTGGTGACGCGGGCGGGTGGAGGCGGTTCCGCGCGGAATGCGCTTGCCCGCGGGCGGGTCAACCTCGGCGACCGGTGGTCCGCCGATGCTGGTGACGGTGCGGCGGGCGCGGGATGGATGAGCGTGGACACCGGCAATGGCACGACTTCCCCGACCGGCCCGCTGCGGCGGCGGTACATCTCTCCCGAGCTCGTGTCGGGCACCGTGCTCGTCGGCGTCGTGATCGCCGTCGCGGACGAATCGGGCGGCATCCTAGACGTCTTCACGATCACGGTCCTCAGCCTGCTGGTGTTCTGGGCCATCGAGGTGTTCGCGCACACCGTCGCCGCGCACCCTGGCGTCTCGACTCCGATCCGGTGCGCGTGCGCGCCTCGTTCCGGGCCGCGCTCGCGGACTCCCAGGGACTTCTGCTGGCGGGCATCCCGCCGCTGGCCTTGCTGCTGCTCGGTTTGGTCGGGATGGAGGGTGGCGCCGTGGCCGATTGGATGGCGCTGTGGGTGCAGGTCGCCCTGCTCGGCGTGGTGGGCTGGATCGCCTTCGGCGGGCGGGGTATCGCCTGGTACGGGCGGGTCTGCGGGGCCCTGGCCACGGCGGCCCTGGGAATGTTCGCGATAGTTCTGAAGATCCTGGTGCACTGACCCTCGCCAGGGCGCGGCGCGGGCACTAGCCTCGGCTCATGGTTTCCTTAGATCCCCGGCCCGCCGGCGCGCCGGCGCTTCCGCTTTCTCCGCTCACCCTCGGTACGTCGGGCTGGTCGCTCCGAAGCGCGGAGGAAAACAGCGCGACGGATGCCCTCGCCGCAGATTTCGCGGCCGGCCGGCTTGCCTCCAACGTCATCGACACCTCCAACATCTACGGCGACGGGCACTCCGAAGTCGTGATCGGCAGGGCGTTGGGCGGCTCGGTGGGTGCCGGCCTGGTCGTGCAGACCAAGCTCGACCGGGACGCGGCCCGCAACGACTTCTCCGCCGCACAGATGGAACACTCCCTGCGCCAGTCACTCGACCGGCTGGACCTGGAGTCCGTGGACGTCCTGTTCCTGCACGACCCCGAGAACGTCGGTTTCGACAGCGTGATGCAGCCCGGCGGCGCCGTCGAGGCGCTCGTGGCGATGCGGGACCGGGGCGTCGCGCGGGCCATCGGCATCTCGGGCGGACCGGTCGAGATGATGCGGCGGTTCGTGGACACGGGCATCTTCGACGTGCTGATCAACCACAACCGGTTCACCCTGGTGGACCGCTCGGCGACCGACCTCTACCAGGCGGCGCGGGACAGGGACATGATCGTCGAGAACGCCGCCCCGTTCGGTGGGGGAGTCCTCACCGGAGACCCGCGGTTTGCCGGCACCTACGCCTACGGCCCGATCCGGCCCGAGACCCAGGCCGCCGTCGACGGCGCGACCCGCATTGCGGCCGAGGCCGGCATCCCGCTGGCCGCGCTCGCGTTGCAGTTCAGCCTGCGGCATCCGCTCGTGGACACCACGGTGGTGGGCGTGCGCACCCGCGAGCGCTTCGACGAGGCCGTGGTCCACGCAGCGATCGAGGTGCCGGATGCGGTCTGGGCCGCCCTCGACACGATCGCGCCCGCGACCGGCGTCCACACGGCCTGAGGTACCCGCCCCAGGGCCCCGAGGGCCCCGATCGCCAGCGGCGGATGCCCGCTGCGCGGGTCGGGCGCCGCTGCGCGGGTGGCGTGCCACCCGCGCAGTGGCGCGGTGCCCGCGTAGCTCTCGCTCCGGTTTCGGTGGGTGGCGCGGTGCCCGCGCAGCTCTCGCTCCGGGCAGGCGAAACCCCGGCCAGGCGGACCTGGCCGGGGCGGTGCCGCGGAGTGCCGCGGATGCGGCGGAGTGCGGGAGAGCGGTTAGCGGGCGCCGAGCAGGTGCTCGAGAGCCAGCTGCTGCAGGCGCACGAAGCCGAAGCCCTTGCCGCCGAAGTACTTCTCCGGGGCGAAGTCCTCGTAGGCCGAGGTGTCGGCCAGGAAGTCGTCGTAGCTCTCGCCCTCGGCCAGGGTCGGCACCGACAGCTCGGGCACGCGGGACGCTGCGAGCTGCTCCTGCACCTCGGGGTCGGCCCGGAAGGCCGCGGCGCGCTCCTTGAGCAGCAGGTAGGTGCGCATGTTCGCAGCGGCGGAGTCCCAGACGCCGGTGATGTCCTCGGTGCGGCTCGGCTTGTAGTCGAAGTGGCGCGGGCCGTCGTAGGAGGGGCCGCCGTTCGGGCCGCCGTTTTCGAGCAGGTCCACCAGCGAGAACGCGTTCTGCAGGTCGCCGTGGCCGAAGACGAGGTCCTGGTCGTACTTGATGCCGCGCTGGCCGTTGAGGTCGATGTGGAACAGCTTGCCCTGGTAGAGCGCCTGGGCGATGCCGGCGGTGAAGTTCAGCCCGGCCATCTGCTCGTGGCCGACCTCGGGATTGACGCCGACGAGGTCGGGGCGCTCGAGGGTGGTGATGAACGCCATCGCGTGGCCGACCGTGGGCAGCAGGATGTCGCCGCGCGGTTCGTTGGGCTTGGGCTCGATGGCGAAACGGATGTCGTAACCCTTGTCGGTGACGTAGTCGCCGAGCAGGTTGACGGCCTCGCGGTAGCGGTCGAGGGCCGAGCGGATGTCCTTGGCGGCGTCGTACTCCGCGCCCTCGCGGCCGCCCCACATCACGAAGGTCTTGGCGCCGAGCTCGGCGGCGAGGTCGAGGTTGCGCAGCACCTTGCGCAGGGCGAACCGGCGCACGGCGCGGTCGTTGGAGGTGAAGCCGCCATCCTTGAAGACCGGGGCGCTGAACAGGTTGGTGGTGACCATCGGCACGATCACGCCGGTGTCGGCGAGGACCTGCTTGAGGCGGTCGATCTCCTTCTGGCGGGCGGCATCCGTGGAGCCGAAGGCAAAGAGGTCGTCGTCGTGGAAGGTGAGGCCGTAGGCGCCGAGCTCGGCGAGGCGCGTGACGGCCTCGACGGTGTCCAGCTGCGGGCGGGTCGGCCCGCCGAACGGGTCAGTTCCGTTGTAACCGATGGTCCACAGGCCGAATGAGAACTTGTCGGCGGGGGTGGGGGTGAGTGTCATGGACGTTGACTCCGATTCAGCTTCATTGATGATTTGTTGCAATTACCAACATATTACACACGCGCCTCCGATTCGTACAGTTCGCCGCCGGATGGGCGAGGAGAACCCCGGCCACAACAAATCCACCTGGCGGCGGCATCCGAGGCGGAGCGAGCCCTGCCGTGTCGAACGGTTTCGACAATTGGCACCACGAATGCCGGCGCCTCGGCCGGTTTCGGTCCGGCACCCCCCCCAAACAGGGGCCTTTCCGGAATTGCCCCTAGGCAAACAACGAAGAGTGGCGATAAGTTCTGTCCGTCAACAAAGGCCGCAATTTGTGCGGTGGGTCAATCACAGCGATGTCCCGTTACAAGGAGGTAACCCCGACCCGCGCTCACCCGATGTCGGGGGAGTGCGCGAAGCGATTTCCTCCTCTGGCAGTCCGGCGCGTGCGCAGGACTGCGGTGACTGGCAGCTCTCAGAGAGGAAAGCTCCAACAATGTCCACGACCAAGAAAATTCTCGCCCTCGCGGCAACCGGCATCTTCGCCCTGTCGCTCGCGTCCTGCTCCAGCGACGGCGGTTCGACCGGCGGCGGCGAACCGGCCGCCGGCGGAGCCGACTGCAACGTCGGCATCTCGATGCCGACCCGCTCCCTTGAGCGCTGGATCAACGACGGCGAGCAGCTCAAGGCGCTCCTCGAAGACGCCGACTGCACCGTCGACCTGCAGTACGCCGACAACAAGACCGACCAGCAGATCAGCCAGATCCAGAACCAGGTCGCCGGCGGATCGAAGATCCTCGTGGTCGCCGCCGTCGACGGCCAGGTGCTCGCACCGGTGCTCGCCGAAGCCAAGAAGCAGGACGCCACGGTCATCGCCTACGACCGCCTGATCAACGGCACCCCGGATGTCGACTACTACGCGACCTTCGACAACTACAAGGTGGGCCAGCTGCAGGGCGAGTTCATCGAGACCGAACTCGACCTGGCCAACGCGGCCGGGCCGATCTCGATCGAACCGTTCGCCGGCAGCCCCGACGACAACAACGCCAAGTTCTTCTTCTCCGGCGCCTGGGACGTGCTGCTGCCCTACGTCGAGAGCGGCGTCCTCGTCGTTCCGAGCGGCCAGTCACCCGCCTCCAACGACGACTGGGCCTCGATCGGCATCCAGGGCTGGGCCAGCGACAAGGCGCAGTCCGAGATGGACAACCGCCTGTCGTCCTTCTACACCGGCGGCGACAAGGTCGACGTGGTGCTCTCCCCGAACGACAGCCTGGCCATCGGCATCGAGGCATCGCTCAAGTCGGCCGGCTACACGCCGGGCGCTGACTACCCGCTGATCACCGGACAGGACGCCGACAAGGCCAACGTCAAGGCGATCCTCGACGGCGAGCAGTCCATGACGGTCTGGAAGGACACCCGCACGCTTGGTGAGCAGGTCTTCACCATGATCCAGGAGATCACCGCCGGCGACGAGGTCACCGTCAACGACACCGAGACCTACGACAATGGCGAGAAGGTCGTCCCGTCCTTCCTGCTCGACCCCGAGGTCGTCGTCAAGGACGACGTGCAGACCAAGCTCGTCGACTCCGGCTTCATCAAGGCAGCGGATGTGGGCCTCTAACCAGCCACACCGGGCCGGTCCGCTCCGGTAGGAAGCGGGCCGGCCTGCCCAGCCCGGCGGCGGCCGGGCACGAGCGGGGCCGCACCAGTCGGGCCGTCGCCGGGCGCCGGGGCAACCCGGCGCCCGGCGCACCCAGGAATCAGGAGAGCGCAGTGGAGCATTCGATCATCCTCAGGATGAACAACATCGAAAAGGATTTCAACGGGGTCAAGGCCCTGGACGGGGTGTCCCTCGAGGTCACCCGCGGGCAGGTGCACGGCATCTGCGGGGAGAACGGTGCGGGCAAGTCCACGCTGATGAAGGTGCTCAGCGGGGTGTACCCGGCGGGCAGCTTCGGCGGCAGCATCGAGTTCGAAGACCACGAGGTGGCCTACAAGACCATCAACGACAGCGAGCACGACGGAATCGTCATCATCCACCAGGAGCTCGCGCTGAGCCCTTACCTGTCGATCGCGGAGAACATCTTCCTCGGCAATGAGAACGCCACCCGCGGCGTGATCGACTGGAACAAGACCAACCGGGAGGCCGCCCTGCTGCTGGCCCGGGTGGGCCTGGCGGAGAACCCCGCCACCAAGATCCTCGAACTCGGCGTCGGCAAGCAGCAGCTCGTGGAGATCGCCAAGGCGCTCTCGAAGCGGGTCAAGCTGCTCATCCTCGACGAGCCCACCGCGGCCCTCAACGACGAAGACTCCACCCACCTGCTCGGCCTGATCGACCACCTCCGCGGCCAGGGCATCACCTGCATCATCATTTCCCACAAGCTCAAGGAGATCAAACGCATCGCCGACACCGTCACGGTGATCCGCGACGGCAAGACCATCGAGACGATCGACATGGCGGGTCCGGACGCCACCGAGGCGCACATCATCCGCGCCATGGTGGGCCGTGACCTGAACAACCTCTTCCCGCCGCGAGAGCCCGCCGTGGGCAAAGAGGTGCTGCGGGTGGAGAACTGGACCGTGCACCACCCGGTCGACGTGGCCCGCAAGGTCGTCGACGGCGCATCCTTCACCGTCAACGCCGGCGAGATCGTCGGTTTCGCCGGGCTCATGGGCGCCGGCCGCACCGAACTGGCGATGAGCCTGTTCGGCCACTCCTACGGCACCAACATCTCCGGCCAGGTCTACAAGGACGGCACCGAGATTCACATGCGCACCGTGGGGGAGGCGATCCAGCACGGTTTCGCGTACGCCACCGAGGACCGCAAACGCTACGGCCTCAACCTGATCGGCGACATCACCGTCAACGTGTCCGCGGCGGCACTGGCCAAGCTCGCCAAGTACGGCGTGATCGACAAGCACCGCGAGTACAAGGTCGCCGATTCCTACCGGCAGAAGATGAACATCAAGGCGCCCTCGGTCGCCTCGGTCACCGGCAAGCTCTCCGGCGGCAACCAGCAGAAGGTGGTGCTGTCGAAGTGGATCTTCTCCGGCCCCGACGTGCTGATCCTGGACGAACCCACCCGCGGCATCGACGTGGGCGCCAAGTACGAGATCTACGGGATCATCAACGAACTCGCGGCCCAGGGCAAGGCGGTCATCGTGATCTCCTCCGAGCTGCCCGAACTGATCGGCATCTGCGATCGCATCTACGCGATCTCGGAAGGAAAACTCACCGGCGAGGTCGCCAAGGCCGACGCCTCCCAGGAAACCCTCATGCACTACATGACCGCAGGAAAGGACTGAGCGCGATGACCACCACCACGCCAGCGAGCAAGGTGCCCACCGAACCCCCCGTGAGGCGCCGCATCCCGAAGCTCTCGATCAACCTCCGCCAGTACGGCATCGTCGCCGCGCTGGCCGTGATCGTCATCCTCTTCCAGTTCCTCACCGACGGCCGCCTGCTGCTGCCCGGCAACGTGAACAACCTCATCCAGCAGAACGCGTACGTGCTGATCCTGGCGATCGGCATGGTCATCGTGATCATCGCCGGCCACATCGACCTCTCCGTCGGGTCGGTCGTGGCCATGGTGGGTGCGGTCGCCGCGATCAGCATGAACGAGTGGGGACTGCCCTGGTGGGGCGCGGTGATCGTGTCGCTGCTGGTGGGCGCCCTGGTCGGCGCCTGGCAGGGCTACTGGGTGGCCTTCGTCGGCATCCCGGCGTTCATCGTCACCCTGGCGGGCATGCTCATCTTCCGCGGGCTCACCCTGGTGCTGCTCACCGGCGGCACGATCAGCGGCCTGCCGGCCGAGTTCACCGCGATCGGCGCCGGCTGGCTGCCGTCGTACCTGGGCGAACTGGGCGGGCGCGACCTGCTCACCCTGGCGCTGGGCATCCTCACCGCCGTCGCGCTGATCGTATTCCAGCTGCGCACCCGCGCCACCCTCTCCCGGCTCGACCTGCCGCGGGAGCCCGCGGCGTCGATGTGGACGAAGAACGGCATCGCCGCTGTCGCGATCGTCTGGTTCGCCTGGCTGCTCTCCGACTACAGCGGCACCCCGATCATCCTGATCGTGCTCGCCGCGCTCATCCTGATCTACAACTTCGTGCTCAACCGCACGGTGTTCGGCCGGCACGTGTACGCGATGGGCGGCAACCTGTTCGCCGCCGTGATGAGCGGCGTGAAGACCAAGTGGGTCAACTTCTACATCTTCGTGAACATGGGCGTCCTGGCCGGCCTGGCCGGGGTGGTCTCGACCGCCCGCGCCGGTGGCGCCGTCGCCTCCGCCGGGCAGAACTACGAGCTCGATGCCATCGCCGCCGTCTTCATCGGCGGAGCCGCGGTGCAGGGCGGCGTCGGCACCGTCGTGGGCGCCGTGGTCGGCGGCCTGGTGATGGGCGTGCTCAACATGGGCCTGTCCATCCTCTCGGTGGATGCCGCCTGGCAGATGACCATCAAGGGGCTGGTGCTTCTGCTGGCCGTGGCGTTTGATGTCTTCAACAAGCGGCGTGCGGGGGGACGTTAGGACGAAGCCCGCCCGACGGGTCCCGTCGGGCACCGCAGCCGAGAGGACCGTGACCCACCCGTGAGCCAAGCGCCACCCACCCTGGGTGTCCGGGGTGGCACCAGCAACGACCAGCTTCGCCGGTACAACCTGTCGATGGTGATGACGATGCTGCACCACGCGGGCGGATGCTCCCGGGCCGAGTTGACCAAGCGCACCGGGCTGAACCGGTCGACGATCGCGGCCCTGGTGGCGGAGCTCGTCGACCTGGGCATGGCGTTCGAGGCTGAGCCCGAGAGCGTGGTCGGCCGGGTCGGCCGGCCCAGCCCCCAGGTGGTGCCGAATCCCGGGCTGGCCGCGATCGCCGTGAACCCCGACATCGACGCGATCACGGTGGGGCTGGTGGGCCTGGGCGGCGAGGTGATCCGGCGCATCCGCTTCGACACGACCCGGGTGCCGACGGTGGCCGAGGCCATCAACGCGGTCAAGGCCATCGTCGACGGCATGCGCGGCGAAATCGACCAGAGCTACAGCATCGCCGGGGTGGGCGTTGCCGTGCCGGCGCTGGTGAACTCCGCCGACGGCCGGGTGCTGATCGCGCCGCACCTGGGCTGGCGGGACGCCAACCTGGCCAGAGACCTGGCCCGGGTGCTGGGCTACCCGGTGTTCGCCGGCAACGACGCCAGCCTGGGCGCCATCGCCGAGAGCATGTTCGGCGCGGCGCGTGGCATCGACGACCTGGTGTACCTCAACGGCAGCGCCAGCGGCATCGGCGGGGGCCTGATCATCGGCGGCAGCCCCCTGCGCGGCACCAGCGGCTATGCGGGGGAGCTCGGCCATACCCTGGTGAACAGTCGCGGGGTGCGCTGCCACTGCGGCCGGGTCGGGTGCCTGGAGACCGAGGTGAGCATGGCCCGGCTGCTCGCGGTGCTGAAGCTGCCCCGCGCCGATCTGGACGAGCTCGACATCGCGCTGGGCGTCTCCCGCGATCCGGCGGTGCTAACCGAGGTGCGCCGGCAGATCGAGCTGCTCTCCGAGGCGATCTCGAACTTCGTGAACATGTTCGACCCCGAGATGGTGGTGCTCGGCGGGTTCCTCGGCTCGCTGCTGTCGGTGGGCCGGGAGCAGCTGACCGCGGCGATGATCGTGCGCTCGATGAGCAGCATCGGCCACACCGTGGCCATCGAGCGGGCCAGCCTGGGGTCGCGCATCTCCCTGGTGGGCGCCGCCGAACTGGCCTTCGCCGACCTGCTCGACGACCCCGCCGGGTTCGTGCGCGGCCGCCCCGGCCGCCGCTGACCGCTTCCGTGCCCGCGACGCGCAGGTGGGCAACTCGGGAGAAAACGATTTGTCGGCAATAACCACAAACCCCTTGCGGAACCGGGAAGAGCTGATCTAAGCTCCTGGCGAGGCAGTCGAAACGTTTAGATAAATCGGCCGCCAGTCTCGTACAACCGACCGACGATGGAGTCCTGGTGGCCAACATTCACGACGTAGCACGCGTCGCCGGAGTGTCGATCAGCACGGTCTCCTACGCCCTCAGCGGCAAACGGTCCATCGCGGCATCGACCAAGCAGCGTATCGACCAGGCCGTGCTCGAACTCGACTACCGGGCCAACGCCGGCGCGCGGATGCTCAAGGGAGCCCGCACCCAAATCCTCGCGTTGAGCGCCCCGCTGCACGCCGGCACCCACGCCCCGGCCCACATGGCCTTCGTGCTGTCGGTGGTCACGGCCGCCCGCGCCTACGACTACGACGTGCTGCTGCTCACCCAGGACGAAGCCACCAGCGGCCTGCGTCGGGTGGCGCGCAGCTCCCTCGTCGACGGCATCGTGCTGCTGGACGTCTCAACCTCAGACCCGCGCACCGAACTGGTGCGGGAACTCGGACTGCCCGCGACGGTGATCGGCATCCCCGACGACACCGCCGGCCTCACCTGTGTCGACCTCGACTTCGAACAGGCCGCCCGGCTGGCCGTCCGCCGGCTGGTCGACCTCGGCCACCGCGAGATCGGCCTGATCGGCCAGGCGCCCCTGATCTACGAGCGCGGCTCGAACTTCCCGCCGCGCTTCCGCGACGCTTTCCTGGCCGAGGCCGCCCTCCTGGGCGCCACCGTGGCGTTCACCCCCGCGCCCGAGGAATCGGCCGGCGTCCGCGCCGCCGTCGACGGGCTCCTCGCCGTCCTGCCCGGCATGACCGGGCTGGCCCTGCACTGCAACGAACCCGTGCAGTCCATGGTGCTCGAGCTGCTCAGCCAGCGCGGCATCAGCGTGCCGGACGACCTGTCGGTCATCTCGGCCTGCTCCAGCTTCTCGACCGACCACCTCAACCCGCCGCTCGACGTGATCCCGCTGCCTGCTGACCAATCCTGCACTCGCGCAATCGAGCTCACGATGGCCCAGTTCGCCGGCACCGCCGAGCCCCACGTCGAGCTCATCGAGCCGACCTACGTCCAGCTCGGCTCGACCGCCGCCCGCACCTCTTCCTGACATCCCGAAAGGTCCGCTTTCAGCACGCGCATTATCGAAACGTTTCGAATCCGACAAGTTCCACTCCCGCTCCACCCCAGCCACCCACCGAACGAACCTCCTACAAGGAAGTAGAACAGTGAAGAACACCAGAAGAACCCTCGCCGGCGTCGCCATCCTCGGCGTCAGCGCCCTCCTGCTCTCCGGCTGCTCCGCCGGCGCATCCGAAAGTGACGCCAACACCCTCAAGCTCTGGCACTTCGAGAGCGAAACCAGCGCCATGGGCATCGCCTGGGACGAGGCCATCAAGGTCTTCGAAGAGGAGACCGGCGCCACCGTCGAGTTCGAAGAGAAAAGCTTCGAGCAGATCCGCTCCACGGCCAGCCAGGTGCTGAACTCCGACGAAGCCCCCGACATCCTCGAATACAACAAGGGCAACGCCACCGCCGGCCTGCTCGCCAGCCAGGGCCTGCTCACCGACCTCGACGAGGCCGTGGACGAATTCGGCTGGGACGACGCCCTCGCGCCGTCGCTGCAGACCACCGCCCGGTACGACGAAGACGGCATCATGGGCTCCGGAGCGTTCTACGGCGTGCCCAACTACGGCGAGTTCGTGGAGGTCTTCTACAACAAGGACATGTTCGCGGCAGCCGGCCTCGAGGTGCCCACCACGGTGGCCGAGCTTGAGACCGTGATGAAGGCGTTCACCGACCAGGGCATCACCCCGCTGGCCGAATCGGCCGCGGAGTACCCGCTCGGCCAGCTCTGGTACCAGCTCGCGCTCACCAAGGCCGACCGCAGCTTCGTCGACGACTACCAGCTCTACACCGGTGACGTCGACTGGAGCGGTCCGGAGCTGACCTACGCGACCGAGACCATCAAGGACTGGACCGACGCCGGCTACATCTCCACCGACGCGACCGGGTTCAAGGCAGAAGATGCCGGCACCGCCTTCATCAACGGCACCTACCCGATCTTCTTCTCGGGCTCCTGGTGGCACAACCGGTTCACCACCGAAGCCACCGGTTTCGAGTGGGGAACCTTCCTCTTCCCCGAGGCCGAGATGTCGCCCGGCTCGGCCGGCAACATGTGGGTCGTCCCCGAGAAGGCCGCCAACAAGGAGCTCGCCTACGAGTTCATCGACATCACGATGCGCCCGGAGATTCAGGCCCTGATCGGCAACAACGGCGGCATCCCCGTCGCCGCCGACACCGCTGACATCACCGATGAGAAGAGCCAGGAACTGATCGGCAACTTCAACACCCTCGCCGAGCAGGACGGCATCGCGTTCTACCCGGACTGGCCCACCGCCACGTTCTACGACGAACTGAACGCCGGCCTGCAGGAGCTCATCAACGACACCAAGTCGCCGGCCGAGGTCAACGAACAGCTCGGCGGCCAGTACCAGTCCGGCGTCGACGACATCGTCGGCTGACCCGGTTCCCTCCTGAACACCTCGCAGTAACCGGCCGGGGGCCCCACCGGGCCCCCGGCCCCCACTCGCAGAGAAGGACATCGCATGACGAAAGCATCCGTAGCCGATGCGCCCGTTGTCGCTCGCAAAACGCCCGGGCGCCTCGCCGCCCGGCAGAGCCTCATCCCGGGAAGCACCCCCCGAACCTTCTGGATCTACCTCGTGCCCGGCCTCGCGCTGCTCACGCTCATTATCGTCGTTCCGCTGATCTGGAACATCTACCTCACCTTCACCGACTACCGCGGCATCAAGCCGCCCGAATGGGTCGGCTTGGAGAACTGGGTCAAGCTCGCCGGCGACACCACCTTTTGGACCTCGTTCAGCAACTCGATCGCGATGATCGTGGCCATGGTCGTGGTGCCCACCCTGCTCGGCCTGATCCTGGCCGCCATGCTCTTCGACCTGATCGGCAAGAAGTTCGGCGGCAAGATCGCCAGCTTCCTGCGCGCCACCTACTACCTGCCGCAGATCCTGCCCGGCGTCGTCGCCGCGATCGTGATCGGGTGGATCCTGCGCCCGCAGAACGGTGCGCTCAATCAGGTGCTCGAGGGCGTGGGCCTGGGCGGACTGGCCCGGAACTGGCTCGGCAACCCCGACACCGCTCTGCCCAGCATCATGGTGATCATGATCTGGGTGCAGCTCGGCTATCCGATCGTGATCTTCATGGCCGCGCTGCAACGCGTCGACCCCGAACTCTACGAGGCCGCCGAACTGGACGGTGCCAACTGGATTCAGCGCTTCCGCGCCATCACGGTGAGCATCATCCGGCCCGAGATCTTCGTGGTCACCCTCACCTGCACCATCGCCGCCCTCAAGGTCTTCGGCCCGATCTACACCCTCACCGGCGGCGGGCCCGGCACGTCCACCATCGTGCCCGCGTACTACGCGTACAGCGAGTTCTTCCAGTCCCAGCAGGTGGGCTATGGCGCCACCATCGCCACCGCACTGACCATCGTCATCGCCATCGTCTCGGTCGTCTTCCTGATGGCCCAGACCCGGCTCGAGCGCCAGGAGGAGGAACGCTGATGTCCACCACCATCCTCGACGAGGCGGCCCAGGCCCCCATTGCTGCGGTCCGCGAGCCCCGCAAACGTCGCAGCAGCACCACCCGCAAGACCCTGGGCGACTGGATGATCCTGGTCGTCGCCATCCTGATCGGCCTGCTGATCGCGGTGCCGTTCTTCCTCATCCTGATCAACTCGTTCAAATCGCCGGCCGACTACAACGCCGCCGGCCCGCTGACGCTGCCCACCGATCTGTACTTCGACGGCATGATCAACTTCTGGCAGCGGGTGGACTTCCCGGAGAAGCTCTGGAACAGCTTCTTCATCTCCAGCGTCGTCGCCATCCTCGCCGTGCTCGTCTCGCTGCTGAACGCGTTCGCGCTCGGCATCGGCCGGGTGCGCGGGCGCACCTGGATCGTGCTGCTGATCCTGCTGGCCAACATGCTGCCGCAGGAGGTGCTGCTCTACCCGCTCTACTTCATGTTCAAGAGCGTGGGGCTGTACGACAACCAGTGGGCCGTGATCATCATCTTCGTGGTCATCCAGAGCGCCTTCGGCACCTACCTGCTGGCCAGCGTGCTCGGCACCTTCCCCAAGGAGATCCTCGAGGCCGCGTCGTTGGACGGCGCCAACAAGTGGACGATGCTCTGGCGCGTGGTGTACCCGATCACCAAGCCCACGCTCAGTGTCCTGGTGATCTTCTTCTTCATCTGGACCTGGAACGAGTTCCTCATCCCACTCACCTTCCTGGTCAGCAACGCGAGCCAGACCGTCCCGGTCTCCATCGCGGTGCTGCAGGGCGACCGGCTGATGGACGTCACCACCACGAGCGCCTCGGCGCTGCTGGGCCTGTTGCCCACCCTGATCTTCTTCCTTATTTTCCAACGCACCCTCACCAGGGGCATCACCGCAGGAGCAGTCAAGTAGATGAAATTCACCGATGGTTTCTGGCACACCCGTCCCGGCGTCACCGCCTTCTACGCGCAGGAGGCGTATGACATCGAACAGGTGGGCGCGGCCCTGCGGATCTCCGCCCCGACGAAGGTGATCGAACGCCGCGGCGACGTGCTCAACCGGGCCATGCTCACCGTCACGCTCAGCTCCCCGCTGGACGGCATCGTCAAGGTCCGCATCGACCAGCACACCGGCACCAAGGCCGGCCCCGGGTTCGACCTGGTCGGCGCCGAACCCGATGCCGGCGACATCGTCGTCGACGCCACCGGCGGCACCCTCACCGCCGGTGCGCTCACCGCACGGGTGAGCCCGGGCGCTCCGTTCAACCTCACCTTCGAGGCCGACGGCAAGACCCTCACCGAGAGCGGCCACAAGTCGATCGGGCACATGCAGCTCGCGCCAGGAGCGCCGATCTCAGCCGAACCGACCGGCGTGTCCGGCGTCACCACCACCGGGCTCGCCCCGGCGGCCAGCTACACGCACGCGCAGCTCTCGCTCGGCGTCGGCGAGCTGGTCTACGGTCTCGGCGAGCGCTTCGGCCCGTTGATCAAGAACGGCCAGACCATCGACATCTGGAACGCCGACGGCGGCACCTCCAGCGAGCAGTCCTACAAGAATGTGCCGTTCTACCTCACCAACCGCGGCTACGGTGTGCTGGTCAACCACCCCGAGCACGTCTCCTATGAGGTGGGCACCGAGGCCGTCGAGCGGGTGCAGTTCTCCGTCGCCGGCCCGGCCATCGAATACCTCGTCATCTACGGCCCCACCCCCAAGGAGGTGCTCGAGCGCTACACCCGGCTCACCGGCCGCCCCGCCCGGGTGCCGGCCTGGTCGTACGGCCTGTGGCTGTCCACCTCGTTCACCACCCAGTACGACGAGGCCACCGTCAACAGCTTCATCGACGGCATGGCCGAGCGGGACCTGCCGCTCTCCGTCTTCCACTTCGACTGCTTCTGGATGCGCGAATTCAACTGGACCGACTTCGAGTGGGACCCGCGGGTGTTCCCGGACCCCGAAGGCATGCTTGCCCGGCTGCACGAGAAGAACCTGCACGTGAGCGCCTGGATCAATCCGTACATCGCCCAGCGGGCCGGCATCTTCGCCGAGGCCGCCGCCGCCGGCTACCTGGTCAAGAAGGCCAACGGCGACGTCTGGCAGTGGGACCTCTGGCAGGCCGGCATGGCACTGGTGGACTTCACCAACCCGGGCGCGGTCACCTGGTTCCAGGATAAGCTGCGCGGCCTCTTCGCCCAGGGCGTCGACGCCATCAAGACCGACTTCGGCGAGCGCATCCCCACGGATGTGGTGTGGCACGACGGCTCCTCGCCCGCGGGAATGCACAACCTGTACGCCCAGCTCTACAACAAGGCCGTCTTCGAGGTGCTGCAGGAGCACCGCGGCGAGGGCGACGCGGTGCTGTTCGCCCGCTCCGCCACCGTCGGCGGCCAGATGCAGCCGGTGCACTGGGGCGGAGACAACTCCTCCAGCTACGAGTCGATGGCCGAGACGCTGCGCGGCGGGCTGTCCCTGGCGTTCAGCGGCTTCGGCTACTGGAGCCACGACATCGGCGGCTTCGAGGGCATGCCGGACCCGGCCGTGTTCAAGCGCTGGCTGGCGTTCGGGCTGCTGTCCAGCCACTCCCGGCTGCACGGCTCCACCAGCTACCGGGTGCCGTGGCTCTTCGACGAGGGCCGGGAAGACGCCGGGCAGAGCGCCGTGGACGTCACCCGCGTGTTCACTAAGCTGAAGCTGTCGCTGATGCCCTACCTCTACCAGGTGGGCCTGGAGGCGCACGCCGTCGGCGCCCCGTTCATGCGGCCGATGCAGCTCGAATTCCCCGACGACCCGGCCGTGGACTACCTCGACCGGCAGTACCTGCTCGGCGCCGACCTGCTCGTGGCACCGGTATTCAGCGAGTCCGGGGACGTGCAGTACTACCTGCCCGCGGGCACCTGGACGAACTACCTGACCGGCGAGGTCACCACCGGGCCGCTCTGGCGCCGGGAGACCCACGCGTTCGACAGCATCCCGCTGTGGGTGCGAGGCGGGGCGGTGCTGGCCACCGGCGCCCGCGACGACCGGCCAGACTACGACTACACCGTCCAGACCCTCATTACGGTCTACCCGGGGGAGTGCGCCGACACCCGCACGCTCGAGGTGGCCAACCCCCTGGCCGGCAGTTCCGTCACCTTCACCATCACCGTCTCCGGCGCCGACACCGTCGTGACCAGCGATTCAAATGCGCCCTTCCGGGCCCGCCTCGCCGGTGGCGACATCAGCGCCTCCTCCGACCGAAAGGCCACGCTTCGATGAGTACCGGCACCACCTCCACCTCCGCCGCGGCCGTGACCGACGGCTCGCCCGACTACCGCGATGCCGGCCTGGTGTTCCCGGAGTCGTTCCTGTTCGGCTCCGCCACCGCCAGCTACCAGATCGAGGGCGCCTTCGACGAAGACGGCCGCGGCCTCTCGATCTGGGACACCTTCAGCCACACGCCGGGCAAGGTGTGGAACGGCGACACCGGCGACGTGGCCTCCGGGCACTACCACCGGCTCGAGCAGGACCTGGACCTGATGGTCACGTTGGGACTGCAGGCGTACCGGTTCTCCATCGCCTGGTCGCGCATCCAGCCGACCGGCCGGGGCCCGGCCAACCTAAAGGGCCTGGACTTCTACGGCCGCCTGATCGACGGGCTGATCGCCCGGGGCATCCGCCCGATCGTCACCCTGTACCACTGGGACCTCCCGCAGGCCCTCGAGGACGAGGGCGGCTGGACCAACCGGGCCACCGCCTACGCCTTCGCGGACTACGCGAAGATCCTCGGAGAGGCGTTCGGTGACCGGGTCGACACCTGGACCACGCTGAACGAACCGTGGTGCTCGGCGTACCTCGGCTACGGCTCCGGCGCGCACGCGCCCGGCCGTACCGACGGCGCCGAGGCCCTCACCGCCGTGCACCACCTCAGCCTGGCGCACGGCCTGGCGATCCTGGCGCTGAAGCCGCTGGTCACCAACGACCCCGACTTCTCGATCACCCTCAACCTGCACGTCCTGCGGGGCGAGGGCGAGAGCGGGCCGGAGGCCGTGCGGCAGATCGACGCCCTGGCCAACCGGGTGTTCCTCGGCCCGCTGCTCACGGGCGCCTACCCCGCGGATGTCTTCGAGGACACCACGGGCATCACCGATTGGGCGTTCATCCTGCCCGGTGACACCGAGATCATCCACCAGCCGCTGGACGTGCTCGGGGTCAACTACTACTCCACCACGCTGGTGCGGCTCTGGGACGGCCAGACGCCGCGGCAGAACGCCGACGGGCACAAGGATGTCGGCGGCTCGCCCTGGCCCGGCGCCGACCGGGTGGAATTCCTCGCCCAGCCCGGCCCGTACACCGAAATGGGCTGGAACATCGACCCGTCCGGCCTGGAGGACCTGCTCGTCGAGCTGCACGAGAAGTTCCCCGGCCAGCCGCTGATGGTCACCGAGAACGGCGCGGCGTTCGCCGACGAGGTCGTGCAGACCGAGGACGGGCCCCGGGTGCACGACGCAGAACGCACCGATTATCTGCGTCGGCACTTCACCGCGGCGCACCGGGCGATGGCCCGCGGGGTCGACCTGCGCGGCTACCAGGTCTGGTCGCTGATGGACAACTTCGAGTGGGGCTACGGCTACTCGAAGCGGTTCGGCATCGTGCACATCGACTACGACACCCTGGTGCGCACCCCCAAGGACAGCGCCCGCTGGTACGCCCGCCTAGTGGCGACCCGAACCCTCCCGGCCGGCTGAGGCCGCCTACCCCCACGCGAGTTGCCCCGGTGCGGACGAGTTGCCCCGGTAGAGCGGGGCAACTCGTCCGGAAGTGGGCAACTCGGTGAATTGTGAAGTACAGGAACAGGAACACCTTGCACCAGGAGCAGCAGCACAGTTTTGTTTTCGGCGGGGACTACAACCCGGAGCAGTGGCCGGAGTCGGTGTGGGCGGAGGACGTGCGGCTCATGCGCGAGGCGCACGTCAACCGGGTCACCGTGGGGGTGTTCTCGTGGTCGTCGCTTGAGCCGGAGGAAGGCCGGTACGACTTCGGCTGGCTCGATACGGTGATGGACCTGATGCACGCCAACGGGATCGGGGTGGTGCTCGCCACCCCCACCGCCTCACCGCCGCCGTGGTTCACCTTCGCGCACCCCGAGGCGCTGCCGGTCACCGCGGACGGCGTGCGGCTCGTGCACGGCAGCCGGGACACCTACAACCCGGCCGCCCCGGCGTACCGGGAGGCCGCCCGGCGGATCGCCGGCGCGCTCGCGGACCGCTACGGCAGGCATCCGGCCCTCACCATGTGGCACGTGCACAACGAATACGGCACGGTGTCCTACGGCCCCGAGACCGACCGGGCGTTCCGGCTGTGGTTGGCGGACCGGTACGGCGACATCGCCGCGCTCAATGAGACCTGGAACAGTGCCTTCTGGTCGCAGAAATACTCCACCTTCGAGCACGTGCTGGCGCCCCAGGCCACCCAATACCTGCCGAACCCGGCGCACCTGCTCGACTTCAAGCGGTTCTCCGCCGACACCCTCCGCGACGCGCTGCGGGAGCAAGTCGCCATCGTGCGTGCGGCCAGCCCCGGAGTGCCGGTCACCACCAACTTCATGCTGCCCAGCTGGAACCACTACGACCAGTGGGATGTCGCGGCGGAGATCGACGAGGTATCGATCGACCATTATCCCAACGCCCGCGACATCGAGGGTGAGACCCACGTGGCCTTCGGCGCCGACCTGGCCCGCTCGTTCAACCGGGGCCGCCCGTGGGTGCTGATGGAGCAGGCCACCAGCCTGATCTACGACTATGCCGCCGCGCGCCTGTTCGCCAAGGATCCCGGCCGGCTGGCCCGCAACACCCTGCAGTACCTGGCCAGGGGAGCGACCGGCTCGCTGTTCTTCCAGTGGCGCTCGCCGCGGGTCGGTGCCGAGTTCTTCCACTCGCCGATGGTGCCGCACGCGGGGGAGGACTCCCGGGTGTTCCGTGAAATCGTCGCCCTCGGCCACACGCTCAGCGCGCTCGCCGAGATCGCCGAGCCGCCCGCCGCCGGGCGACGGGTCAACGACACCCGCGTCGCGATCGTGTGGGACTCCACCGCCTGGTGGGCCTCGGAGACGAAGGCGATGCCCTCCGACGACCTCGCCTTCCTGCCGGCGGTGCGCGCCGTGCACCGGGCGCTCTGGTGGCAGGGTATCGCCTCCGACGTGGTGCGGCTGGACCAGGACCTCTCCGGCTACGACCTGGTGCTGGTACCGAGCAAGATCGCCGCCTCCGACGCCGAAGCGGCGGCCCTGGCCGCCTTCGTCGACGCCGGCGGCCACGCCGCGATCTGGTACTTCGCCGGCAGCACCGACGAGAACCTCAGCGTGCGCCCCGGTGGGTTCAGCGGCGCGTTCGCCCCGCTGGCGGGCATCCGCGTCGAAGAGCACCACCCGCTCGCCGCCGACGAGGGCATCGAGCTCTCCGACGGGTCCCTGGCGGATGCCTGGGCCGAATACCTGCAGGCCCTCGGCGCCGAGGTGCTGGCCACGTTCACCCACCCGCCCCTGGCCGGCCGGCCGGCCATCACCCGCAACCGGCTGGGCGCCGGCACCGTGCACTACCTGGCTACCCGGCTCGATGCCGCGGCGCTGCGCGAACACCTGGCCCGCATAGCCGCCGAAGCCGGCGTCACCCCCGACCACCCGGAGGCCGGCAACGGCGTTGAGATCGTGCGGCGTTACGCGGGCGACGGCAGCTACCTCTTCGTCTTCAACCACGGCACCACCCCGCGCACCCTCGACCTCACCGGGCACGACCTGCTGCGCGATCGCACCCTCGACGGGCCCGTTGAGGTGCCGCCGGCCGGGTACCTCGTACTGCGATGACCGAACTCTGGTTCAGCGGCGACAGCACCGGCTGGCTCGACGACCTGCCGCTGGGCAACGGCCGGCTCGGCGCCATGGTCGGCGCGGCAGGGGCACGCACCACCCTGCAGGTGAACGACGGCACCTTCTGGACCGGGGGAGTGGCCGCGGATCCGGCCGCACCCGGCCCCGACCCGACCGCGACGGCCCCCGCCGAGTCGGGCACCGGTCAGCCGGCGGCGCCCGGCCAGGTGGTGGCGACGATCGCGCCCGGCACCGGCC
>NZ_JAODBG010000123.1 GCF_025463825.1 Cryobacterium sp.
CGAGCGCGGGGCGGCGGCCGCGGCCGCAGCGGCCGCCGCCGCGATAGCAGCCTGCCTGGCCCGCTCGGCTTCTTCAGCCGCGATCCTGGCGCGTTCGATCACACCGGCCTGGTAGGCCGCAGCGGTCGTTGCTTCCGCATCCTGCATGAACTGGAGCTGCGCCTCGAGCTCGATGCTCTTCGCCTCGGATTCGGCCAGGGCCCCGGCCGCGGCGTCCGCGGCGTCCTGGGCGGCCGCCATGGCGGCTTCCGCGGCAATTCTGAGGGTTTCCCGCTCGGCCTGGGCGATCGCGGCCTGGTCGCGGAGCGACTGCGCCGTGTTGTTGGCGGTCTGAGCCTGGTCGTAGACGTCGGTGCTGCGTTCGACGAGCTTGCTCATGCTGCCGAGCTTGGACAGGAGTTCGTCGGCGCCTTCGCCGCTTTCCTGGCCGTCGATGAAGAGGTTCACGCTGAGGTCGGTTCCGCCGGTGCGGTAGAGCTGCGCGGCCAGCTGGCCGGCCTGCCGGGTGGCCGCATCGGCCTGGGTCTTGCTGGCATCGGCCTGGGCCTGCAGGTCGGATGCGCGCAGGCTGGCATCGTCGAACTTCTCCTGGGCCACCTGCAGTTCGAGGCCCCTGGCCTCTGCTTCGGCCTGGGTCCGAGCCACCTCGGCCTGCAGGCCGGCGATGGCGTTCTGGATCTCGGTGACCTGATTGGCGGCGGCGGCGGTGTTCGACTTCGCCGCCTGGAGGTCTTCCCAGCTCGGGTAGTCGATGGCCATGGCGGGACTGATCGGGCTGGCGAGGGTCACCGCGAGGGTGAGGGCGGCGACAAAACCGGTCACGCCCATTCCCAGTCGGCGTGACGGCGCCCTGCGGGTAGCGTGCTTCGTTCGAAGGGTCGGTCGCATCCGGTGCAGACCAGCCTTGATGCCGCGGCTGATCACGGTTGCCGTGCTCTTCATAACTCCCCGATCGGGCTTTCGTTAGTCACATCCGTCACTGTGGCAACACTCGTCACAATAACAAACCCGGCTGAGACCCGGGCTCCGCACAAAATCTAACCCGTGAACCTCGCAATACCCGGACCATTCGCGGGCGCGGTGAGAAGCGACACGCCGAAGCGGCAGAGCGCGCAAAACGGATTCAAGCCCGGAATGACGCGGCAGAAGGCCCCTCGGCGGCACGCGACGAACGGGCCAGGCGCGGCCGATTTGGGCATTCCGGCTTTTCCATCTTATGATTATGCGTCGGAAGTTCTCAGCTTCCGCAGAAGCACGGCCCCATCGTTTAGTGGCCTAGGACACCGCCCTTTCACGGCGGCAGCACGGGTTCGAATCCCGTTGGGGTCACGCAATACTGTAGGTTGTACAAGGCAAGAAAAAGCACCACGGATTCACCGCACGAAAAGCATTCCAGTTTGGCCCTGTAGCGCAGTTGGTTAGCGCGCCGCCCTGTCACGGCGGAGGTCGCCGGTTCAAGTCCGGTCAGGGTCGCCAAGGCGACAAGCCCTTTCGAAAGAAGGGGCTTTTCTCCTTACAGAAGGTGCTCTCGTAGCCGCCTTCTGGCCCTGTAGCTCAGTTGGTAGAGCGTTCGACTGAAAATCGAAAGGTCACCGGATCGACGCCGGTCGGGGCCACTTGGCCATCCCTTGGGCTTCTACCGGGGGGTGGCCTTTTTTCATGCCCCGAACCGTGAGCTATACACCCGGA
Source organism: Cryobacterium sp. (assembly GCF_025463825.1). Classification (GTDB taxonomy): domain Bacteria; phylum Actinomycetota; class Actinomycetes; order Actinomycetales; family Microbacteriaceae; genus Cryobacterium. The sequence goes on from NZ_JAODBG010000123.1 coordinate 1,690, forward strand.
ACTCCCGGATGGACGTACTCTTTTCACGGCTCGCGGATGTGTATGCGACGATGTGGGCATGAATCGCTCCGCATCCGCCCATCTCGAGCTGGAAGCCCTCGGGCCCGCCCAGCTGGTCCTGTCCGTGACCGTCGCCGCGGATGCCAGCGCCACCGAAGTTCTGAGCATCGTCCAGGACGGCCTCCCGCTCCCCTACCGGGAGACTCTCGACCAGCACGGCACCCGGTTGCAGCTGATCTCGGTGCGGGCCGGGCGGATCGACATCGACTACACGGTCGAGGTCACGGGTGAGGCCGTGGCGCCGGAGGTGACCGACATCGACATCGTCCGCTACCTCCGCCCGAGCCGGTATTGCGAGTCCGACCACCTGTGGCCGACCGCCCAGGCGCAGTTCCGGGGGCTGAGCGGCACCGAGCTGCTCACCGCCGTCACCGCCTGGGTCGGGTCACACCTGGCCTACGTACCCGGTGCGAGCCTCCCCACTGATGGCGCGGTGCGCACCCTGCTGGCCAGGCAGGGCGTCTGCCGCGATTACGCGCACCTGGTCATCGCGTTCCTCCGCGCCCACGACGTGCCCGCCCGACTGGTGTCGGTCTACGCGCCGGGGCTGTCGCCGATGGATTTCCACGCCGTGGCCGAGGCCTACCTCGACGGGGCCTGGCAGGTCGTGGATGCGACCGGACTCGCGCCCCGCCAGTCGCTCATGCGCATCGCCACGGGCCGGGATGCGGCCGACACCGCGTTCCTGTCATCCGCGGGCGCCGCGGTGCTGCTGCGCGTTCTCCGGGTGACGGCCGTCGCCGAGGTGCTGCCCCGCGACGACGTCGGGCAGCCGGCCCGGCTGGGCTGACCGCCCGCGTCGTAGTCAATCCGGCCACGCCGGCCGAACCGGGGCATACTGAGGTCGACCTGACGCACTGACCCAGTCTGCACAACCATTCGGGACGGCACTCATGACGCAAGAAACCGACCAGATCGCCCCCACCGCCGACGTGGGCCCTCGCGCGGTGGTCGGGACCGACGTGACCGTTTGGCACCTCGCGCAGGTGCGGGAGGACGCCCGCGTCGGGTCAGGGAGCAGCCTCGGGCGCGGCGCATACGTCGGCCCCGGGGTCATCCTTGGCGCCAACTGCAAGGTACAGAACTACGCGCTCATCTATGAGCCGGCGGTACTCGGCGACGGCGTCTTCGTCGGGCCGGCGGCTGTCTTCACAAACGACGCGTTTCCCCGGGCCATCAACGTGGACGGCAGCCGCAAGAGCGCGGACGACTGGGATGCGGTGGGTGTCGTAGTGGGGACCGGGGCCTCGATCGGCGCTCGGGCCGTCTGCATCGCCCCGGTCAGGATCGGCCGCTGGGCCCTGGTGGCGGCGGGCGCCGTCGTGACCCGGGATGTGCTCGACTTCGCCATCGTCGTCGGGGTTCCCGCCCGCTAGGTCGGCTGGGTCGGGGAGGCGGGGGTCCCACTGGTTCGGGCTGGTGCCCTGTACAAGTGCCCGGTCACCGGGGCCAGCTATCGCGAGACCGACGGCGCACTCTCGGCCGCCCCCGCGTAGATCACCCCCCGAAGGGGCCACAGCGGCCGACCAGGAACGAGGTTAGTGTCGGCGAGCCGGAGCTGAGAATCAGTCAGCTCCGGCGCCCGCCGAATCTGCACCGTCCCGCAGGGAACCATTGTGACTCCGTCCCTTCCAGGAACGCCCCACGCGCACGGCGCACCGGACCCCACGGCGCTCGCCCCTGCCGGTCCGGATGGTCGCCGATGACCGTTCGCGAGATCCTGGCCGCCATGCTCCGACGGTGGTACATCCCGGTGGGAATACTCGCCTGCGCCGCGCTCGTCACCGTCATGCTCGCCCGGGACGGGGGCGTCTACACCGCCAGCACCGTGGTGACTTTAATGCGTTCGTCGTCGACCAGCTTGTCACCCAACAACGGAGCCGACGACTCCAGCGTCGTCGCGTATGCCGGTGCAGTCGTCAACGCCATCAACAACGGCCGGCCCCCTGCACGGTACTCGATGGATGACGCCCCGTACTATGGCGCCGGGGTGCGCGAGGGGGTGCGCGTCGACCTGGCTGACGCGGGCAACCAATGGGTTTCCGCGTTCAGCAGGTCGGACGTTGAACTACAAATTGTCGGCCGCTCGTTGGATGGGGTCCGGTCGCAGCAGGATCAGCTGGTCGACCTCGTGCTCAGCTTCGCTGACGCCGAGCAGGCCGTGCTGATGATCCCGGAAGAAGACCGGATCACGGCGGTTGTGGCGCCGCTCACCACGCAGATCGAATACGTTCATGCGTCCCGCGACAGTCAGTTCGGAGCAGCCGGCGCAATGCTCGCCGCCGCCCTCATCTTGGGCGCATGGGGTTCAGTTGCAGGACCGTCTGCTCTCACACCGACGGGTTGCCACACGCCCGCAAGGCCACGATTCGTCCCGTCGCATCCTGGAAGGAACCTCATCATGAATCTCGCCGACACACTCCGGGGACTTTGGAGGCGCTGGTACATCGTGGTCCCGGGGATACTCATCGCCGCCGTGCTCGCCGTCAGCGTCTGGACAATGATCCCCCCCTGGCCACGAGCGTTCGTCGCCACAGCTCCTCATCCGCCGGTGCCGAAAGCATGCCGGAAGGTGCCAACCCCTACCTGTTTCTCGGTGGTCTCTCGCCGGCAGCCGACGTTATCGTCCGGGCGGTCGGCTCAGAGAACGCCACAAATGCAATCTTGGAGGACTACCCCGGAGCTGAGATCGAAGTATCGCGGGACACGAGCACTTCGGGACCGGTGATCCTCATAACTGTAACCGCGGCAAGCGACGGGGCGCGAAGGACGTCCTGGGGCTGCTCGTCGCACGAACCGCAACTGTGCTCGACGAGTTGCAGGAGACGGAAAAGATCGCTGCGGCGAATCGAGTGACCCTGCTGCCCATTACCGTTGACAGCCAGAGCGTCCTCGACCAGCGGATTCGGTTCATCGCGGTCGCCGCCACCGGTCTGGGCGGAGCGACACTCACGCTGCTCGTCGCGGGTCTTGTTGACGGATTGAGCTCACAGCGGAAGCGGCGGAAAGATTTCGGCGCCGAGCAGGAGCTCGCCGACATCTCGTCGGGTCCGGATCTCGGACCGCGTGAGGACCGCGACCGCGACCCCATTCTCGCCACTGAGGCGACGAAGGCGACCACGTTGTTCGACCCGTCCAGCCGTGACAGGGAGCCAGACACGGCACCGACACCTGTCCGCAGCGCCCGGTGAGCACAATGCTCGCTTCCCATCGGCGCCCGTGCCCGCGGCAGCATACGTCGGAGCCGCTGATCGTCGAGATGTCGATGCCGTAACGATGCTCACGGTGTACCTGGTGCTGCTCTTGGCGATCCCCTCGGGGGTGGTGGTCAGTGCCCTCGGTGCGCTCGGCCACCCGTCTTTGATCTGGGGACTCGTCCTGCTGGTCTGGTGGGCGGTCTACCGGCTGCAGATGCCGGCCTCCGCGCCGGTGTCCCAGCCGGTGCGTTTCGCGTTCGTGGTGCTCCTGGTAGTCGTGCTTGTGAGTTTCGCCGCCGCCATGCTGCGTGGCCAGCCGGAGGACCAGGAAAGCCCAGCGGTCACGGCGGTCATCCGGATGCTGTCGTGGGCAGGAGTGCTGCTCGTCGCTGTCGACGGAATCCGCACCCTGCACGATCTTGCCCGCATGGCGCGCCAGATCGGCATCGGCGCTGGCCTGCTGGCGGCCCTCGGTCTCGCACAGTTTCTCTCCGGGCAGGCGCTCGTCGACTTCTTCGGCACGATTCCCGGCCTGACAATGTCAGGCGGTATCGGAGAACGTGCCGGGTTGATCCGCTCGTCCGGAACGGCAATCCATCCGCTGGAGTACGCGACCGCGATCAATGCCGCCCTTCCGCCCGTCATCGCCGCAGCGATTTCGCGCGGGTTCCGGTCGGACCACCCGCGCGGGAGCTTGTGGTGGTGGCTGCCCGTCGGCTTCATCGTGGTCTCGTCCTTGGTTGCCGTCTCTCGTTCGGCCATCATCGGATGCGCGGTGGCGGTGATCTCGATGATTCCGGCGCTTCCGGTTCGGTATCGGGGCCTTGCCATCGGCACCGGAGCCATCGTCGCGATAGTGACCTTTGCGGCGCTGCCGGGTCTAGCCTCCACGACCTTCCGCCTGTTCTCGGGCGCGGCGGATGATCCGAGTACTCTGTCCCGCACGAGGGCGCTGGAGCGGATTCCCGAATTCATGTCCACCTCGCCCCTCGTCGGTTCGGGGTTCGGCATTTTCCTGCCCAGATATTACTTTTTCGATAACCAATGGGTGCTGATCGCCATCGAGTTGGGCATCCTGGGCCTGTAGGCCTTCGCCGCCTTGTTCGTTGCCGGAATCTGGAGTGCGCGTCAGGCGCGGCGCTCCGGCACGACCGACCTACGACTGCTGGGATACGCCCTGGCCGCGTCGCTTTTCAACGTCGCCATTCTCTTCGCCTTTTTCGACGGGCTCTCATTCCCGATTGCCGGCGGAATGCTATTCGTCCTGGCAGGGCTGTGCGGATGCGTCCGCACCGTCGTCGGGGCAGAGGCGGTGCCCCCCGGGTAAACTGCCACCCCGGTGGAGACCTGACCATGCGCCGCGGACTTCTTGTCGTCGTCGTCATCCTCGCCGCCGCCGCCGTCGCCGTCGTGGCCCTCATCATCCAGGACGACGACACCCAAACGGCAGCGATTTCTGATGGCTTGAGCGGGATCGAGCCCGGCGTGGTTGCCGACAGCGACCGGGTGCTTGCGGCGGATGGCCTGGCCGAAGTTCCCCGAGGCCGCCAGCTGATGATGCATCCCCCCGTCGACGACGAGGAACGTCGTGCCGCGGGATTCCTGCGGTCGAGGATCCTGGTGACATAGATTCCGCACTCCCCCACGAGGTAACGGCCGAGCTCGATGACCGGGCTGGCCTGGGGCATCCGGTCAAGAATGGGCCCGTCGACGAGTTCCTGGAGGTTCGCGGCAACCACCTCAAGGTCCAGCGGCTGGTCCTTGTCGACGTAGGGGATGCCGAACCCGCCGCCCAGATTGAGGTATCGCACCGGAGTGGGCAGGTGCTCCGCGAGGTCGCTGACAAGGTCGACGGTGCGCCGTTGCGCTTCGGCGATGACGACCGCGTTCAGATTCTGGGAGCCGGCGAACACGTGGAAGCCGAGCACGTTCGCTCCCGCCGTGGCGAACTCGCGCAGCAGCGCCGGCACCTGTTCCGCGTCGATGCCGAACTGCTGCGGCCCACCCCCCTGTTCTGGTCACAGCGCTGACAACGAAATGCGGGCTATGGTCACGTCGTGAGTTGCTGAGCATGGCTCAGGAGTTTCACACCCGCCCTATCCGCTGATCCGAGTCTTACCACCCGTGGGCCACCCACCCACAGGCCCGGCCGCAGCACCGCTCCATCACCCGTTCTGAACCTGTAAACCCGAACTGCAGGGGACCACTGTGACTACGTCCTTGACGTGTCGACCCATCCGTCGACCCCAGAAGCGCCAGCTACCCTCTCAGGGCAGCTGGGGCCCGCACTCCGCCTGCCCGGTGATTCCCGCAACCAGCGGTGGCCACACGTGAGCACGTCTGAGCCGCGGACTCCCTTCACCGGATCGGTTCCGGCTGCCGCCGCACGCACACCGTTACGCCTGGTCGGGCCTGCGGCCGCAACCGGTCCGGTCCCCGCCTCGGTCCCGGTTCCCCCGCCGGTCGGCGACCCCGTCAGCGGACTGTCAGGGGCAGCCTGGGCGCGGCAATACCGCGCCCGGCTTGCCTCAACCGACGCCACGGTCATCGGCTCGGCCGTCACTGTCGCCTTCCTCGCCCGGTTCGTGTTCCCGAACCCGCTGGCAGACGCGGCCCAGCTCCCGCTCGCCCTCTGGGCGATACCCGCAATCGTGGCGATGACCTGGATCATCACCCTCACCACCTTCCGCACCCGCGATGCCCGCATCGTCGGCGTCGGCGCGAACGAGTACAAGCTCGTCATCAATGCGAGCGCGCTGGCCTTCGGCATGTTGGCCATCGCATTCCTGCTGCTGCAAGTTGACTCTGCCCGCCCCTACTTCGTTTTCGCCCTGCCGTTGGGACTCGCCGCACTCATATCGGAGCGCTGGCTGTGGCGGAAGTGGCTGATCCACCAGCGCCGCTTCGGCCACTACCTGGCCAGGGCGATAGTCGTCGGCGGCCGGGAAGACGTCGAGTACGTGGTTCGGCAGATCAACGAAAAGTTTGGTGCCGCATACCAGGTCGTGGGGGCCGCTCTGGCGGGCAACAGCACCACAAGCGTCACCTCGGCCGGGCAGCGTGTTCCCGTGGTCGCCGACTTCGCACACGTGGCCAGCGCTGCCCAGTCGCTGGGAGTGGACGCGGTGATCGTGGCCGGGCATCCGAGCCTGGGCAGCACCTTCATCCGCAACCTCGGCTGGGACCTGGAGAAGACGTCCGCGGAGCTCGTACTCTCCAGCCGCCTGACCGACATCGCCGGCCCCCGTATCCACTTCCGACCCGTCGAAGGTCTTCCGCTCATCCACGTGGAAATCCCTCAGTACGACGGGGCAAAGCACGTCCTCAAACGTGCCCTCGACATAACCGTGGGCGGCGCCGCCCTGATCATGATCAGCCCGATGCTCGCGGTGATCGGCCTGCTGGTCAAGTTGGACAGCCCAGGCCCGGTGTTGTTCCGCCAGGAACGGGTCGGCCGCAACGGTCGGACATTTCACATGCTGAAGTTCCGGTCGATGGTGCGCACCGCCGAAGACGACCTGGCCGGGCTGCTGGACCAGAACGAGGGCGCGGGGGTGCTGTTCAAGATTCGCAGCGACCCCCGCATCACCACGATCGGCCGGGTACTACGCAAATACTCCCTGGACGAATTGCCCCAGCTGTGGAACATCGTCGTCGGCCAGATGAGCATGGTGGGCCCCCGTCCGCCGTTGCCGACCGAGGTCGAGCACTACGAGTCGCACATGCACCGCCGCCTGTACATCAAGCCCGGGCTCACCGGCATGTGGCAGGTCAACGGGCGCTCGAACCTCAGCTGGGAGGAGAGCGTTCGGCTCGACCTCTATTACGTGGAGAACTGGTCATTGGCGGGCGACCTCATGATCATCTGGCGAACCTTCAAAATCATCATCCGACCACTGGGGGCGTACTGAGATGACCGATCCAACCGGCGGGGCCGAGGCGTCGAACCCTGCCTCTGCCTTGCACATCGCCATGATCGGCACCCGAGGGGTGCCGGCAGCATACGGTGGTTTCGAAACCGCCGTCGAGGAGATCGGCCGACGACTGGTCGACCGTGGCCATGCCGTCACCGTTTATTGCCGGCCGGGCTCGCCCGGCCCGGGCCCTGCACCCACCGAGCACCTGGGGATGCGCCTGGTCCATCTCCCTGCCATTCATCTCAAGGTTTGTGAGACGCTGAGCCACACCGCTCTCTCTGTGGCACATGTCGCCACGCACCGGCGCCCGGACGCCGCGTTCGTCTTCAATGCCGCGAACGCCCCGTTCGTTCCGCTGCTGCGCCAACACGGCATCCCGACGACGGTGCACGTGGACGGCCTCGAGTGGAAGCGCGACAAATGGGGCGGCACCGCCCGACGCTACTACCGGTGGGCTGAACAGCAGTCGGTGCGCACCGCCGACGCCCTCATCGCGGACGCGCAGGGCATCGTCGACTACTACCGAGACGAGTTCGCCATCCCGACCGAGCTGATCAGCTACGGCACCAGGCTGCTGCACGCCCCGGCCAGCGACCGGCTGGCCGAACTCGGCCTCGCTCCCAACGGCTACCACCTCGTGGTCGCCCGGTTCGAACCCGAGAATCACGTGGACGTGATCATCGAGGGGTTCCTGCGCAGCAGCTCCCGGCTGCCGCTGGTGGTGGTGGGTTCTGCGCCGTATTCCGGTGCGCACGGCCGCCGGATCGCGGCACTGGCCGCCGACCCGAGGGTGCGGTTGATCGGCGGGCTGTGGGACCAGGACCAGCTCGACCAGCTGTACGCCCACTCGGTGAGCTACCTGCACGGGCATTCCGTCGGGGGCACGAACCCGTCCCTGTTGCGGGCCATGGGCGCGCGCACGGCGGCGATCGCCTGGGACGTCGTATTCAACCGGGAGGTGCTCGGTGTCTACGGTGCGTACTTCCGGGACTCCGCCACCCTGGCGTCCCTGATCGAGGACGCCGAGTTCAACCCGCACCACACCCAGGAGGTCGGTGCGGCGCTGCAACGCCGGGCCGGCGACATGTACAACTGGGGCCACGTCACCGACAGTTACGAAGACCTCGCCCGCCGCCTCGTCGCCGGCTACAGCACCCACGGCGTCAGCGCCGGCCGAACCGGCCGGTCCCCGTTGCACCGACCGGAGCCTGCCCATCGACCCGTCTTCGTCAGGGGATCGCTGTGACCGGCGTGACGCAGGCCCGTCCCGTCTCCGTGGCCGCCGTCATCCGGCAGCTTGCCGGAGCCCAGAAGACCGCCGCCAGGGGCGCACCCGCGTACTCGCTCTTCGTGAACCGGCCGTTGGGCCGGGTGCCGGCGGCCGTGGCCTTCCGGCTCGGCTGGCCCCCCGACATGGTGACCGCGCTCAGCGCCGCGTTCAGCCTGGCCGGGGTGCTGATCCTCGCGCTGGCCGCCCCCGACTTCGCCTCCGGGACCGCCGTGTGGCTGCTGCTCGCCGCCGGTTATGTCCTCGACTCCGCCGACGGCCAGCTTGCCCGGCTCCGCGGCGGCGGCAGCCCCGCAGGGGAATGGCTCGATCATGTCGTCGACGCATGGAAGATTTCCAGCGTGCACCTCGCCGTGCTGGTGATGGCGTTCCGGCACCCCGTCGTACCCGACCCCGCCTGGCTGCTGATTCCCCTCGGATTCACCGTGGTTGCCGCTGTGGCCTTCTTCGCGATGATCCTCAACGATCTGCTCAAGGCCAAGTACGCCGCGACGGCCGCGACGGCCGGTTCGAGCTCGCCCCTGCGGGCCGTGCTCGGCCTGCCGACCGACTACGGCGTGCTCTGCCTCTCCTTCGTGCTGCTCGGTGTCCCCCTGGTTTTCTTCGCAGTGTACACCGCGCTGTTCGCCGCCAACCTGCTCTACCTCATGCTGGCGCTGGTCAAGTGGTTCAGGGATATGCGGGCCCTCGGCACGCCGGTCCGCCGGCCGGCGGCCGCTCCGCGGCATCGGGCCGAGGATTGGAGCGCCGGTGTCGATGCCCGCTGACCTGGGCATCGTGGTGGTCAACTACGGTTACCCCACCTTGCTCGAGGAGAACCTCGTCCCGCTGGCGCGGCACCACCGCCCGGACCGTATCGTCGTCGTCGACAATTTCTCCGGTATCGCACAGCGAGCCGCGACGACGGCCCTCGCCCGGCGCGAAGGCTGGGCGCTCATCGCTCCGGCGCTGAACCTCGGGTTCGGCGCCGGCATCAACGCCGGCGCGAGCCACCTCATCGACAGGGGCTGCCAGCTCCTGTTGCTGCTGAACCCTGACGCCCTCATCGACGAGGCCGGGGTGGGCGCGCTAGCCGATGGTTGCACGGCGAATCCGGCCAGCCTGCAGTGCCCCCGCATCGAACGCCCCGACGGCACGGTCTGGTTCGCCGGCGGCACGGTCAGGCTCGACACCGGACGCACCAGCACCCGCGTCGGCTCCGACAGCTCGGCCGCGAACGGTTGGCTCACCGGCGCGTGCCTGATGGTGCACGCCTCGCTGTGGCAGTGGCTGGGTGGTTTCGACGAACGATATTTCCTCTACTGGGAAGATGTCGACCTGTCCTGGCGCTGCGCCGAGGCCGGCGGCTCCCTCGTGGTGCGCGACGACGTAACGGTCGTGCACGGCGTGGGCGGCACCCAGGCCGGTGCCGGGAAGTCCCCGCCCTACATGTACTACAACATTCGCAACCGGATGCTGTTCGCCGCGACGCATCTGGACCGTCGCCGGCTGCTGCGCTGGTTCCTGCACAGCCCGGCCTATGCCATGGCGGTCCTGCAACGCGGCGGCCGGCGCGACCTGGCCCGCCATGGCGGTCCGCTCCTCCTGGCGGCGCTGCGCGGCACCGCACGCGGGATCGCGCTGACCGTGGCCGCCCTCACCAGCCCGCCCGACGCGCACAAGCTCAATCCGGGCCGACGACGCCAACCCGTCACGGAGGAACCATGAGCGCGCGCCACCGGCCGACAGCCGTACTTATCGCCCATCCCGGCGCCGAGCTCTACGGCTCCGACCTGGTGATGCTCGAATCCGTCAGCGCCCTCATCGAATCCGGCACGACCGTGACCGTAGCCTTGCCCGGCGACGGCCCACTGGTCGGCGAGCTCGAACGGCGCGGTGCGACCACGGTGTTCTGCCGGACCCCGGTGCTTCGCAAGAGCATCCTGCACCCGGCCGGTGCCCTGGCCTTCCTCGGGGACGCTCTCGCCGGCACCGTCACCGGCATCGGATTGCTGCGCCGGACCCGCCCGGACGTGGTCTATGTCAACACCGTGACCCTCCCCTTGTGGATCCTGCTCGCCCGGCTCCGCCACGTGCCGGTGATCGCCCACATCCACGAGGCCGAACGGAACGCCCCGGGCGTCATCCGCCGCGCCCTGGCGACCCCGCTGCTGCTCTGCCAGAGCGTCATCACCAACAGTGACCACTGCCGGAACGTGGTCTCAGAAACCTTCCCCGTACTCAGCTCACGGACCACCGTGGTGGCGAACCCGATCGCCGGGCCCGAGCGGCCGGCGCCGGCCCGGGCCGATCTGGCGAATCGGGTGCGCCTCGTCTACGTCGGCCGGCTCTCCGAGCGGAAGGGTGTCGACGTCGCCGTCCGCGCCGTCGCCCGGTACCGGGCGACCGGTCGACCGGTCGAGCTGCACCTCGTCGGGGACGTGTTCCCCGGCTACGAGTGGTACCTCACCCGGCTGCACCAGCTGGTGCATGCCGAGGGCCTGGACAACAGCGTGTTCTTCCACGGATACCAGCGCAACGTCTGGCCGTTCCTGGCCGCATGCGACATCGTCCTGGTGCCGTCGATCCTGGAAGAAGGATTCGGGAACACCGCCGTGGAGGGCACCCTGGCCGCACGACCCGTCGTCGTGAGCGACACATCGGGACTGCGGGAGGCATCCGCCGGTTTCGCGTCGGCCCAACGGGTACCGCCCGGCGACGCCTCGGCTCTCGCGGACGCGGTGGCCAGGATCGTGCGGGACTGGCCGCACGACCGGCTGGCGGCCGCGACCGACCGGATCCTGGCCCGCGATCGTCACGCGCTCGCGGGCTACCGGTTCGCCATCCGTACTGCGGTGTCGCAGGCGCTCCGCCCGGCCCCGGCCGGTTCCACCGTTCCCAGCCACCCGGCCGGCCGGCGTCCAGCACACGTTTTCAGTTCAGCACTCAATGAGGGGAAAGCACCATGGAATCGGTCGACTATTTGAGGTCAGTGCTCCGCCGGTGGCAGGTCGTCCTGCTGCTGGGGATCCTCGGCGGCCTCGGGGGCTTCGCCTACGCGTCCACGCTGCCCATGATGTACCGCGCGACGAGCAGCGTGTTCGTGTCCAGCCCTCGCGGCGAGACGACCAATGAACTCGTGCAGGGTTTCACCTTCACCGAGAAGCTCGTGCAGTCCTATTCCCAGTTGGCCACCATGCCCGCCGTGCTGCAACCGGTGATCGACGACCTGCAGCTGGACACCACCCCGGCCGCCCTGGGCGCGAAGGTGAGCGCCTCGACACCGCTGAACACCGTGATCATCGAGGTCACCGTGGTCAACCAGTCGCCGGAACAGGCCGCGCTGATCGCGAACGCGATCACCCGCTCCCTCGCCACGATCGGTCAGGACCTGGCCCCGGAGGGCCCGGCCGGGGCTCCGTCCATCGCTCTCGAAACCGTGTCGAAGGCCCAGCCGCCGCAGACCCCGTTCTCGCCGAATCTCCTGCTGCTCATCGCCACCGGAGGCCTGGTCGGGTTGGCGCTCGGGGCGGCCTTCGCCGTGCTGAGGGATCTGCTGGACACCCGGGTGCTCGACGAAAAAGACCTGGCCAGGGTCTCCGACGCCCCGCTTCTGGGCAAGGTCGGCCGGAAGCGCCGCCGGGATCCAGCCGGGATCGCGATGCGGGTGATGCCCCGGAGCACCGTGGCGGAAGCCTACCGCCGTATCCAGACCAATCTCGAGTTCATCGATGTCGACCACCGGCCGCGCACCATCGTGGTCACCTCCTCGGTGACCAGGGACGGCAAGACCACCACTTCCGTGAACCTCGCGCTGGCCCTCGCTGAACGCTCCGCCCGGGTGCTCCTGATCGACGCCGACCTGCGCCGGCCGAGCATCGCCGATGTCTGCGGCGTCGACGGTGACGTCGGGCTCACCACGGTCCTGGTCGGTTCCATCTCCGCGGACGAGGCAATCGTGCCGCTCAGCCCGTCCCTGTCGGTGCTGTCAGCGGGCGCGTTGCCACCGAACCCCGGCCAGTTGCTCAGCTCGGAGGCCATGCGCGGCCTGATGCAGACCCTGGCGAAGGCCTACGACTACATCGTCATCGACTCACCGCCGCTCCTTGCGGCCACGGATGCCCTGGGCCTTGCGCATCTCGGCGACGGTGCCATCGTCGTCGCCCGGTATCGCAAGACCCGGCGCAGCCAGCTCAAGGACACCGTCAGCTCGCTGGAGAACGTCAACGCCCGGGTCCTCGGGATCGTGCTCAACCAGGTCAAGGAGCGCGGCCAGCAGGCATACTACGGCGCCCAGGTGCTCCCGGAGCCCAGCGCGCCCACGCCCGCGGCGGATGCGTCGACCCCGGCCCCGCCGGCGATCGCCGTGCCTGCCGCCCCCCGCCCGGTTCGCACCGCACCCGTGCTCCCCGCCTCCCGCCGGGAGGCGAAAACGTCGGAAAAGACCACGGTCAGTTGATGCGTGTCCTGGTGTCCTTTCCACTGGGCCGAAGCACCACCAATCCGTACCTCATCCAACTCAGCGACCAGCTCGCTCCCGAGCCGGTGGTGCTGGGGTTCAGTTGGCGCCGCGCGCTGACGGAGCAGTACGAGGTCTTCCACGCGCATTGGCCCGAGGCCCTGCTGCACGGCACCACCCCCCTCCGCAGCCGAGCCCGGCGGGTGCTGTTCCGAGCCCTGCTGCTCAGGCTGCGGCTCGCCCGCCACCAGATTGCGGTCGTGCGCACCGTGCATAACCTGCGCAGCCACGAATACGGTTCCCGAGTGGAGCGCCGGCTCCTGGAGCGCTTCGACGACGCCACGTCGTTGTGGATCACCCTGAATGCGACCACACCGACGCCGGCCACGGCTCCCGTCGTCACGATCGAGCACGGCGACTACCGCGACTGGTTCACCGGCGTGAGCGTTCCGGCGTCGGTTTCCGGGCGGCTGGTCTACTTCGGCTTGATCCGGCCGTACAAGGGTGTGCCCGGTCTGATCCAGACGTTTGCCCGGCTGCCAGCCGGTCCGAACGGCGACGCGCTCTCCCTGCGGGTGGTCGGCCAGCCGGCGAGCGTCGACATCGGTGCGGAGGTGTTGCTCGCGGCGACCTCCGACGACCGCGTCAACGTGTCGCTGGGCCATGCCAGCGACGCCGACCTCGCCGCAGAGATCGGACGGGCCGAACTTGTCGTGCTGCCCTACCGGGAGATGCACAACTCGGGCGCCGCACTGCTCGCCCTGTCGCTCGCGCGACCGATTCTGGTGCCGTCGAACGCGGTGACCGAGGCCTTGAGTGTCGAGGTCGGTCCCGGCTGGGTGCACACCTACTCCACCGTGCTGACCGCCGAGGTGCTACTGGCCGCCCTGACCCGGGTGCGCGCGCTCCGCCCGCTCGATGCGGATGCCCGCCCGGACCTCACCGCGAGGGCGTGGCCGGCCATCGCCGCCGCCCATCGAGAGGCGTACACGCAGGCGCTGCGGACCCTCCGCCGGCCGGCCCCGGCGCCTCCGGTCCCCGAGGCCGCCGCGACCGTTCCGGTGGGCTCAGGATTCGGTGAACAACCAGTCGTCGGCAGCGAGTCGACCGTCGGTGGGGGGCAGGTCGCCGAGCACGGAGTCGGCGGAGCGGTTCTGCCTGAGGGCGGCCAGTAGCGCCCTGGCCAGGGCCTCGGCGGACTCGCCCGGGCGCACCAGGACGTGCCCGTGGGCGCCCAGCCAGTCGGCCAGTCCGGTTTCGGTGCTGGTGACGATGGTGCAGCCGTGCGCCAGGCCCTCGCAGATCGGCAGGCCCACCTGTTCCCGCCACCCGGGCACGGGTTGCGAGGGGAGCACCAGCACCCGGCTTTGCCGGAGCTGATGGTGGACGTCGGCCCGGCCCGGCGCGACGATCAGCTCGATGGCCGGGTCGGCCGCGGCGGCGGCCCGAGCGTTCTCGGCGAAAGCACCGGTGCCGACGATGGTGAGGCGGGCATCCGGCAGCCACACCTTCAAATAAGGCCACGCTGCCAGTACCAGGGGGAAGCCCTTCCTCTGCGCGAGCGCACCCAGAAAGAGCACCCTGGGCGCATCGTCGACGGCGCCTGGTGGGCAGTCGCAGGCTGCGGGCACCGCCGGGATCACGGTGCTCCGGCCGGGGGCCGCAGCGCCCACCGGCAGTGCGGACGCGTAGGTGGTCCGTGCCGCCTCGGTGCCGAACGTGACCCTGTCGAGCGACCGCCAGAGGTATCGGGCCAGCAGGCGCTGCTCGACTCGGCGCAGCCGGGCCCCTGGGCCGGCCGGACCGCCGAACGGGTTTCGGTTCTCGATCGCGTAGCTGACGATTCTCACCCGCGGTCCGCCCAGCAGGGCCCGCATTCGAAGCACGGCGATCGCGAGCGCGGTGCGACGCAGGCTCGACACCATGAGCGGTTCGTTGACTTCGAGTTGCCGCACGGACGACCGGGCCAACAACCAGGCCGCCCGCACCGGCCCCGCGGGCACCAGGTCGAGACCTTGGGCGAGGGCGCCATCGAAGTCGTACCGCCTGCCGCTGTAGAGGATCGTCGCCGCGGACAGGCGCCTGGCTCGTTCCAGGTGCGCGCTGCGGATGGTTTGGTAGAGCCTGGCCCGGTCGGCGAGCGCGCCGGTCATCGTCGGCTCCTGGCGTACTCGCTGTAGACCGAACCCAGCGAACCGGAGAGCATGCCAGCGCCGCGGGCGACGGTGCGCATTCCACGGGCGCGATGGCCGAGCCGGCCACTCAGCACACCGGCCAGGCAGCGCACGGCACCACCGGCCACCCGCACCGAACCCCTGCCGAGTAAGCGCAGGCGCATCCGAAACCGCCGGCGCGGGGCGGTACCGTCCAACAGCACCCGGCTGGTGGCGTTGCCGATCCGGTAGGCCTTGCGCAGCACCCAGTCCCTGGTGAGCCGGTTGGCGGGAACGATGTCGATCACCACGGCCTCATCGCACCACAGCATCCGCCCGCCGCGCTCGTGCAGTTGGCGGGTGAACAGCGAGTCGGACCCGCCGCTGAGCCCGAAGCGGGTGTCGAAGCGCAAGCCGTTCCGGCGCACCCAGGCCAGGTCCAGCAGCAGGTTGTTGGTCGCGGCGATCGTCACTGTGGTGCCTGTGGGCATCCGGCGCCGGTCGAAGAACCGGCCGGCTTCCACCCACCGGCTCGGCGGTGTCTCGTAGCGGGAAACGACCGGCCCCACCACCGCCTCCACCCGGTGCCTGTCGTGCACCGCCAACAGCCGGGCCAGCCACTGCGGGGTGGGGCGTTCGTCGTCGTCGATGAAAACCAGCAGTTCCGCCGTGGCCTCGTCGAGGGCCCGGTTTCTGGCCGCCGCGATGCCTGGCGCGGCTTCGTGCAGGTAGCGGATCGGCGCCCCGGCTGCCGCCTGTTCGACCTGCCGGCGGGCGCCGCCTGCCGGATCGTTGTCGACGACCACGATGTCGACGTCGGCGGCCACCTCGTGGACCTGGAGCACCAGGGCGGGAAGGAGCTCGGCCAGGTCATCCGGCCGCTGGTAGGTGAGGACCGCGATGGTCACCCGGTCTGTCACGGCACCGCCCCGGCGATCAGGTCATCGAAGCGCGCGGTGGCCGGCGCATTCGTCGCGGTGCCGCCGAGGTAGAGGGCGACGCCCACCCCGCCGGGCACCTGCATGGCCGGCGTGGCATCCGTTCCTTCGAGTTGCCAGGCCGACGGTTCGGTCTGGGCCGATGCCCACACCTTCGCGCGTACCGTGGTCGGAGCTGCCCCGGTGACCTGCAGCCGGATGGTGAGCTTGTCGCCGACCGCCGGGGTGAGACCGGCCACCAGCAGCGTTCGCAGGGCGGTCCCGCCACGCATGGTCTGCAGGGTCACCGTTCCGTCGGCGTTCAGCCGCACCCGGGCCCGATAGTCGTCGCTGCCGACGGTGCGCCCGAGCAGCGACAGATAGGTGCCTGACCCGGTGGCCGGCTGTTGCACGGCCACGCCGATCCGCACATCCGTCGACGTCGATTTCACCGCGGCGAGCTGCGCGGTCTCCATGGCTCCAGCCGCGGGCGAGCGCAGCGTCGCCGCGCCCTGCGTCACGGTGTAGTTCGACGCTGATCCCGTGGTGGTCCATGCGCCGCCGACCTCCGCCGAACCGAGCCCGGACACGACGGTGCGTTCGAACGCATCCCTGGCCACGGCTCCGCCGGCGGGGGGAGGACTCACCGTGACCGATTGGGTGCTGGTTGCGGTGGCGCCGTCGTCGTCGGTGACGGTGAGGGTGACCGGGTAGGTGCCGCCCGCACTGTAGAGGTGGGATTGTTGTGCCCCTGACGCCGTGCCGCCGTCGCCGAAGGTCCAGGCGTGGCCCGTGATCGTGCCGTCCGTGTCCCGGGAGGTCGCGGCGTCGACGTTGGCCGTCAGCCCGCTGGCCGACACCGTGAAGGCGGCGGTCGGGGCGACGTTCGCGGGCGGCGGTGGTGGCGGCGGCGGCGCCGTGGGCCCGGCCCAGAGGTCGTCGAATGCCGCCGTGACCGGCAGCGTCGTGGCGGTGCCGCCGAGGTACAGGGACAGCCCGATCGACCCGGCCTGTTGCAGCGCGGCGGTCCCGTCGGTGGTCGTGACCTGCCAGCCGGTGGGCTCGGTGGCGCCGACCCGCCAGACCTTGGCCCGCACCGTCGTCGGCGCGGTACCCGTGGCCTGCATCACCAGGTTGAGCCGGTCCCCGGTGGCGTAGGCCAGGCCCGGAATGCTGACCGACGTCAGGCTGGTGCCCCCGCGCAGGACCTGCAGTTGCACGGCTCCGGTCGAGGCCACCTTGAGCCGGGTCCGGTAGTCGTCGGTGCCGACCTTGCGGCCGAGGACCGACAGGTATGCGCCTGAGCCGGTGGCCGCCTGCTGCAGGGCAGCGCTCACCCGCACTTCGGTGTCGGTCGAGGAGACATCCGGCAGTGTCGCCGTGACCGTGGCGCCGGCGGCCGCGGCCTTCAGCCGTGCGGCGCCGGCGGACACGGAGTAGTTTCCGGTGCTGCCGGTCACCGACCAGGCCCCGCCGACGGCGGCCGTGCCCAGGCCGGCAGCGACGGTGCGTTCGAAGGCATCCGTGGCGTACGCCGTATCGACCGGTGGTGGCTGGGCGCCATCCCGTCCGGAGGCCGAGTAGTGGTCGGCCACCTCAGCGGGAGTGAGGGGTGTCTCGTAGACCGCGACCTCGTCGATGTCGGCGGCGATGAAAGTGGCGGTGGGACGGTTGGGCCAGCCGCCCAGGTTGTCCCCGCCGATCCGCCAATACCCGGAATAGGCCTGTCCGGCGGTGACGTCGGCGCGGGACGCGGCCTTGGCGCCGTCCACGTAGAGCGTCATACCGGCGGGGCCGAGGGTGGCCACCACCTGGTGCCACTGGCCGTCGTTGTACGAGGCGGCGGTGTTCACCGTGCGCACGCTGCCGGGGTGGACGCCGAACCAGATGAGGCCGGCGTCATCCATGTAGACGTGCCGGTCGTAAGACGATGAGGTGCCGATGTTGTTGGTACCGAAGCCGACGATCTTGCCGCCCTTGGTGCTGGTGGTCTTCACCCAGGCCTCGACGCTGAAGGTGTCCGTGGCCGGTTCGGTGGTGTTGGTGGCGGCGAAACCGGTGGCGCTGCCGTCGAAGGTCGAGGCGGTGCCGGAATCGCCGATCACTGCACCCGCCGCTTGGCGGCGGACGCCCGTGCCGACGGTGGCATCAATGCCGGATGCCCAGTCGAAGGCTGTCATTCCGGCTGATTCACCCAGCGGCCAGTACGAGCGCGCGTCTTCGAGGACCTTCTGGGCGTAGGCGCTGTGGATGCCGGGCTGGGCGACGGTCACCGCGATCGAGTTGCCGGTGCGCTCGTTGCCGAATGGGTCTTTCACCCGCAATCGATAGGAATAGGACGCGCCGGGAGTGAGCCCGGTGTCGGTCCAGGAGAGGGCCGGCCGGTTCCAGTCCGTGGACGAGCCGAGCAGGGTTTTCACCGAGACGCCGTCGCGGAGGACTTCGTAGCTGAGGTGTTCGTTGTCCCTGTCGAAGTTGGCCGGCCAGCTCAACCTGGCGTTGCCGGCCTCGAAGGACGCCACCGACGGCACGAAGTCGGCGCCGCTGAGGCGGGGGCCTTCCTTGTTCGGTGCGATCGCGGACGTCGCGAACCGCGCGAGCCCCTGCTGCTTTTTGTTGTTCACGATGGTGAATTCGCCGCCATACACGACGTAGGTGTTGTTGGCCGTCACGTTCCACGGCCCCTGGCTCTGCCCGGTGTACGTACCTGTGTTGATCTCCGGGTAGAAGGTGAGCAGGCTCGGCCGCGGGGCGCCGGCGAAGTTGTAGTAGCCGTGCGGGTCGGCGGTGATGGTTCCGGTGGCGGGCATGCCGAAGGTGAGGGTGCGGTGGAAGGTCCATGGGTCGGTTTGCGGGAACCCGCCGATGTTGCCGCAGTAGTGCGGGTGCCCCGTCGTGTACACGACGCCCTGCGCTGGAACGGCGGAATAGGTGTCCCCGTGGCAATCCTCCAACCAGACCAGCGTTCCGTCGGCCCAGCTCGCGCGGAAGGTGCCCTCGAAGTTGCCGGCGCCCTTGAAGACGTAGCCGGTTCCGAAGACACCGTCCACGGACGACGTCAGGCTGAGAATGGCGGCATTCACTCCGCCGTTTCGCACCAGGGCATTCACCTTCCAGGGCAGCGAGGCGCCGGTGGCGGCGTCCGTCGCCGCCATGCCGTAGCCCGGGTCTGAACCGCCGTTGTACGCGGTGAAACTGCCGCCGATGATGACCTTGCCGCCATCAGGGGACACCGTGAGGGCGTTGACGCTTCCGCCGGTCGGGGATCCCGTCCAGGGTCGGATCGCCCCGTTCGAGGTCGCGAACGCGGCGATCTTCTCGCGTGCGACACCGTTCGCCGACGTGAAGATCCCCCCGACGTACACCGCGGAGGCGGTGATGCCGAGCGCGTTCACGCGGGCGTTGACCTGGGGCACCCATGAGGTCAGCAGCGATCCCGTTGACATGCTGAGCGCGGCCAGCCGGTAACGGGCGACACCGCCGACGCTGGTGAACGCTCCCCCGATGTACAGCCGGCTGCCGTCAGGCGATGCCACGAGGGCCCGCACCGACCCGTTCACGTTCGGGTTGAAGGATGCCTTCAGCACTCCGGTGGTGAGATCGTAGGCCAGCAGGTTGTTCCGCACCACCTCACCGGTTCCCGCGGCAGCGCCGGCCGGGCGGGCCGAGGTAAACTCGCCGCCGACGTACACGGTGGTGCCCACGATCAGCTGCGTCCACGCCACTCCGTTGATCTGCGTGGTCGGTAAGGCGTCCGCCGCCGCCGTCGCCGGGGTGGAGGCGGCGGGGGCGGTGTCGGCCTGCGCCGGTGCCGCGCCGAGCGAGGTGCCGAGCGGTGTTGCCCCCAGCAGCCCGCCGACCAGGGCCACGACGGTGCCGACCGCGATCAGCAGCCGACGGACGGCAGGCTGCGGCGGAGCGGAACGGAACGAGAGAGCGGAGTGAGCACCCATGGTCAGCGCGGACCGGCCCCCTCGAACACGACAATCGGAACGCCGACGGTGTAGTCGACCCCGATCTTGACCTGGTCACGTTCCTCGGGCGGCACGGTGAAGATGAACACCCCGGTGACGGTGGCGCCGCCGGCGACCTCGTCGGGCAGCGGCACGCCACCGGGCCCGCGCAGGTCCACTGCGGGTGCCTGGTCCTGACCGTAGTACACCGTAACCACCGTCGACGCCAGGGACACCGGGGCGTCGCCGTCGTTGCGCATGGTCAGGGTGAAGCGCAGTGCGGGTCCGCCCACTTCGCCCGGACCCTGGGCTTCGCCCTCCACTGCCTCGAGGGCGTCGATGCTGACGACCACCCCGGGCACGGGGGCGACCTCGTCGGTGAGGGGCACCGCCGGCAGTTCCGGCAGCGGAGCCACCTCGACGGGGGTCACGGCGGCCGGCGGCTCGGCCGGCGGCTCGGCCGGAGCCTCGGGCTCGGGCTGCTCGCTGGGCGGCGCCGGCTCCTGGACGGCCGGATCCACGGGAACCTCGGTGATCGGCTGCTCCTCCGTCGGCGTGGCCGCGGACGTCGGGCTGCTCGCACCGGTGGCACCGACCAGCGGCAGCCCGCCGCCCTGGGACACCCAGAGAGAGGCCCCGAACAACAGCACTGCCGCGGTGACGACGGAGGCCAGGCCGAGCCAGCGCCAGGTGCGGCCGCTATGCTTGCCGGGGGTGGTGGGGTCCTTTAAATCCATGGTCGCGCTCCTAACGCTGGTGCCGCTGGTGTCGCTGATGTCGCTTCGCTCAGTGGTTGCACGGGCACTACACCTCCGGCTTGGCGGCCGGGACCTGCGCCGGCGGCGCTTTCTCCGCGGGCACCGGGACCGGCGCTTCCTTCACCGGCGCCGGAACCGGCGCCTTCACCACGGGTGCCGGAACCGGCGTCTCGGCCTCTGGCGCGGGAACGGGTACCTCCGGCACCGGCGTCTCCTCCACGGGCGCGGGTGTCGGCGTCTGCGGTACCGGTGCCTCCTCCACAGGAGCGGGAGTCGGGGTTTCCGGAGCCGGAGCGGGCTCCTCGGGCGCGGGTGCGGGCTCTTCGGGCGCCGGAGCGGGCTCCGCGGGCGCCGGCGTCGGGGATGGGGTCGGCTCCGGAGTCGGGGCAGGCGGGTCTGTCACCTCGACCGACTGGGTCTGGGTGTGGGTTGTCCCGGCCGCGTCGGTGGTCGTGAGGACCACCTGGTAGGTGCCGGCTTGTGTGTACGCATGGGTCGCGGAGACGCCGGTGCTGCTGGAGCCATCACCCCACGACCAGCCGTAGGAGCCGATCGTGCCGCCCGGAGAGGTCACCGCAGCGGCGTCGACGGCCACGTTCAGCCCCGTCACCGTGGTGGTGAAGCTCGGTCCGGCCGGCGCCGCGAGGCGGTTCGCGGCTGCGCCGCTCACGGTGATGGTGACGGCGTTACCGGTGACGACGTTGCCTCGGGGGTCGGTCACCCGGATCCGATAGGAGTACGTGCCGCCGGACAGGCCGGTCTCGGTCCAGGTCAGGGTCGGCCGCTTCCAGTCCATGGAGCGTCCGGTGACAGTCTTGACCGTCATCGTGCCCCGTTGCACCGAGTAGGTGAGCAGTTCGTTGTCCCTGTCGTAGTTGGACGTCCAGGTGACCTTCACCGATCCGGCCGCCGGAGAGGCCAGGGTGGGCACGAAGTCGGCACCGGTGACCCGGGGACCCTGCTTGTTCGGCGCGATCGAGGGGATCGCGAATCGCACCAGGCCCTGCTGCTGCTTGTTGTTCACCACGGTGAACTCGCCGGCGTAGAGCACGTACTGCGAATTCGCGGTGACATTCCACGCGCCCTGGTTCTGCCCGGTGAACGTGCCGGCGTTGATGTCCGGGTACCAGGTCAGCACGGACGGTCGCGGCTTGCCCTCGAAGTTGAAGTACCTGTCCACGGTGTTCCTGGCGACGGTTCCCGTCGCATTCATCGTGAACGACAGGGTGCGGTGGATCGCGCGGGGCTTGGTTTCCGGATGCCCGCCGATGGTCCTGCAGTCGTGCGCATGGCCGGCCGTGTAGACGACGCTGGCGGTGGGAACGGCGGAATAGGTATCGCCGTGGCAGTCTTCCAACCAGATCAGCGTGCCGTCCGCCCAGGAGGCCCGGAAAGCACCCTCGAAGTTGCCCTCACCGTAGAATCCGTACCCGGTGCCGAAGACCCCGGCACTCGTCGACGTGAGGCTCAGGATGGCCGAATTCGCACCGGCGTTGCGGATCACGCTGTTCACCTTCCAGGTCAGCGACGCGCCTGAGTACGAGCTGGTGGCAGCCATGCCGTAGCCGGGGTTGCTCTTGCCGTTGTAGGTCGTGAACGAACCGCCGATGATGACCTTCGTACTGTCGGGCGACACGGTCAGGGTGGTGACGGTGCCGCCGGCCGGCTTGCCCTTCCACGGCTGCACCGCACCGTTGGAGATGGCAAAGCTGGCCATATAGGTGCGCGCCTGCCCCCCGGCCTGGGTGAAGGTCCCGCCGGCGTACACGGCGCCGCCGCTGATGCCCAGCGCGGCCACCCGCCCGTTGAGCGAGGGCGCCCAGGAGGTCACCAGCGCGCCCGTCGACGTGGTGTACGCCGCAATCCGGTAGCGCGTCGCGCTGCCCGCCTTGGTGAAGTTGCCGCCGACGTAGATCCTGGAGCCGTCCTTCGCGGCGACCAGTGCCCGGACTGCGGCGTTCAAGTTGGGATTGAAGGAGGTGAGCACACCGGTGGTGAGGTTGTACGCGAGCATGTTGTTGCGGGAGACCTCGTTGGTGCCCGGCGCCGAGCCGGCCGGCCGGGCCTTCGTGAACTGGCCGCCGACATAGACGGTGTTCCCGACGATCACCTGCGCCCAGACCACGCCATTGATTTGCGGGGTCGGCAGCGCGTCGGCCGCGACCGTGGCCGGTGTGCCTTCCGCCGGCGAGGTGTCGGCGATCGCGGGCGCGCTGGCCAGGGTGGCTGTGGCGGCAAGCGCCACGGCGGTCACCAGCGCGAGGAAAGCGTTTCGGGCACCAACAAGCATCAGTGAGCCTCACCGGTCATGGCCACGCTTCGGGTACGTGGCACGATTTCGTGAGTATATGTCGATCGTCGACACCCACCGACCCCTTTTCAGGGGTGTAATTCCCCGTCAGTCACCGCGAACGACGACAGGACCCCGCGTGCGCTGCACGCGGGGTCCTGTCGACTCCCGGATAGCCGGGTTGATCGAGCCTTAGCCCTTCCGGACGGCTACCGGGGCCATGTCGGGCACGTAGAAGTTACGGGCCGCGCTGACCGGGGTGGTGGTCGGGGCGATCACTGCGCAATCGGCGTGCTTGGTGTCGCGGCCGAAGGTGTTGTCGGCGATCTTGACGCCCTGGACCGGTCCGTAGGTCTTCTCCGCGATGTTCACGGTGCAGCCTCCGCCGTTGGCGTAGTTGCCCGTGAAGGTGAAGTTGGAGACCTTTCCGCGGTCCTGGGTGATCTGGACACCGGAGTTGAACGCGCCGCTGATGCTGCTGTTGGTGATGCTGATGTTGCTGCCCACCTGGATCTGGATCGAGTCATCGTGGCTCGGCGTGCCGTTGTGGTTCGGGTCGCTCGTGTAGTGCAGGTTGTCGTGCAACCAGGACTTGTCGATCGAGACATTGCCGCCGGTGAGGTGGATGCTGTCGATCACGCCGTGGATGTTCACGCGAGTGGCGGTGAAGTTATACCCGTAGATGCCCATGGCGTACGGTGACGCGACGGACGGGAAGAGCTCCGTGTCGACGATCTTCAGGCCGGGCTGGCCACCGAGGTTGTTGATCAGCGGGGCGACGCCGGAAAGCGCCTTGCCGCGGATGATCGAGTTCTTGATGGTGACGTTCGGGGCGCTGATCTTGACCAGGCCGCGGATGTCGAGGCCGTCGATGACGGTGCCGGCGGTGCTGATGTTGAGGTCGCCGTTGTGCACCTTGAGCTGCGTGCCGGCCGGGACACCGGTGTTGCCCTTGCCGGGAGTGCCGGTTGCCGCGGGAGCCGTGGTGGCTGCGGGCGCCTTGGTGGGGGCGGGGGCCGGGGCCGGAGCGGGGGCCGGGCTGGAGCCGAAGCTCACGACGGTGGTCTTCAGTTCGACACTGGCCTGGCTGCTGGTGAGCGTGAGCTTGCCGTTGTGGCCGGCGTGCAGTGGCAGCGTGATGGTGGCGGTCGGCTTCTGGTCGAGGGATGCCGTGAACACGGCGAGCTGGCGCCCATCCGGTCCGATGGAGGCCTTCACAGCGGTGTCGCGCCAGGCGCCTTTACCGGTGATGGTGAGCTTGACCGAGGTCGCGCCGGCTGGGATGTTGCCCAGCGACATGGTCTTCTGACCGCTCGGCGGAACCACGACGGTCGCCAGGGCGCCGGTCGTGGACGCAGTCGCGGTGGCCGCCGTGGCGGTCGGCACGGTGAATCCGGTGATGGTGGTCTTCAGCCGCACGCTGGCCTGGGTGCTGGCGAGGGTGAGCTTGCCGTCGTGCCCGGCCTGGAGCGGCAGGGTGACGGTGGTGCTGGGCTTCTCGTTGAGCTTGGCCGTGAAGATGGTCTTCTGGGCGCCGTTCGGGCTGATGGACGCCTTCACCTCGGTGTCGCGCCAGGCGCCGGCACCGGTGATAGTGAGCTGCACGGCGGTGGCGTTGGCCGGCACGCTGCCCAGTGAGATGGTCTTGCTTCCGCCGGGAGGTGCGACGACCTCCTCCAGGGCGGTGGAGATGGCGGTTTTCACGGCAGAGCTGGCTGCCGTCGCCGGAGCGGCCTGGGCGGGAACCGCCGCGAAGCCGGTGAGGCCGATGACCACGGCCAGGGCCGCGGACGCGAACATGGCGGGTCGCTTGTTGAATGATGCCCCGGTTCCGGACGTAGCCAGGTCGGGGACGGACGGGGTCGTCTTGCTCGACGACGTGGAACGCTTAAGAGAGGAAAGCATTGAGTTATTGAGTGATTTCTGGTGATGCACAACGTTCGGGACATGCGGGATGGAGCAACCGTAGGGGGCCACCGATCGTGCACCAAGCTTCTCCTACTATCCCGAATACGTCAAACGCTTACACCACACTCCAAGGTTCGACCGTCGCGACACTAGCCGGATCGGAACTCCCCAGCTACAGTCCCCATCGACATCTCTACCCGACTTTTCCGGCCAACGGCCGTGAACTGAGAGAAAACGAGCTGGCCCGATGCCTGTTGAGCGACCCGGATTCCCACCTCTTCGCGTTGGTTATGCTGCCGGCGCCTTCGACCTCTTCCACGTGGGCCATCTCAACATCCTGCGGCAGGCGCGCAGCCGCTGTGACTACCTGATCGCCGGGGTGGTGTCGGACGAAATGCTGGTCCTGACCAAAGGCGCGCCGCCGATTGTGCCGCTGGCCGAGCGGCTCGAGATCGTCCGCCACATCGGCTTCGTCGACGAGGCCGTCGCCGAAACCGTACCGGACAAGCTCGACACCTGGCGCACCATCGGCTTCGACGTGTTCTTCAAGGGCGACGATTGGCGCGGAACCGCCCGGGGCCAGAAGCTCGAGCGCGAGTTCGCGAAGGTCGGCGTCGACGTGGTGTATTTCCCCTATACGGTGCACACGTCAAGCACGGCTCTACGCCGCGCGTTGGAAGCGCTTTCTCCCCAGATTGGCGATATTCGGGCCTAGCCCCGCCTTGCTCGAATGATCCGCGCCGGTTGCCGGAGTCCGTCAGGGGGGCCCGCGGGTGGCGGCAGGTGGCGGAGGACGACCAGTCCGACCGCGAGGATGATCAGCGTGGACGAGCTGTACACCGGACCGAAGGGCAGCGCCCAGAACAGCTTGATCACCAGGTAGACCGCCACGGCCGAAGCCGTGCCGCTGGCGATTCCGGAAGCGACCCCGCGGAGCACCACCGCGACCAGGACGGCCGTCAGCAGGAGACCGGGGATCCCGAACCAGGCCCACAGGTCCCCCACGATGGAATGCAGTTCGATCTGCCCGCCGAACATGTAGATGTCCACGTAGTTGTTGTTCGGGTCGTAGCCGATTCGGCTGAGGCCGGACTTCGCGGCCAGGATGTCTTCACCGCTCGGTACCGTGCCGGTGCCGAACCCGTAGGGCTGATGGAGCATCAGCGCGGCCGTCGCGGCGGCCTCTGGCCGACCCCCGAGGATCAGCGAGCCGGACGTCTGCAGCTGGGCGTCACTGCGCAACTGGGTCTCCTGACCCAGCGCGCCGTCCAGGATGAGCGCCTGGGCGACGAGGTACACCACGAGCGTGAGGAAGCCGACCACCAGCACCAGCCAGGCGGCCGACACCGTGCGGGTGCGGTGTCCCGGCCGCATCTGCCAGAGCACGATCACCGCGGTCAGCAGCAGGATGGCGAACGCGGAGCGGGCATCCGTGAAGGCGGCGATGAGCGTGAAGCCGGAGACGGCGACGAGCTCCAGCCAGCGGCGACCGGACTGCCGGGCGAGGGCCAGCACTATCAGCGTGAGCGCGAAGGAATAGCCGAACTTCCACGGGTTGGTGAGGTACAACTCGCTGGTGGGCGTCACGCCGAGCAGCAGGCCGATCCCGAACCAGAGCGCCACCTGGGCGTCGGTCAGCACGGTGCGGCACCAGAGCACGAATCCGATCCCGCACAGAATGCCCACCAGGCCGACCGTGAGGGCCACCATCTGGCCGACGCTGGTCTCGTGGGTTGCCACGAACGACTGGGTGAGCCAGAGGCCGGATCCCACCGCGAAGACACCCACGACCAGAAGCAGCCGGGCGCCCCGGAAGAGGCGCAGCGTGGGAATCCAGAGCGGAGCGAGGACCGCAGCCAGCAGGTACCCGACGGTGAGGCCGGCCTGGATCTCGGTGCGCATGGCCAGGAGCACCAGCACGATGGTCGCAACCGCGCCGCCGAGCAGGCGGGTGCGCTGCGATTCGGCCAGCCGAGCTGCCGACAGCGGATTCCGGCCGGCCGGGCCTGGGAAGGCCGCGCCCGGCCCGCCGACGGGCGTTGACCCCGTGTGTACCGCCATGCCCACCACCGCACCGGGCCGGCACGACGAGTCGGATTTCTCGCCGGTGTCCAGGCCGCTTCGACGACACCATAGAGCGCGGGTCGGGTGCCGACAAGGGCGCGGAGGGGCTCAGGAGGCCGATGCCCCCCGAAGGTGGGCGGTATCGGCGTCCGGGGCGCCCGAGTACTGTGTGCACCCTCAGGGCAGGCCTCACGCGGGCGGACCGTGTCGGCCGCACCGACAAGCCGCCCGACACCAGGGGAGGTCCATCGACGTGATCGGCCGTCCCGGGCGAACGCAGCGTGTCCGCGAGGTTGCGCAGCCGACCCCGGTCGCCACGGCCGCCGGGCCGGGTACTCCGCGAGCGGGGTCGGTGTCCCGCAACATGTCGATTGCGCTGCTGGGGAATGCCTTCCCGCCGTTGGTGGCCCTCTTCTCCGGTCCGATCCTGGCGCAGGCGCTCGGTGTGGAGGGCCGCGGTGCTGTCGCCGCCGCCACCGCGCCACTGGCCCTCGTGGTGACCCTGGCCACCTTCGGAATTCCCGAGGCGGTCACCTGGGTCGTTGCCCGGTCGCCGCACCTGGCCCGAAACGCCGCCGGCCGCGGCTTGGTCTTGCTTAGCGTTGCCGGGCTCCTGGCGATGGCCGCCGTGGGGCTGTCCGCCGGCTGGTTGAGCGGCGGCTCGTCGGAGGTCGCCCAGTTGATCCTGGTCGCAGGGCTCGCGATCGTGCCCAACCTGCTGGTGGGGGTGTTGCGGGGTGTTGCGTCCGCCACCCAGACCTGGCGGCTGGTCGCGATCGAGCGCATCCTGACGTCCTCCCTCCGCTTGCTGGTGCTCATCCCCTTCTGGCTGACCGGCACCCTGACGCCCCTGGTCGCGACGATCACCGTCGCGGCGATGCCCGTCGCCGGCGCCGTGGTCTATCTCGGCCGCATGCGCACGCTCCCGGCGCGCGCCAGTGAGGTCCCGCCGGTCGCCAGGACGAGCGGGTTGCTCGGTTATGGGATGCGTGTGTGGATCGGCGCGATCTCCGGCATCCTGCTCTCCCGCATCGATCAGGTTCTGATGACTCCGCTGGCGGGCACCTACCAGCTCGGACTGTACGTGGTCGCTGTCAGCGTGAGCGAGCTGCCGCTGATCATCCACCAGGCGGTGCGCGATGTCACCTTCGTCAACGAATCAGCCCAATCGGTGGACGAGCGGCTGAGTTCGTCGGCCCGGATCTCGACACTCCTGAGCGGATGGGCCGCCCTGTTCCTCGGCGTGAGCATGCTCTGGTGGCTGCCCTTCCTCTTCGGCGAAGATTTCCGGGCCTCACTGCCGGTCGCGGCGGTGTTGCTCACCGCCGTGGTACTCAATACCCCGGGATCGATCGCCGGCTCCGGGCTCAGCGGTCGCGGCCGTCCGGGCTTGCGCAGCGTGTCGCTCACTGTCGCCTGCCTGGTGAACATCGGCCTGCTCGTGCTGCTCGCTCCCGTGCTGGGCGCGATGGGAGCGGCGCTGGCCACGCTGGTGGGAAACCTGATCTCCAGCAATCTCAACCTGGTGTTCCTGGCCCGGGTGTTCGGCATCAACCCTCTCGAGTTCTACGGGCTACGCCGCACGGATCTGGCGACGCTCGCCCGCTTCGTCCGTCGGTTCACCGACCGGCTCAGCCGGCGGGGCCGCTGACCGGAGGAGCACCGGAGGGTCGGCCGCGGCCGCTATCCGGCGAACCGGTCGGTGGCGTCGAGCAGGGCGGCGCGGATGCCCGGCTCCTCGAAGGAGTGGCCGGCGTCGGGGATGATCTGGAAATCGGCCTCCGGCCAGGACTGGTGCAGCGCCCAGGCGGTGAACGCCGGGGTGCACATGTCGTAGCGGCCCTGCACGATGACACCGGGGATGTCCTTCAGCTTGCCGGCGTCGCGGATGAGCTGCTCCGGCTCGAACCAGCCCTTGTTCATGAAATAGTGGTTCTCGATCCGGGCGAAGGCCACGGCGAAGGCCGGCTCGGTGAATCGTTCGATGGTCGCCGGGCTCTGCAGCAGGGTGATGGTGGAGGACTCCCAGGTGGACCAGGCGACGCCGGCGCGTTCCCGGACGGACTGGTCCGGGTCGTGCAGTAGGCGGCTGTACGCCTCAATCAGGTGGCCGCGCTCGTCGACGGGCACCGGCGCGATGAACCCCTCCCACAGGTCGGGGTAGATCGCCGCGGCGCCGCCCTCGTAGAACCAGTCCAGTTCGATCGGGCGGAGCGTGAAGATGCCGCGCAGGACCAGTTCGGTCACCTTCTCCGGGTGGGTCTCGGCGTAGGCCAGGGCGAGCGAGCTGCCCCAGGAACCTCCGCATACCAGCCAGCGGTCGATGCCGAGATGCTCACGGAGCCGCTCGATGTCGGCGACCAGATGCCAGGTTGTGTTGTGCGTCAGGTCAGCGTCGGGTTCGCTGGCGTGCGGGGTGCTCCTGCCGCAGCCGCGCTGGTCGAACAGCACGATCCGGTACTTCGCCGGGTCGAACACCCGGCGCTGGGTGGCGCTGGAGGCGCCGCCAGGCCCGCCGTGCAGGTACACCGCGGGCTTGCCGTCCGGGTTTCCGGACACTTCGTAGTAGAGGCTGTGGCCGTCCCCGACGTCGAGCATGCCGGTGTCGTACGGTGCGATCTCGGGGTAGAAATCTCTCATGCGTGTCAGCCTACGGCCCCGGCCGGCGCGAGGACCGCGGCTCCCCCTCCGCTCTGCCGTCGCTACGCGTCCCGGCGGCGGAGCAGCACCCCGGCGCCGCCGAGCGACACGGCAACCCAGCCGAGCACGACGAGCACGTTCTGCCACACCTCGGCGAGGGGCGGACCGAACGCATTGAGACCGAAGATGCCCAGGCCGGCGGTGGAGATCAGGTACGGCATCGGATCGGCGGCCCAATCCGCGGGGATCATCAGCAGCGCGATCGGCAGCAGCAGCAGGATGCCCAGGGCCGCGGCGATGCCGCCGGCGCTGCTGCGCAGGATCGCGCCGTTGCCGAGGGCGAAGACCGAGACCAGGGCCAGGTAGAGGGCCCCGCCGAGCAGCGGCAGGAACAGGTCGGGGTCGGTGATGCTCGCGGAAACACCCGTGCCGGCCAGAATCGGCGACGCCACCAGGTAGGAGGCGACGGTGCTGACCAGGCCGACCACGAAGGTGCAGACAAGGAGCACCACGGCTTTGGCAGCCAGCATGGGCAACCGCCGGGGTGCCGCGGTGGCGCTCGAACGAATCATGCCGGTCGTGTACTCACCGCTGATGGCGAGCACGCCGAGCACGGCGACGACCAGTTGGCCGAAGAAGACGCCGAAGGTGGCGGCCTGGGAGACGAACGCCACCTGTGCATCCGCCGGTATCTGGCTGCCGCCGGCGCCGAAGGAGGCCGCCATGAGCGCGGCCATGCCGACCGAGATCAGGATGACGGTGGCGTACGACCAGAGGGTGGAGCGAACCGTGCGCAGCTTGATCCACTCCGAGCGGAGCAGCCCGGCGAAGCTCAGTCCGGAACCCGAGGCCACGAACGTGGGGGCGATGGTGGGGGCACTGGTGCTCATCGGACTCTCTCCATCAGGTCAGTGGCGGACCGCGGGTCTACGGCCCCGGGGTCATCCGTGGTCGTGCCGGTGCGGTACTCCACGTCGTTCTGGGTGAGGGCCAGGTAGGCCTCCTCGAGGGATGCGCTGACCGGGGTGAGTTCGTGTAGGGCGATCCCGGCCCTGGCGGCCTGGTTGCCGATGTCCGCGGCGGAGACACCAACGATCTCGAGCAGATCGGCACCGCTGCGGGTGACGCTCACGTCTGGGCGCACGAAGAGCGCGGCCAGTTCGGGGGCATACGGGGTGCGCACCCGCACCGTTTTGCCGGTCGCGGCGCCGATGAGCTCGGCCACCGGTGCATCCGCGATGACCCGGCCGCGGCCGAGGACGATGAGGTGGTCGGCGGTGACGGCCATCTCGCTCATCAGGTGCGAGGAGAGCATGATCGTGCGGCCTTCGCCGGCCAGGCGGCGCACGAGCTGGCGAACCCATTGCTCCCCCTCGGGGTCGAGCCCGTTGACGGGTTCGTCCAGGATCAGCGTGGCCGGGTCGCCGAGCAGGGCGGCGGCGATGCCGAGGCGCTGGCCCATTCCGAGCGAAAACCCGCCGACGCGCTTGCGCGCGACGGTCTCGAGGCCGGTCAGGCTGATGACCTCCCGCACCCGGCTGGCCGGGATGGAGGAGGTGGCCGCCATGGCGAGCAGGTGGTTGTAGGCGCTCCGGCCGGTGTGAATGGCCTTGGCGTCCAGCAGCACTCCGACTTCACGCAGCGGAGCCTTGTGGTCACGGTAGTGCTTGCCGTTCACGGTGACGGAGCCGGAGGTCGGGCGGTCCAGCCCCACGACCATGCGCATGGTGGTGGATTTGCCGGCGCCGTTGGGACCGAGGAACCCGGTCACCCTGCCGGGCTGCACCGTGAAGTCGATTCCGTCGACCGCCGTCTTGCTTCCGTAACGTTTGGTCAGGGATTGTGCCTAGATCATCCGTTGCCTCTTCCCGCATCTGAGGGGACGGACGAATGCCGCGACGACCCCACCTCCGACACTAGGGGCGTGCCCGACCCGGAAGCATCCGCCCAGCGGATGGTTTCCGCCCGTCGGACCTGCTCCGTGAGGCCGAACCCACCCCCAGTCCAGGTGTGGCGCGGGTGGGCTAGGGGCGACGGACGGGCTTTTCGGGGACGGGGGTGGTGCCGGCGGCGCGCTGGGCACGGTAGTACTCGCGGGCCTCGACCTGGCGCTCTCGCTCGGCGCCGGAGGCGATCGGCGCCCGCAGGTGCTCCGGCGCGTAGCCGAACGCGTCGACGAGGTCGACGGCGTGCGGGCGCAGCCGGGCGATGATCCGGTCGATGTATGCGGTCACGGCCTGGGCGCGCTTACCCGAGAGCCGGCCGTTGATGAGGTACCACGCGGCATGCTCCTCGATCAGGCGCAACCCGAAGAGGTCGCGCAGCCAGGTGAGCACCTGCCGCGTGCCCGCGTGGGTGGTCGACTCCACCGCCCGGGTGAATGCCTCCCACTGCAGCAGCTCGGCGTGCGCGCGGGCGGCCTCGATCAGCTCGTTCTGGTGGGAGTTGAAGAGGTCGGCCGCCTCTTTCTTCGGTAGCTTGGTGGCGTTACGGAGGGCCTGGGCGACGCCGGCGATCATGGTCTCCACCCGGTCGGTGAGCAGGGCGCGCTGGGTTCCCGTCTCCCGCAGCGCACCGACGCTGCGGGCGGTGGAGCCGAAGTCGGCGACCGACTGGCCGAGGGTGCGCAGGCCCGTGCCGTGATAGGCGCGGCCCGCGGTCTGCTGCACGACGTACCGGGCGAGAGCCCCGGCGTCCGCTCCGGCGAACTTGCGGTTGTAGTCGGTGAGGAGGCGCTTGGCCACGAGCTGCAGCAGCACGTTGTTGTCGCCCTCGAAGGTGGCGTACACGTCGAGGTCGGCACGGAGGCCCACGAACCGGTTCTCGGCGAGGAATCCCGCGCCGCCGCAGGCCTCGCGCGCCTCCTGCAGGGTGTCAAGGGCGTTCCAGGTGGACAGCGGCTTGAGCGCCGCAGCGAGGGTCTCCAGGTCCTGCCGGTCGATATCCGTCGCCGCCGCGCCGCTGAAGACCTGGTCGAACTTGACGAGGAACTCGTCGTGCGCGAACGTTTGGGCGTAGGCGGTGGCCAGGCGCGGGATCAGTCGGCGCTGGTGCCGTTGGTAGTCGAGGATGACCTCTTCGTCGGTGTCGCTGCCCGCGGTGAACTGACGGCGTTCGCTGCCGTACCGGATGGCTATGGCCAGCGCCAGGGCGGACGCCTGGGTGGCGGCGCCGTCCAGAGACACCCGGCCCTGCACCAGGGTGCCGAGCATGGTGAAGAAGCGCCGGCCGGGGCTGCCGATCGGGCTGGTGTAGCTGCCGTCTGGGGCGACGTCCCCGTACCGGTTGAGCAGGTTCTCGCGCGGGACGCGCACCTGGTCGAAGTGCAGCCGGCCGTTGTCGATGCCGTTCAGGCCGCCCTTGAGGCCGTCGTCCTCACCGCCGATGCCGGGGAGGAACTCGCCGGACTTCTCGCGGAGCGGCACATAGAACGCGTGCACACCGTGGTTGACCCCGAGGGTGATCAGCTGGGCGAACACCACGGCGGCGATGCCGTCGATGGCGGCGTTGCCGAGATAGTCCTTCCAGGCCGCCCGAAACGGGGTGTGCAGCACGAAGTTGCCGGTCTCCACGTCGAAGGTGGCGGTGGTGCCGATGGCCGAGACGTCGGAGCCGTGCCCGGTCTCGGTCATGGCGAAAGCCCCCGGCACCTCCAGGCTCATGATGCCGGGCAGCCACTTCTCGTGGTGCGCCGAGGTGCCCAGGTGCAGCACGGCGGCGCCGAACAGGCCCCACTGCACGCCGGCCTTGATCTGCAGGCTCGGGTCGGCGGTGACGAGTTCCTCGAAGCCGGCGATGTTGCCGCCGTGGTCGTCGGAGCCGCCGACGGAGACGGGGAAGGCCCGGTGCACGTGGCCGTTGTCGGCGAGGATCTTGAGCTGGCCGAGCACCCGGGCCCGGTGGTCGGCCATGGAGAGACCTTCCATGCGCTGCAGCTCGGGCCCTGCGGTGAGTTCGCGGGCCTTGATCCGGACGTCGGCCCAGGTGCCGAGCAGCGAGCGGGTGAGGGCGGCCGGGTCGATGCGCGGGGCATCCGGGTCTCCCGCGACCCGAACCGGTCCGGTATCGGTACCGACCGGGTTGGGCGGCATCGGGGTGGGGCGCTGGACAGTGTCAACCATCATTGGTCCTAACGTCTACGGCTACGCGCGGCTGTGAGTGTTCGACCACGTTAGGTCGAGGGACTCCACGGCGGAAATAGTGCGTGACGTGGCTACAAAGAAGGGTGCGGGGCTCCGCCCTCGGCCTGTAGCTCTTCTACAACAACGAGGGGCCAGCAGGTGCGGAGGCCGACAAAGATCGCCGGGGATCTTCGCGGCCCGCCGATGGGTCAGGCGTTCGCGGCGACGACCTCGAGCAGGGCTTCTCCGTAGGAGTCCAGTTTCTTCGCGCCGACCCCGGTGATGCCGTCCAAATCGCCCAGGGTACGCGGCTTCGCAGCGGCCACGGCCACCAGGGTGGCGTCGCCGAACACGACGTAGGCGGGCACGCCCTGGTCCCGCGAGGTGGTGCTGCGCCACGCCCGCAGCGCCTGGAACAGGGTCTCCTGCTCGGGGCTGAGCTCGGCCAGGCCGGCCTTGGCGGTGGCGGCACGGGCGGCGGGGGTGCGCTTGAGTGGGCGGTCGGGTTCGCTCCGCAGCTGCACCGGGCGGCGGCCGGCCAGCACCTCTGCAGCAGCGTCGGTGAGGATCAGAGTGCCGTATTCGCCTGAGGTGGCAATGAAACCCTGGGCGAGGAGCTGACGCACGACGCCCCGCCACTGCTGGTCGGTGAGGTCGGCGCCGATGCCCCAGGTGGCGAGCTGGTCGTGGCTGTGCTGGGTGGTGCGGGGCGTGGTCTTGCCGCGCAGGATGTCGATGAGCTGGCCAGCGCCGAAGCGCTGGTTGCGCTCCCGCAGCAGGCGCACAATCGTGGAGAGCAGCTTCTGGGCGGGCACGGTGCCGTCCCAGGAATCCGGCGGCACCAGGCAGGTGTCGCAGTTGCCGCAGGGTTCGCTCGGCTGGCCGAAGTAGCGCAGCAGGTTGACCCGCCGGCAGTGCACGGTTTCGCAGAGTGCGAGCATCGCGTCCAGGTGGGCGCTCATCTTACGGCGGTGGGCGAGGTCGCCCGGCGACTCGTCGATCATGCGGCGCTGTTGCACGACGTCCTGCAGGCCGTAGGCCAGCCAGCCGGTGGAAGGCAGGCCGTCGCGGCCGGCCCGGCCGGTCTCCTGGTAGTAGCCCTCGACGGACTTGGGCAGGTCGATGTGGGCGACGAAGCGCACATCCGGTTTGTCGATGCCCATGCCGAAGGCGATGGTGGCGACGATGATGACGCCCTCCTCGCGCAGGAACCGGGCCTGGGTGCGGGCGCGCAGTCCCTGGTCGAGGCCGGCGTGGTAGGGGTAGGCGTTCAGCCCGTTGGCGCGCAGGAATTCGGCGGTCTGCTCGACGGTTTTTCGGCTGAGGGCGTACACGATGCCGGCGTCGGTGGGATGCTCGGTCTGGATGAAGCTGAGCAATTGCTTGCGCGGTTCGGCCTTGCCCACGATACGGTACTGGATGTTGGGCCGGTCGAAGCTGGCGACGAAATGCTGCGCCTGGCCCATCTGCAGGCGCTCGGTGAGCTCCTTGTGGGTGGCGTCGGTGGCCGTGGCGGTGAGCGCGATGCGCGGAACGTCCGGCCAGCGGTCGGCGAGTTCGGACAGGGCCAGGTAGTCGGGGCGGAAGTCGTGGCCCCATTGGGAGACACAGTGCGCCTCGTCGATGGCGAACAGGGCGATGGTGCCTCGGTCGAGGAACCGCTTGGTGGCTTCGTTGGAGAGCCGCTCCGGGGCGACGTAGAGCAGATCGAGGTTGCCGGCGAGGTAGTCGCGCTCCACCTGGTTGCGGGCAGCGGAGTCCTGGCTGGAGTTGAGGAACGCGGCGCGCACGCCGACGAGGGTGAGCGCATCCACCTGGTCCTGCATGAGGGCGATCAGCGGGGAGATCACGATGCCGGTGCCCTCGCGGACGAGCGACGGGATCTGGTAGCAGAGGCTCTTGCCGCCACCGGTGGGCATCAGGACGACGGCGTCGCCGCCACCGATGAGCTGGTCGATGATCTGGGCCTGCTCACCCCGGAAGGAGTCATAGCCGAAGACCGTGTGGAGCGCCTCGGCGGCGGTGCTGAACTTGGCGCTCGCGCGCCTTGGCGCGGGCGGGGCAAGCAGAGTCCCGGTGTGCCCGGTGGGCACGCCGACGTGGACGGGACCGGCGCCGCCGGAACCGGCGGAACCGGCGGGCACGGCAGAGCCGCCCGACCCGTAGGGGTCTGGGGGCGGTGGGGCATCGAAGTCGTCCGGCGGCTCGAACTCGTCAGGATCCCACGGTATCTCGGCGTTCCAACTCACCCGCCAACTCTACCCGCGCCCGCCGACCCCGCCGCTCTGGGCGGACCTTGTGGTTGATGCGCCCCCGGTTTCGCGAGAGCGGCGCTGTGGTCACCTCCGCGTGCTGAGGTGACCGTTGGACCGCTCTGGCGAGATGCCGCTTCCGCGGCCCGGGAGGCGGTTAGGGGCGCTTTCGCAGGAGGAGAAGGGTGAGGCCGATCGCGGCGAGGATCGCCACCAGTGCTCCGCCGATCCAGATCAGGTCGGTGGCATCCACCGCAGCGCCGGCGCCGTCCGAGGTCGCCGCGTCGGTGTCCGCGACACCGGAGGAGCCGGCGTCGGCGGCGCCGCAGGCCGTCGGGGTCGCCGACCCGGCGTCGAGCACCTGGTTCGCGTCGGGCTGCCAGGTGAAGGCGAAGGTACCGGAGATGGAGTGCCCGTCGGTCGATACGGTCTGCCACACCACGGTGTACTCGCCCGGCTGGCCGAGCTGAACCTCGGCCTCCAGGGTCGGCCCGGCCACAGTTGCGCAGCCGTCGCCGTAGTAGCGCGGCGCATCCGTCGGGCCGCTCACCTGCATGGCGCTGCCGGCGCCTTCCCCGGAGAGGTCGAGCAGGTTGTCGTTGGTGGTGATCGTGATCGTGCCGGGCTGTTCGGTCACCACCGAATCGGCCGCAGGTACGGTGCCGAGCACCGAGTTGTGGGCGAACGCCGGCGCCGCCGGGATCCCCAGCGTGAGGGCGCCCAGGAGGAGCGCGGCCAACGCCGAGCGCCGTAGCAAGCGCGGTGGACGGGAACGGATGGGGTTCACCGGGAGTCCTAGGCCGCGGTCTTGCGTCGTGAGGCCAGCGCCACGACGAGGCCGACGGCGCCGACGACGAGTCCGCCGATGCCCAGGATCCTGGCCAGGACATCGTCAGTGGCCGTCGTCTCGGTCGAGGCGGCGGCATCCGCTGCGATCACGTCGGCGTCACCGTGCCCGTGGCCGGACTCGGCGGTGGCCGCGGTGACGGTCAGGGCCGGGGCCGGGTGGGCCGGTTCGTCCTCACCCTCGACGACCGCTTCGCTCCAGTCGGTCTCGCCGACCTCACAGGACTGCAGCACCGGGAAGGCCAGGGTCTCGCCGACGGCGTCCTCGGGGATCTGCAGGCTGAGCACGAAGGTGGTGCGCAGGCCGTCGGCGAGCGGAGACTGGGCCGTGTAGCTGACCTGGCCGACGCGGGTGGCGGGGGTCTCGCCCTCGGCGTCCTCCGTCGGGGCGGCCTGGTCGACCGTCACCTTGTCGATGTCCCAGCCGGGGTTGACGGTGGGGGTGACGCTGGTGATCGTCTCGGGGATGTCGATGGTGATTCCGGTGGTGGCCGACCCGTCGCAGCCGTGGCCGAGCGAGAAGGTGAGCAGGCTGTAGGAGCCGGCGGCGGTCGACGACGGGTCGACCTCGACGTGGGCGCTGGCGGCCAGTGGGGCGGACAGTGCGAGCAGGGTGGCGCCGGCCAGGGTGGTGGCGGCGAACAGGGGGGTGGAAAGCTTCATGGTGGGTCCTTGGAGTCGTGGTTGACCGGGTGCGCGG
The DNA here is from genome assembly GCF_025463825.1 of Cryobacterium sp. Lineage (GTDB taxonomy): Bacteria > Actinomycetota > Actinomycetes > Actinomycetales > Microbacteriaceae > Cryobacterium. The sequence continues at coordinate 39,192 of NZ_JAODBG010000123.1, forward strand.
CACGGCGCGCGCGGAGGCACGGCCGGCTCGGGCACCGCTCGGTCACGTGAAAGAGGGGGTGCGAAACGAGGGTGAGAGGGGACTCTCAGGCGACGAGACACACCGGCGGACCACGATGGCGCATGGGGCTGAGCGGAGCGAGGCGCGGCCGGTGCGGCGCCCGGGTGACGAAGTCCGCGCCGCCGGACCGGCGGTGCGGGATCGGAACGACCGCGGGCAGACGTAGGAGGGCGTGCGCGGCAATCCTGGCCGTGCTGAACAGGCCCCAGAAGGCGCATTCGCCGTAGCGGAGTGCCAGGATGGTGACGATCGCGGCGAGTACGTGCGCGGCGGTCATCATGGCGCCGTGGTCACCGGCCATCGGCGCGGCCCCGGCCGGCATCAACACCACGGCCGGGCCGGCGTCGTGGGCGTGGCCGGCCAGCGCATCCGTGCCGGCCAGACGGCCGCCGGCGCCGCCGATGGAGAACAGACCGTGGAAGATCAGCTGGCTCACTAGCACGGCTGTTGCGAGCCGGCAGGTGGAGAGGGTGCGGCCGGAGAGGGCGATCGAGACGATCCCGGCGAAGGCCAGGGACACCACTACGGCGAGCGGGCCGGGCACGGCGCCGCCGCCCAGGGTGTGTGAGAGGGCGGCAACGAAGGTCGAGAAGCCCGCGACGATCCACCCACGGGCGAAGCGCGCCCAGCGTGTGGTCATAATTCTCCCTCTCAGAGCCTGCACCGAATCTACCAGCCCGGGCCTGCGCGGGGTTTTCCGGTGGGCACGGAGCTCGGGTCAGGCAGAATGGGAACCGTGATTGTTATGAAGAGGCACCCCGCTGTACTCCTTGGCGCCGGAGTCACCGTGGCCACACTGCTCCTGTCCGGCTGCGCCGCGAATGAGGTCGGCCAGGGGACCAGCGACCTGTCCGGCACCCTGGACGGCGCCGGGTCGAGCGCGCAAGCCTCCGCGGAAGACGTGTGGGTGTCGCAGTTCCAGCGGGCCAACGCCAGCGTGACGATCAACTACGACCCGACCGGCTCGGGTGCCGGCCGGGAGCAGTTCATCGGCGGCGGCGTCGACTTCGCCGGCTCCGATTCCGCCCTCAGCGACGAGGAGCTGGCCGGCGAGTTCGCGGCTTGCGCGCCAGGCTCTGCCGCCATCGATCTGCCGGTCTACGTGTCACCGCTGGTGTTGGTTCACAACGTCGACGGGGTGGACGACCTTCGGCTGGACCCGGCCGCCATCGCGAACATCTTCTCCGGCGCGATCACCCGGTGGAACGACCCGGCTCTCGTGGCCCTCAACCCCGACGCGACACTGCCCGACGAACAGATTTCCGCCGTGCACCGCTCCGATGACTCCGGCACCACGAAGAACTTCGCCGACTACCTGTTCCAGAACGTGCCGGAGATCTGGACGCACGAACCCGCCGACGCGTTCCCATACGCCGGCGAGGGCGCCCAGGGCAACTCCGGCGTGGTCAGCGCCGTCGCCAACGGCAACAACACCATCGGCTACGCGGATGCGTCGCGGGTCGGCGACCTGTCCGTGGCGGCCCTCCAGGTCGGGGACGAGTTCGTTGACTACTCCACCGAGGCCGCCGCCGCGATCATCGACGCGTCGCCCCTGGTGGAGCGGGACAATCCCAACGACCTCGTGGTCGATGTCGACCGCACTTCCACCGCCGCCGGCGTGTACCCGCTGGTGTTGGTGAGCTACCTGATCGCCTGCGAGGAATACCCGGACGCCGACCAGGGCGAACTCGTCGAGGCGTACCTCGCCTACGTGGCCAGCCCCGAAGGCCAAGCGGCCGCCGCCGAGAGCGCCGGCTCCGCTCCGCTCTCCGACGAGTTCTCCGACCGGGTCCAGAAGGCGGTGGCCAGCATCCGTTAATGAGTGCAGGGCACCCGCCGGAACGGCGGATGCCCTGCAAGAAGTGCTGGGTGTTACAGGTTCGCGAGCGCGCTGATCGATGCGTCACCCGGCGTGGCCGTGGTGAAGCTGGACTCGATCTCGGCCCGGTCGAGCAGGTCTTCCATGCGACGACGACGCTGCTTGGGGATCAGCGTGACGACGGTACCGGACTTGCCGGCGCGGCCGGTGCGGCCGGCGCGGTGCAGGTAGGTCTTGTACTCGTCGGGCATGTCGGCCTGGATCACCAGGTCGATGTCGTCCACGTGGATGCCGCGCGCGGCGACATCCGTGGCAACGAGGACGTTGACCCGGCCGCTGGTGAGCATCTGCAGGTTGCGCGTGCGGCGGGCCTGGTTGAGGTCGCCGTGCAGGCTGGTGGCCTTGACGCCGGCGTCTTCGAGCTGGTCGGCGAGCTGCTCAGCGTACGCACGGGTGCGGCTGAAGATAAGCGTCTTGCCCTGGCGGTCGACGAGCTGGCCGATGATGGAGGCCTTGTCGCGGTGCTCGATGAGGAGGACCTTGTGGTCGATCGTGCTGGAGGCCTGGTCTTCACCGGCGACCTCGTGCACGGCCGGGTTTGTCAGGAACTCCTTGACCAGCGAGGCGACACCCTTGTCGAGGGTGGCCGAGAACAGTAGGCGCTGGCCACCCTTTTTGGTGAGGCGCAGGATGCGCTGGACCGGCTCGAGGAAGCCCAGGTCGCACATGTAGTCGGCCTCGTCGAGGACCGTGATGACAACCTCGGACAGGTCGAGGCGCCCCTGTTCGACGAGGTCTTCGATGCGGCCGGCAGTGCCGATGATGATGTCCACACCGCGCTGAAGGGCGCTGACCTGGCGGTACTGCGGAACGCCGCCGTAGATCTGGGTGGTGAAGAGGCCGACGCTGCGGGCGATGGGCTGCACGGTGCGGTCGATCTGCAGCGCGAGCTCACGGGTCGGGGCCAGGATGAGCGCGCGGGGCTTGCGGGCCATCTTGCGGTCCTTGGCGCCGTTGTTCTCCATCAGCTTCTCGATCATGGGAGCGGCGAAGGCGATGGTCTTGCCGGAGCCGGTCTTGCCACGGCCGAGCACGTCGCGGCCGGCGAGGACATCGGGGATGGTCGCGGCCTGGATCGGGAACGGGGACGGAGCGCCGAGCAGAGCGAGCTCGCGCACGATGTTGCCACCGAGGCCGAGGTCGCCGAAGGTCACGCCGACAACATCCGCTGCAGTCGTGGCGATGGCCTCGAGGCGCTCGAGCACCACGTCGTCGCCGGCGGCGAACTTGGGCTTGGAGTCCCGGTCCGGGTAGAAGTTGCTGGAGTGGCCGCCGTCGGAGTACGAACGGTCGTTACGGGCCGGGCGGTCGTTGTTCCGGTCGTTGTAGGACGGACGCTCGGTGCGGGCCGGGCGGTCGCCGTAGGACGGACGCTCGGTGCGAGCCGGGCGGTCGTTGTTGTACGCCGGACGGTCGGTGCGCGGGGCACGGTCGCCGTACGACGGACGCTCGGTGCGGGCCGGACGGTCGTTGTTGTACGCCGGGCGATCGGTGCGCGGGGCACGGTCGCCGTAGGACGGGCGGTCGTTGTTGTACGACGGACGATCGGTGCGCGGGGCACGGTCGCCATACGACGGACGCTCGGTGCGAGCCGGGCGGTCGTTGTTATAGGAGGGACGGTCCGTGCGCGGCGCGCGGTCGTTGTAGGCGGGACGCTCGGAGCGCTGCCCGGTGGCCGGACGCTCGGTGCGGTTGCCGTACGCGGGACGGTCGCCGTAGGCGGGACGGTCGGAGGAGGAACGCTCCCCTGAACGCGCGGCGCGCTCGTCGGCATTCCAACGCTGCTTCTTGGGGGCACCCTCGTCTGCGCGGTAACCGCGGTGTCCGGGGCTCTTGCTGCCACCCTTGGGTGCGCCCTTCGGGCCGCCCTTGGAATAGCTCGGGTCGTAGTTCTTGGCTGCGCGGCCGACGGCCGGCTTCTTGCTAGTAGGCATAGAAGTATTTCTGGGTTGTGTTGAGTACATGGCAGTAGTACGTCGCACAGCGACGCAGCCTGAGAACCCGGGCAGTCTATGGCCGGGGCCGTTCACATACAGTGATTTTTCACCAGCGGATTACTGGGAAACCGGCCCATCCTGACTTACAAACCCATCCGCGCACACAATGAAACACGCGGTGTCAAGAGCCGACTTGTCTACGTTACCTGATCGAGTCCCAAAAGTCACGGGTGACTTTGGCCGCGGACCTCGCGGTCGAGCCACTGCCGGAAGGACACGACGCCGCGTTCGGTGCCCCGAGACGGCAACAGGCCGCCGTCGCGCATCGCCGATCCCATCCCGCCGGGCAGCCGGATCTGGATGACCCGGGTGCGGGAGCGCATGGCCCGGGCGTAGGCGCGCACCATGTCGACGAGGAGTTCCTCGCCGGGGCCGGCCAGGTCGGGCACGGCGCCGCGCGGTGCGCCGAGAACCAGCTCGACGAGCCGGTCCGCGACCTCCGCCGCCGCGATCCGGCGCCAGCTTTCCCCGGGACTGCCGGCCCAGCGTTTGCGCCGCGAACTCGTGGAATTGGGTGGACCGCAGGATGGTCCAGGGCACCGGGCCGCGTTCCACCCGGTCCTCCTGCAGGGCCTTGCCGGCGTAGTAGCCGGCGGCCACTCTGGCAGCGTTCACGATCGAGAGGGCAACATGGTGCCGCACACCGGCAGCCGCTTCTGCGGTGAGCAGGGTGGCCGTGTTGGTGCCGAAGAACCGTTTGGAGGCCCTCGCCGACAGGGCGGCGGTGTTGACGACGTCGATGACTCCGTCGACGCCGTCGAGTGCGGCAGCGAGGCCATCTCCGGTCAGGAGGTCGACTCCGGTCGACCAGCTGAGGACGACGGGCTCGTGCCCGTGCTGCCTGATCCGGTCGGTGATGTGACGCCCCACAGTGCCGGTTCCTTCCGCGACTCCAATCTTCACGGCGCCTCCTTAGCCGGCGCCTTCCTCGCGGGGCTGTCCGCGCGCGCCCGCCCCCCGAGGGTGCCGGGTCCGGGTGATGCCGCGAGTCTATTCCGTTGCGGGCTTCACCGTCTTGGCGAGGGTCAGTCCGGAGCGTCCCGGTTTGGGCGGGAGGCCGGGGTCATGCACAATCGATCGATGCGCACTCCCGATCTATCCCCGCGTGCGACCGGCGGGCTGATGAAATCCGCTGCCGTGCACCCCCGGCTTCTGCAGGCCGTGAAGACGGCCGTCGCCGTGGCGATCGCCTGGAAGCTGGCCCCGCTGATGCCCGGCGTTGCCGACGAGTACCCCTATTACGCTCCGCTGGGCGTGATCGTGGCCAGTTATCCCACCCTGATGGGGTCGGTCAAGAACGCGATGCAGACCCTGGCAGGCCTGGTCATCGGCGTGGCCCTGGCCGCCGCGGTGATCCTCTTCAGTGAGCCCAGCGTGCTCACGGTCTCCCTTGTCGTGGGTATCGGGATGCTGATCGGCGGCATCCGCCAACTCGGCGCCGGCCGGGAGTACGTGCCGATCGCGGGTCTGTTCGTCTTGATCGTCGGCGGGCCGAACGCCGACGGCTACTCCATCGGCTATATCTCGCAGATGACGCTCGGCGTAGTGCTCGGTCTCGCGGTGAACCTGCTGGTGGCACCGCCGCTGCGGGTCACCGCTGCGGTGAAAGGACTGTCCCGGCTGCGGGGCGCGCTCGGTGACCACCTCGGGACGGTGGCGGATGCGCTGGACGCGAATTGGCCGCCGGAAGAGGGCGAGTGGTCCAAGCAGGGCGCCACGCTGGCGGGGACGACGACGGCGGTGCGGCGCGCGCTGGCCGAAGCCGACGAAAGCCGTCGGATCAACCCGCGGGCGCGCATCCGGCCGCACGATCTCAGAACTGACTACGACGACCTGGCGGCGCTGGAGAACGCGACCTTCTACGTGCGCGACCTGACCGATGTGCTGGCCGGGGCAGCCTGGGGCACGCCCGTGCCCGTCGAGCTGCCGGCAGCGCTCCGGCCGCCGCTGGCCGCGGCGGCTCGGGCGACGGGAGCGGTGGTCCACGAATGGGACACCGGCGAGACGAGCCTGGCCTCGCTGGAGACGGCGGAAGCCGCCGTCGCCGCTGTGACCCAGGCGATCCATGACCATCGGGAGCTGGGTGCGGAGGCCATCGTCGCGGCCAGCGCCGCGACGCTCGACCTCACCCGGCTGTTGGCAGCGCTCCGGCCCGGGATCGAGCGCGACGTCCCCGTTCCGGCCTGACCCGCACGTCCGGCAGCCGGACGCGCGTCGCGACCGGTTTCCCGCGACGCGCCCGGCGCGCGCCGGGATGCTCGTCGATTAGCAGCCCCGGCCCCGGCGTTCTATTCTCGGGGGTACCCGCACCCAGCGCATTCAGGAGATTCGTGAGCACCGGTCGCCCCGCCATCGGACTTGGCTCCCGACGCTTCCGCCTACTCTTCATCAGCTATGTCATCGGGATGGGCCTGGCGGTCACGGTGCTGCTGTCCGGCTTCCACTGGAACCTGCGCCCGGTGGCCCCCGCCCAGGCCGGCGGCACCGCGAGCGAGGTCGACACGACAGCGGTGGTCGGCATCCGCACCTTCGTCGCGCCCGGAGACGCCGTGGTCGAGGAAGACGTGGTCTACGCCACCGAGCCGGACGGCACCCAGCTGACACTGGATGTGTGCTCCCCCGCTGACACCACCGAGCCTGCGGCTGGATCGGCAACGGATGCGGCGACCGGGACGCCGGCCGCCGAGATAAGCGCGACCGACGAAGCCGGCCTCAGCGACGAGGTCGATTCGGCCGTGGCGGCCCCTGGGGGCACCGATGCTGCCACGGAGGCGGCGGTGGAGCCGGCCCTTCGCCCGGCCGTCATCTCGGTGCATGGCGGCAGCTGGGCCCGCGGCGACAAGGGCAACAGCGACTGGCGGAACGTGTGCGAGTGGTTGGCCTCTGAGGGGTTCGTGGCGTACTCGGTGAACTACCGCCTGGTCCCACTGGTGAGCTTTCCCGCGGCGATCGACGATGTCGGCCGTGCGGTCGAGTGGATGCGCGCCAACGCCGGCAGCTATGACGTGGACCCCGACCGGATCGGCGCGTTCGGGGGCTCGGCGGGCGGAAACCTCGCGGCGCTGCTGGGCAGCCGCGGTCACGGATCCCTCACCGAAGGCAGCCGGGTCGCGGCCGTCGCCGAACTCTCCGGCCCGGTCGACCTCAGTTACGACGGAATCGTGGTGGTCGGCGGATCGTCCGGACTGGAGCAGATCGCGCTCGACTACCTCGACTGCTCCTCCCTGTTGGACTGCCCGGCGGCGGTCGACGCTTCGGCCGTGAACACGCTGGACAGCACCGACCCGCCGGTATTCATCGGCACCTCGAGCGAGGAATTCATTCCGCTCAGCCAGTCGACGGGATTCGCTGCCGACCTGGACGGTCTGGGGATCACCAACCAGCTCGTGACGGTGCCGGGAAGCCTGCACTCGATCGGAATCCTCGACGCCGCGATGCGAGTGCAGGTCTCCGAATTCCTCCATCTCCATCTCGGAACCTAGCAGGCCGGCCGGACTCGCCGAAGGCCGGTTAATAGCGTCTGAAAAGTTCTCCACAACCGTGCTTTTTCCACACAAAGCTTCGACATCGGGCTACATTGTCTGCATGTCCACCATCGCAGACACTTCCGCCCCCGGCACCCCGCCTGGACCGGGTGTGCCCGCAGATTCACTGGTCGCCGCGGTCGAAGCCGTTGAACATTTGGGGGC
>NZ_JAODBG010000023.1 GCF_025463825.1 Cryobacterium sp.
CAAGGCCGCGGCCGCGAAGTCGGCGCCGGTGCAGGCGCCCGTGAAGGCCGCCGCGCCCCGCGCATCCGCCGACCTGGGCCTGTTCGACTTCGAGGTCGAGCGCCCGCACACCGTGCAGGTCGCGCTCAGCGCCGACGAGCTCGGCCGGCTCAAGCGGCGGGCGACCAGCCGCGGAGTCAGCCCGGAAGAGCTGCTCCGCGACCTGATCTGACCTCTCTGGTCTGGCCGGGCCGGCTCAGACGCGAGCGGTGTTCTTCTTGGCCGCCTTGGCCTTGGCCGCGTTCTTGTTCGGCAGCAGGGTGTTCGCTTCGTCCAGCGACATGCCGTTGGTCTCGGGCACCGTGGTGAGCACGAACAAAAAGGACAGAGCGGCGAACAGGGCGTACATGCCGTAGGTGAGCGGCAGGGACCACGCCGACATCTGCGGGAACGTCACGGTGATGAGGAAGTTCGCGATCCACTGGGCGGCAGCGGCCAGGCCGAGCGCCTTGGCACGGATGGTGTTGGGGAAGATCTCGCCCAGGAGCACCCAGACGACCGGGCCCCAGGAGGCGCCGAAGGAGATGACGAAGACGTTCGCGGCGACGAGCGCGATCGGACCCCAGGCGCCGGGCAGGGCGAGTTCGCCGTCGATCGTGACCGACTGGCTGAACGCGATGGCCATGGTGGCCAGCGACACCGTCATGCCGACGGAGCCGATGAGCAGGATGGGCCGGCGGCCGATCCGGTCGACCAGGGCGATCGCCACCAGGGTCACCAGGATGTTCGTGACCGAGGTGGCCACCGAGATGGCCAGCGAACTGGACTCCTCGAAGCCCACCGCGCTCCACAGGGTGGTGGAGTAGTAGAAGATCACGTTGATGCCCACGAACTGCTGGAACACCGACAGGGTGATGCCGACCCAGACGATGGGCTTGAGGCCGAACACCGGTCCCCGCAGCGTCCCGGTGCGCTTGGCCTTCACGTCGTCGTCGATGGAGGCCTTCATGTCGCGCATCTCACGGTCGATGTCACCGTTCGGAGTCACCCGGAGCAGCACCTCGCGGGCCTTTTCTTCCTTGTCGTGCAACACCAGGAACCGCGGCGATTCCGGCAGCAGCAGCGCGATCACGCCGTACACGAGTGCGGGGATGGCGCTGACCAGGAACATCCAGCGCCAGGCCTCCAGCCCGAACCAGAACTGTTCACTCGCACCGCCGGCCGTGGTGGCGAAGACGGCATCCGAGAGCAGGGCGGCGAAGATACCGATGGTGATGGCGAGCTGCTGCAACGAACCGAGCCGGCCCCGCATCTGCCGGGGCGAGATCTCGGCGATGTACGCCGGCGCGACGACCGACGCCAGGCCGATGCCAATGCCGCCGAGCACGCGCCAGACGATCAGGTCGACGACGCCGAAGGCAAAGCCGGAGCCGATGGAACTGGCGAAGAAGACAATCGCGCCGATCAGCATCACCGGGATGCGGCCGAACCGGTCGGCCAACCGGCCGCCGAGGAAGGCGCCCGTCGCCGCACCGAGCAGGGCGCTGGCCACGGCGAAGCCGGTGAGCGCTTCGGTGAGGCCGAACTGGCCCTGGATGGCTTCGACGGCGCCGTTGATCACCGACGAATCGAACCCGAACAGGAACCCGCCGAACGCGCCGGCGATGGCCAGGGCGATGACTTTCCGATTCGTGGTCGGCGTGCCCGGTTCGGACTCATTCTTCTCGGTCATGGCCACATTCCCCGTCGTCAAGTGTGTGATTGCCGATAAGCAACCTGACGAGCCTACGCCCGACTCGCACCATTCCGTGCCCATGGCGCACTGTCGGGCCGGTCACCGCACCGGCAGCCAGCGTCCCTTCACCCGTTCGGTGACCAGCCAGCTGACCGGGTCGGCGACCGTGCGGGTCCGCTCCACGACATGGCGGCCGATGGCCAGCGCTGTGTCGCCGTCGTCGGCCGTGAAGCGCACGGTGGCGCGTGCCGATCCGGCCACGACGGCCAGGTCGGAGGCCTCCACCGTGGTGCGCTCCGCCGCGGCGGCGGCTGCGGCGGGCAGGACCGCATCCGGTCGGACGCCGCTCTGCAGGGCGCCGATGGGCATGATCACGCGGTAGGAGGGCATTCCTCCAGCGTAGGCCCGGGTCAGTCGCGGGGCGGCAGCTGTTGCAGCGCCCAGGTGTTGCCGCCGGGGTCGGCGAAGTAGACGAAGCGACCCCAGTCCTGTTCGTCGACCTCGCTGGCGTTCACACCGGTAGCCACCAATTGGGACCTGGCCGCATCCGCATCGTCGATCACCATCTGCAGGCCACGCTGCCAGCCGGGCTGCATGTCCGTCAGGCCGGTCCCGATCGCGATCGAACAGGCAGAACCGGGCGGGGTGAGCTGCACGAATCGTAGGTTCTCGTTCACTTTCTGGTCGTAGTCGGCGTTGAAACCCACTTGGTCGACGTAGAACTTCTTGGCCCGGTCGACGTCGGCGACCGGGACGTAGACGAGTTCGATCTTCGTGTCCATGGCAAATCCTCTCGCTGGGAGCCATGGCCGGCTGCCACGGCAGAGACCGGGCCAGCATACGACCGAGCCCGAGCCCCGGCTAGACGCCAGGGAACGCACCTAGAAGCGGATGTCTTCCCGGGTGCGGGTCACCTCGGCAAGCACGTCGGGCAGCACGTCCACTCCCGTCCCTGGCCCGGTAGGCACCCGCAGGTGCCCGTTGTCCAGCACGAACGGGGCGGTGAGGTCTCGCGCGTAGTACCGGTCGGAGGCGGAGGTGTCACCCGGCAGCACAAAGTTGGGCAGCGCGGCCAGCGCCACGTTCGCGGCCCGGCCGATGCCCGTCTCGAGCATGCCGCCGCACCACACCGGCACGCCGTGCGCCGCCGCGACGTCGTGGATGCGCCGGGCCTCCAGGTAGCCGCCCACCCGGGCCGGCTTCACGTTGATGATGCTGCACGCGCCCAGGCTGATGGCCGCGGCGGCGTCCTGCGCCGACTCGATCGACTCGTCCAGGCACACCGGCGTGCGGATCAGCCGGGCCAGCGCCGCGTGGCCGAGCAGGTCCCGCTCGCCAAGCGGCTGCTCGATGAGCAGCAGACCGAAGGGGTCGAGCCTGGCGAGGTGCCGGGCATCCGCCAGCGTGTACGCGGTGTTCGCGTCGACCTGCAGCAGCAGGTCCGGACCGAACCGCTCCCGGACCGCCCGCACCGGGGCGAGGTCCCAGCCGGGTTCGATCTTGAGCTTGATGCGCAGGTAGCCCTGGTCGAGGTAGCCCGCCACGACCGCCAGCAGCTCGTCGACCGAGTCCAGAATGCCCACCGAGACGCCGGCCGGCACCGAATCCCGCACCGCGCCGAGGTAGCCGCCGAAGGATTGGCCGCTCTCCCGCAGCTGAACGTCGAGGATCGCCGCCTCGAGGACCGCCTTGGCCATCTGGTGGCCCTTCACCGGGACGAGGGCGCCGGTCACCCGCTCCGCGGTGAGGGTGTCGCCGAGCGCCTGAAGCCGCGGCACCAGGTGGTCGCGGATCACGAGGTCGCTGCCGGCGAGGAACTCGGAGCTGTACAGCGGCCGCACCTGGGCGGCGCACTCCGCCCAGCCCTCGGCATCCGCCGTGCTGACGTGCACGAGGGTGATCTCCCGCTCGGTGAGGGTGCCGAACGAGGTGCGAAAGGGCCGCACCAACGGCAAACTCACGCGGCGCAGCTCGATGTTCTCGATCCTCATGGCCGGAGTCTAGCCACGCTTGTCGATTGGGGGCGCATCCCCAGCCATCCACCCGGATGCGTGACTTAGGGTTCGACGATGAGCAGAGTTCTGGGCAGAACCGTCGACGGATTCGTGAACAGTTGGCGCTCGCACCTGCTGGTCACCCTGTCGGGCAACGACGAGGGTCGGCCGGCGTGGGTGGGCACCATGGAGCTGGGCGACGACGCCGGCTTCTTCGGACCGGGGTCCGCGTCCTGGGCGGTGCACGGCGGCATGGCCACCATGGTCGCCGGCATCCGGGCGTTGCTGATGCAGACCCTGCACCCGGGCGCGATGGCCGGGGTGCACGACTGGTCGAGATATCGGGAGGATCCGCTCGGCCGGCTCAGCGGCACCATCCAGTGGCTGGTCACCGTGACGTTCGCGTCCACCGGGCAGGCCGAGGCGGAGTCGGCCAGAGTCGGCCGGTTCCACGAGCGCGTCGCGGGCAGTTACGTCGACGCGCACGGGGTGACCCGGCCGTACACGGCCGGCGACCCCGAGTTGCTCTCCTGGGTGCACGTGGTGTTCACGGATGCGTTCCTGGCCAGCCACCGGCTCTGGGGCGGCCCGATCCCGGGCGGCGCCGACCGGTATGTGCGGGAGTGGGCCACGGCCGGCGAACTCGTCGGCGTGCAGGACCCGCCCCGGTCGGACGCCGAGCTCGCCGCGCAACTGCGGGCGTTCTCCGACGCCGGGGAGCTGACGGGCGGCGCCCGCGTCGCCGAGGCCGTGCGCTTCATCCGCAACCCGCCACTGCGGCGGGGCATGATGCCCTTCTACCGCATCATGTTCGCCGGCGCCGTGGCGTCGATTCCGGCGCCGTACCGACGGATGCTGGGCCTGCGCCGTTCTGCCCTGCCGGTGATCTGGGCCACCGGCGCGGTCCTCCGCCTGGTGCGCCTGCTGCTGGGCGCTTCCTCCACCTCGGAGGACGCCGCCCGAGCCCGCATCAATCGCCTCACGTCCGCCGGTTCGATTCCCGCCGGAGGGTGACGGCGATGGCCACGGCAGCGACGGCGAACAGTGCCGCGGCGAGGCCCGCCACCAGGGCGTTCGGCTGCACGATGGACTGGCCGGCGAGAGCCTGGCCGGTCACCAGGGCCAGCACGCCGACGTAGAGGCCGACGAGCGTGCGCAGGATGCCGCGGCGGGCGAGCGGACGGGCGAGGGCGGGCATCCGCCGGGCAATCGCTTCGAGGAACACGGCGCAGAGCGGCAGCACCTGCAGGGCGTGCATCCCCACGAAATGCGGGATGCGCAGGTCGCCGGCGACGGTGCTCCAACCCAGCAGCGGCAGGGACGGCCCGCCGTCGGCGACCCCGACGGTGTGCGCGCCCACGATGCCCTGATAGTCGTCCAGCTGTGCGGCGGTGGGCCCGGTCATCAAGAAGGCCAAGGCCATGCCGACCAGCGCGATCAGCAGGCCGGCCCGGATGGCGAGAGCCCGGGCCGGGTCGCCGAGGTCGGTGCGGAGGAGCAGCACCGCCAGGGGCACGGCAGCCACCCAGACGACCACGATGGACACGGCCATCACCGACCAGAGCGCCGCGTGGAACCCGGTGGTCACATTGAAGTGGCTGGTCAGCCCAGCCCAGGCCGCGCCGACGATGATCACCATCTCCACGACCAGGAACACCGTGGCGACGGTTTCGGCCCACCACGCCAGCCGGCGCCGGCGAGGATCGGCCGTGGGCAGCAGCCCGATCAGCCAGGCCAGGGTGACCGCGTAGATGCCGACCGAGATCGCGAACTTGAGCGGCTTGGCCCAGAGCGGCGCGCCCGTGATCTCCCGGGGATCGACCAGGAGGCCCACGGCGGCGCCGAGGGCGAGGACCGCCATGGCAGCGGCGAGCCAGAGCAGCGGCCGGTGCCAGCGGATGGCCGGCGGTTCGAGCGCGACCGGTCCGGTGAGCGCTGGTCCGTTGAGCAGGGTGCTGCGAAAGGCGGTGCGGGTTCCGGTGCGAGTAGCCATGATGACGGACTCCTGACGGGTGGGTGTTCAGACGGGATTACGGGCTGGGCGGTGAGTAGCGCTGCACGGAGACGTGCTCCTGCGCGGCACGGCGGAGGGCGGCGAAGAGGGCGTCACCGAGCACGGTGCCGATGACGACCATCTCGGTCTTGGATTCGCGGTCGTCGCGGGCGTCGATCTCGTCGAGGTCGGCCTCGGCCACGGCGAGCGCCGCAGCCGCGTAGCCGGGCACCCAGCCGCTGAGGTCGGGCTGGCCGAGGTCGTCGAAGGTCGTCAGCACCCTGGCGGCGGCCAGACGGCCGGGATTGTCCGGCGACACGTGCCATCCGCTCAGCAGCTCGTCGACCCTTGTCACGGATGCCGGGGAGACCGAGTCCGGCTCGATTTCTGCAGACACCGTGCGCTGGGCGATCTCGAAGGTGTGCGCGAGGCCGAGATCGGAGTCGATGGCGTCGATCACCCGGTGGGCGGCGGCGATGCTGAGACCGCCCACGTCGAGCAGGCCTCGGATGACGCGTAGCCGGCGCAGGTGCTCCGGGCCGTAGAGGGCCTGGTTGGGTCCGTGCCGCTCCCCCGCCGGCAGGAGCCCCTCGCGCAGGTAGTACTTGATCGTCGCGACGGCGATCCCACTAGAGCTGCTCAGCAGTGCCATCTTCATGCAGATAGTGTAGTTATCGGATAGTGCAACTGTCTATACCCGGTGCCGTCTCGGGCAGATTACAGTTGCACGGTGCCCCAAAGACCCGCCATCGCCCTCTCCGCCACCCCGCCCACCGTGCGCGCCACCCTGCGCCGGCCCCGGGCGCTCAGCGTGGAAGTGCTCGCCGGAGTGGTCACCACCCTGGCGCTCATCCCCGAGGTGATCTCCTTCTCGATCATCGCCGGCGTCGACCCCAAGGTGAGCCTGATCGCCTCGGTGGTGCTAGCCGTCTCGATGTCGTTCCTCGGCGGCCGGTCCGCCATGATCACCGCGGCCGCCGGCGCCGTGGCCCTCGTGGTGGCCCCGCTTGTCGCCGACCACGGTGTGGAGTACCTGCTTCCCGCGGTACTGCTGGCCGGACTGGTGCAGATCCTCTTCGGCGTCACCGGCCTGGCCCGGCTGATGCGCTTCATCCCCCGCTCGGTGATGATCGGCTTCGTCAACGCCCTGGGCATCCTGATCTTCGTCGCCCAGGTGCCGCACCTGGTGAACGTTCCGTGGCTGGTCTACCCGCTGTTCGCCCTCACCATCCTCATCGTGCTGGGGCTGCCCCGAATCACCCGGGCGGTGCCCGCCCCGCTAGTGGCCATCGTGGTGGTCACCGCGATCGCCATGATCGCCCACCTCGCCGTGCCCACGGTCGGCGACCAGGGCGACGTGGCCGGTGGCCTGCCCGGAATCACCCCGCTGCTCGTGCCCCTGAACCTGGAGACCCTGCAGATCATCTGGCCCACGGCGCTGAGCGTGGCGTTCGTGGGCCTGGTCGAGACCCTGCTCACGGCCAAACTCGTCGACGACATCACCGACACCCGCTCGCCGAAGGGCCGGGAGGCCTGGGCGCTGGGCATCGCGAACATGCTCGCCGGCCTGTACGGCGGCATCGCCGGCTGCGCCATGATCGGCCAGACCGTGGTGAACGTGAAGCTCGGCCGGGCCCGCACCCGCATCTCCACCTTCGTGGCCGGGGCCTTCCTCCTGCTGCTCGTCACCGCGCTCAGCGGCCTGATGGAGCAGATCCCGATGGTGGCGCTGGCGGCCGTGATGATGGTCGTGGCGATCACCACCGTCAACTGGCACAGCGTGCACCCGGCCACCCTGCGGCGGATGCCCGTGCCCGAGACCGTGGTGATGGTCACCACCGTCATCGTGGTGGTGGCCACCCACAATCTGGCCATCGGCATCGGCGCCGGTGTGTTGCTGGCGATGGTGCTCTTCGCCCGCCGGGTCGCCCATGTGGTGAAGGTGGACCGGTTCCTCGCCGACGACGGCCTCTCCGTGCGCTACGCCGTCAGCGGCCCCCTGTTCTTCGGCAGCAGCAACGACCTCGTCGAGCAGTTCTCCTACGGGATCGACCCCGCCGTGGTGCAGGTCGACCTCGCCCAGGCACAGATCTGGGATGCCTCGACCGTGGCCGTGCTCGACTCCGTCGAGACCAAGTACCGCCAGCACGGGGCCGCCGTCACCTTCGACGGCCTCGACGAGCGCAGCCAGGCCATGCACGGCCGCCTCACCGGCCGCCTCTAGCCCCGCCGCCGCACGCCGGACCCCCGCGCCCCGCACCTCGCGGCGCGCGAAATGCCTCGCGGCGTGCGATAAGTCTCGCGGCGTGCGATATCGCGTGCATCAACCTCCGCCGCCAGCACTTTCGAGTGCCGCCAGCATTTTCGCGTGCCGCGAGCGCACACACCTGTCGCGGAAGTTGCCTGTCCGGGTATGTGCCAGCTCTAGGCGCGACCCACCCGCGCCTCGCACTCCACCGGCCGGCACAAACGCGGCCTACGCCCCGGCGAAGAACGCCCCGATGGCGGCGGAGAGCGCGAACGGGTCGTTCACGTGCGCCAGCTCGCGGGCCGAGTGCATCGACAGCAGCGGCACGCCGACATCCACGGTGCGGATGCCCAGCCGGGTCGCCGTGAGCGGGCCGATCGTGGAACCGCAGGGCACCGTGTTGTTCGACACGAACTCCTGGTAGGGCACCCCGGCGGCCGTGCTGCAACGGGCCCAGAGGGCCGCACCCGCGGCATCCGTGGCGTAGCGCTGGTTGGCGTTGATCTTCAGCAGCGGTCCGCGGCCGGCCAGCGGCAGGTTCGCCGGGTCGTGGCGCTCGGGGTAGTTGGGGTGCACGGAGTGGCCGGCATCGGCCGAGACGCACCAGGAGTCGGCGTAGGCGCGCAGCCGCTCGGACACCGTGGCGCCGAGGTCGTCGCCGATCCGGCTGAGGATGTCGTCGAGCAGCGGGCCGCTCGCTCCGGAGCGGGACTGTGAACCGAGCTCCTCGTGGTCGAACGCGGCGAGCACGCTGATGGTCTCCTCGTCATCGGAGACGGTCAGCAGTGCGGCCAGGCCCGCATACACCGACGAAAGGTTGTCCATCCGCCCGGCGGCGAACAGCTCCCGGTCCAGGCCGAACCGTGCGGGCGGGTTGGTGTCGGCGGTGAGGATGTCGTAACCGGCGACGTCCTCGGCGGCCACCCCGGCGAGCGCGGCCAGGTGCGCCACCAGGTCGGCCTGACGGATGTCACCCACCCCGAAGACCGGGTTGAGGTGCCGCTGCCGGTCCAGGCTGAGCGCCTCGTTCGCGGTGCGGTCCAGGTGCACGGCCAGCTGCGGGATCCGCAGGAACGGGCCGGTGCGCACGAGGTGATCCACCCCATCGGTGGTGACCAGCCGGCCGGCGAGCTCGAGCTCCCGGTCCAGCCAGGAGTTCGCCAGCGGGCCGCCGTAAACCTCGACACCGGCCTGCAGCCAGCCGTAGGACCCCGTGGTGGGCTTGGGCTTGAGCTTGAAGCCGGGCGAGTCGGTGTGCGAGCCCAGAATGCGGAACGGCGTGGCCGCCTGCGCCCCGGCCGGCTGCACCCAGGCGATGATCGCCCCGTCGCGCACGACGTAGGAGCGACCGGCACCCGCGGCTGCGCCGGACGTGGCGGGCGGCAGCACCGACCAGTCCTCGGCCTCGTCCCGCCGGGTGAAGCCCGCCTCATCCAGCCGCCGGGCCGTCTCGGCGGCCGCGTGGTACGACGACGGCGACGCGGTGATGAAGCGGGCGAAATCGTCGATGTATGCCGAGAGAGAAGTCATGGCTCCATCCAACCATCCGCCCCGCCCTCGACAAGCTCCGCAAGCGGTGCGACTCTCGGGGCAGGCGAGGAGGCATCCGTGGGGAACAACGATCCGGCAGCGGACCCGTGGCTGCTGCGCTTCGACGGCTTCGACCCCGTCACCGAGGGCCACCGCGAAGCCCTGTGCACCCTCGCGAACGGCTACTGGGGCACCCGCGGGGCCGCCCCAGAGGCCCGCCCGGATGCCGTGCACTACCCCGGCACCTACCTCGCCGGCGTCTACATCCCCCTGAGCACCGAGGTGCACGTCGGCGAAGCCGCCGGCGACACCGGCGAACACATCCGCAATGACGAGCACCTGGTGAACGCCCCGAACTGGCTCTCGCTCTGGTTCCGCACCGGCGGTGACACAGGCAGCAGCGTCGGCGACTTCACCGCACCCGACACCGGCTGGTTCCACCCGGAGACCGCCGACCTGCTCGACTACCGCCAGGAACTCGACCTGCGCCGCGGTCTCCTCACCCGGCTGATGCGTTACCGCGACCCGCGCGGCCACGTCACCCGGGTGCTCAGCCGGCGCTTCGTCTCGCAGGCCGCCCCGCACGTGGCGGTGCTGGAGACCACCTTCACCGCCGAGGACTGGTCGGGCCCGATCACCGTGCGAAGCGCAATCGACGGCCGGGTGGCCAATCGCAATGTCGCCGCCGACCGGCAACTCGCCCACCTGCACCTGATGCCGCGCGCAACACGGGAGCTCGGCCAGGACGCGGTCCTGCTCGAAGTGGAGACCAGCCGGTCGGGCATCGACATCGCCATGGCGGCGCGCACCCGCGCCTACGTGAACGGCCGGCGGCTGGATCCCGCGCGTCGCTTCCTCACCGACTCCAGCCGCTGGGTCGCCCACGAGCTCGACCTCTCCCTCGAGCGCGGGGTTCGCGTGCGGGTCGAGAAGGTGGTGCTGGTGAGCACCTCCAGGGACCGGGCGGTGGTGTCCCCGGCGATGGGGGTGGCCAGGTGGCTCGGCCGGCTACCGGAGCCGGCCGAGCTGCTCGCCGCGCACGAACGGGAGTGGCAGATCCTCTGGGATGAGTTCGCCGTGCACCTGCACAGCGGGTCCCGGCAGTCGCTGGCCCTCAACCTGAACACCTTCCACGTGGGTGCTCACGCTGCGCCGGCCGGATCTGAGCCGGGCGCTGCTGGGCTACCGGTACCGCCGCCTCGGCGAGGCCCGCGCCGCAGCCGCAGCCGCCGGCCACGAGGGCGCCAGGTTCCCCTGGCAGAGCGGCATCGACGGTCGGGACGTCACCCCCACCGAGGTGTTCAACCCGCGCACCAACCGGTGGATGCCGGACCACTCCCGCCTGCAACATCACGTGGGCCTCGCGCTGGTCTACAGCATCTGGGGCGACTACCAGGCCACCGGCGATGTCGAATACCTCATCGACCAGGGCGCGGAGCTCGCTCTGGAGATCGCCCGGTTCTTCGCCGACCTCGCCGAGTACGACGACACCGGCGCCGGCTTGCGGGGTAACGCCTACACGAACGTCATGACCGCGTGGGTGCTCCGCCGCGCCGTCGAGATCGTGGCCCTGCTCGAGGGGCGTGCCTGCCGGCCGCTCTGGAACCGGTTACGGCTGCGCCCGGACGAACCGGCCACCTGGGAAAAGATCAGCCGGTACGGCAGCACCGAGCAGGCCCTCGGCCGGCTCGACCTGATCCTGAACGCCGAAGGCGACAGCACCAACAACTACCGGGTCGGCAAGCAGGCCGACGTCCTGATGCTGCTCTACCTGTTCTCGGCCGAGGAGCTGCGGGAGCTGATCGAGGATCTCGGCTACTCCCTCACGCCCGAGGTGACCCGCCGCACCGTCGAGTTCTACCGAGCCAGGTCGACGCACGGGTCGACGCTGAGCAACGTCGTGCATGCGTGGGTGGATGCCCGCTCCGACCGCGAGAGGTCCTGGGCGGCGCTCTGCCGGGCGCTGGAGTGCGACCTGGTCTTCGTGCCGGGCGGCACCACGAACGAGGGCATCCACCTGGGCGCCATGGCCGGGTCGATCGACATGGTGCTGCGCTGCTACACGGGCCTGGAGATCCGCGACGACATGCTCTGACTGCATCCCGCACTGCCGGAACCGCTCGACAAGGTCGTCTTCGGGATCAGCTATCGTGAGCAGCCGATCCGCGTGGAGCTGACCGCCACCAACCTGCGGCTGCACCTGCCGGCCGGCCGGGCCAGGCCGATCCGGGTGCGGGTGGAGGGGCGGGAAGCCGAGCTCTACCCCGGCCAGACCCGCGACTTCCTGCTCGAGGCGCCCGACCGGGTGCACACCTAGCGGGCAGTCGGGGTTCGGAATTTACTGGGCCCATGTCCACGATGATGTTCGTCAATCTGCCCGTCGCCGACCTCAAGCGTGCGACCGCGTTCTACAGCGCGCTCGGCTACAGCGTGAACCCGCAGTTCACGGATGAGACGGCCGCCTGCATCGTCCTCGACGACGGCCACCTCTACGTGATGCTGCTCACGCACGAGTCCTGGGCCCGGTTCTCCAGCAAGACCATCGTGGATTCGTCGACGAGCTCCGAGGTGATCCTGGCCATCAGCGCCGACGATCGCGCCGGCGTTGATGCCCTGGCCGACACGGCACTCGCCTCCGGCGGCAGCTACTCCTACGAACCGCAGGACATGGGCTTCATGTACAGCCGCAGCTTCCAGGACCCGGACGGGCATCTGTGGGAGGTCATGTACCTGGACATGACGGCGGTGCCGGGACAGCTGCCCTGACGGGGTACTTGTCGGTGCGCCGAGTTAGCCTGAGGGCATGGCCCGAAACGTCGCTACCAGCACGACCGTCTCCCTTCCCGACCTGCTCGCCTTCGTGCGGCCGCGGCACCGGATGCTGCTGGCCACCACGCGCGGCGACGGCCGCCCGCAGATGTCACCGGTTTCCGGCGGGGTCGACGAGACCGGGCGCATCGTGATCTCGTCGTATCCGTCGCGGGCGAAGACCCGCAACGCCGAACGGGACCCGCAGACCTCGGTGCTGGTCCTTTCCGACGAGCGGGACGGCGCCTGGGTGCAGGTCGACGGCACCGCCGAGATCCTGCACATGCCGGGTGCCGGCGACGGCCTGGTCGATTACTACCGCTGCATCGCCGGCGAGCACCCGAACTGGGACGAGTACCGTCAGGCGATGACGCTGCAGGACAAGTCCCTGATCCGCATCACGCCCACCCGGTGGAGCCCGATCGCGACCGGCGGGTTCCCCGCCGATGTCGCCGCCCGGCTCGACGCGCTGTGAGCACCGAAGCCGTGAGCACCGAAGCCGTGAGCACCACCCGCGAGGACGCCCTCGAGATCCTGCGCACCCTGGTCGGCCGGCCGGACGCCGGCTTCCACGAGGGCCAGTACGAGGCCATCGAGACCCTCGTCGACCAGCGCCGCCGCGCCCTCGTGGTGCAGCGCACCGGCTGGGGCAAGTCGGCGGTGTACTTCGTCGCGACCCTGTTGCTGCGCCGCCAGGGCGCCGGGCCCACCATCCTGGTGTCGCCGCTGCTGGCGCTGATGCGCGACCAGGTGGCCGCGGCCGCCCGGGCCGGGGTGCACGCGGTGTCGATCAACTCGGCCAACGCCCATGAGTGGACCGACGTGCTCGCCCGACTGCGCGCCGACGAGGTCGACGTGCTCCTGGTCTCCCCCGAACGGTTGAACAACCCGTCCTTCCGCGACGAACAGCTGCCCGCCTTGCTGGAGAGGGTGGGCCTGCTCGTTGTCGACGAGGCGCACTGCATCTCGGACTGGGGCCACGACTTCCGGCCGGACTACCGGCGCCTGCGCGACCTCATCGCGGCGATGCCGGCCGGGGTTCCGGTGCTGGCCACCACCGCCACGGCGAACAGCCGGGTGGTCACGGATGTGGCCGAACAGGTGGCGATGGTGGTCACGACAGGCTCGACCCAGGGCGGTTCGACGGACGTCGTCACCATTCGCGGCCCGCTGGCCCGGGCGTCGCTGCGGTTGGGGGTGCTGCGCCTGCCCGACTCCCGCGCCCGGCTGGCCTGGCTGCTCAGCCATCTGGCCGAACTGCCCGGCAGCGGCATCATCTACACCCTCACCGTCTCCGCCGCCGAGGACACCGCCCGGCTGCTGCGGGACGCCGGCCACGCCGTGCTCGCCTACACCGGCCAGACCGACACCGCCGAGCGGGAGGAATCCGAGGGGCTGCTCAAGGCCAACCAGGTCAAGGCGCTCGTGGCCACCAGCGCCCTCGGCATGGGCTTCGACAAGCCCGACCTCGGCTTCGTGGTGCACCTCGGCGCCCCGTCCTCGCCCGTCGCCTATTACCAGCAGGTGGGACGCGCCGGCCGCGGGACGCCGAACGCCGACGTCCTCCTGCTGCCCGGCGCGGAGGACCGCGACATCTGGGAGTACTTCGCCACCGCGTCCATGCCGTCCGAGGAC
>NZ_JAODBG010000047.1 GCF_025463825.1 Cryobacterium sp.
GATGCAGCCGCGCATTCTCTTTCTCCAGATCCCGGATTCGTTCCCGTTGCTGCCGGGACAGCGCCCGTTCCGGGTCGATCTTGTTCAACCGGGCCTGGTTCACCCAGGCCCACAAGGTCTTATCCGAGATGCCCAACTCAGCTGCCACCTGCGTGATCGGTCGCCGTGTCGACGTCACCATCTCGACAGCATCCTGATCGTCACGATCCCGTGGGGCATCGCGTCCTTCCGCATCGCCGGCTACGCACTCTGGCCGTTCGGCGCACCATCGTCGACAGGCCGTCCAGCGGGGCATTCTCGTTCCTCGGTAACGTGGTCTGGGTCATCCTGGCCGGCTGGTGGCTCGCCCTGGCGCACATCGTCTCCGGCGTCGCCCTCTGCGTCACCATCATCGGCATCCCGCTCGGCATCGCCGAATTCAAGATGGTGCCGATCTCCCTGGCGCCGCTCGGCAAGGCCATCGTGCCCACCGGCGGCGAGTTCGACCAGGCGGTCGCCCACCGCACCTCCTAGCCGGTCTCGGCGCACCCCCGCCGACACCCACGTCGACCGGGGTGCTGGCGCGGCCTTGGCAGCAACCTGAGAATATGTCACCACTCGCGTGACGATGTGCTCCCACAGCCCGTCTATGAGGTAGCCCGTTTTCCCGGGCGGAGGTTGACCGCTGGCCTCCCCGTTGTAATCGTTCCACTCGGCACCATTGTTCGAAGGAGAACTTCATGACGTCACCACGAAACGATCCGGGCCCGGATCCCCAGCGCCCGGTAGTCGGCGATGAAACCGCAGCACGCGCTGCCACCAGCGGAAACACCGTCCGCGAAGATGTCCTCGCCAGGGAGAAGGCGGAGTTCGGTGGCATAAAATTCGGTTCGGCCTTCTTCGGCTGGCTCACCGCAACCGGCGCGGCCGTACTCCTTACCGCCCTCGTTGCCGGCGCCGGCGCCGCGGTGGGCCTCGGCTCCCAGTCGGACCCGGCCCAGGCCGGCGAGGCTGCGGCCCAGAACGCCGAGACCGTCGGCCTGATCGGGGCCATCGCCCTGGCCGTCGTGATCTTCATCGCGTACTACTGCGGCGGTTATGTGGCCGGTCGGATGGCGCGATTCAGCGGCGCGAAGCAGGGAATCGCCGTCTGGCTGTGGGCATTGATCATTGCCGTGGTGCTGGCTATCGTGGGCGCCATCGCGGGAAGCCAATTCAACGTCCTGGCCAACCTGAACAGCTTCCCCCGGATCCCCATCAACGAGGGTGACCTTGCGCTGGGAAGCATCATCACGGCCGTCGTGATCGCCCTCGTCAGCCTCGGCGGCGCCATTCTCGGCGGCATTGCCGGGATGCGGTACCACCGCAAGGTCGACAAGGTCGGACTCGGCAAGTAGAACCATCCCCGATCCTCACATCGATCCACCGCCCCACCATCGCCGGGCAACTCGTTCGGCGTGCGAAGCAGGAAGAGAGAAATGACAATGATCAACACCAACAACATCGATTCCCTCATCGGTGCCAACGTCGTCGACACCGAGGGCCGCAAGGTCGGCACCGTCGGCCAGGTGTATCTGGACTCGTCCACCAACCAGCCCAGCTGGGTCACGGTCAAGACCGGACTGTTCGGTACCAGCGAATCCTTCGCGCCGCTCGAGAGCGCCGACTGGACCGACGACGAACTGCGCATCGGCTTCGACAAGAGTTTCGTGAAAGACGCCCCACGCATCGACACCGACGGCTCGCTGGAGAGCGCCGATGAAGACGCGCTCTACCGGTACTACGGGCTCAGCGGGTCCACCGTCGGCCAGAGCACCGGTACCACCGGCACCTACGACGACGCCCGTACCGACGCCACGGTCGGCGACCGTCGCACCGAGGGCTACGACACCTCCGGCCCCACCACGGATGACGCGATGACCCGCTCCGAAGAGCAGTTGCGCGTCGGCACGGAGCAGGTCTCCGCTGGCCGCGCCCGGCTGCGCAAGCACGTGGTGACGGAGAACCAGACCGTCACGGTGCCGGTGAGCCACGAAGAGGTCACCCTCGAGCGTGAAGCCATCACCGACGCCAACATCGGGCAGGCCACGTCCGGACCCGACCTGAGCGAGGAGGAGCACGAAGTGCAGCTCACCGAGGAGCGCGTCGTCGTGGACAAGGAAACCGTCCCGGTGGAGCGGGTTCGCCTGGGCACCGAGACCGTGACGGAAGACCAGCGGGTCTCCGAAGACGTGCGTAAGGAAGAGATCGACTACGACGAGTCGGACCTTGACCGCGACAAGAGCCGCCGCACCCGCGACGACTCCCTGTAGCCGACACCTCCAGAACCGCACGCACGACCGCCGGGCCCCGGGAGACTTCGGTTCCCTGGGCCTGGCGCAATTGTGGCGGCCCGCTCGCCCGATCCGATCACCAGTTCGCCATGACGTTTCCCGCCGGGACGACGTCTCATTCGTAACGCTTGATAATCACGAGGAGTACCGTATGTCATCACGCAACACTCTCGTTCGCAGCTTTCACGACGTGGGCCTGGCCGCCTGGTTCGGCGGCTCCCTGATGGGAGCGGTCGGGCTGAACAGCGCCGCGGCCTCGGTCAGCAACCCCCGGGAACGGCTCGCAGTGGCCAGCGTCGGCTGGAAGCACTGGTCGCCGGTGCAGTTCGCGGCCATGATCGCGCACGGCATCGGTGGCGTCGGCCTCATCCTCGGCAACACCGAGCGACTCGCCGCGCAGCAGGAGGGGCGGGTCAACACCGGGGTCAAGGCCGCCCTCACGCTGGCTGCCATCGGCACGAGCATCTACTCCGGCATCCTCGGCACGCGGATGGCAGCCGGCGGCGACGAACCCGTGGAGGGCACCACGGAGCCCACAGGCGTCACCTCCGACGAGGTGGCGTCGGTGCAGAGCCAGCAGCGCATCATGCAATGGGTCACTCCTGCGATCACGCTGATCCTGATCGTGCTCGCCGCCCAGCAGGGCGAACAGCAGCGCCCCGTCGCCAGCAGCGGCGGCTGGCTGCAGCGACTCATCCAGCGCTGAGCGAAGCATTCCCGGCCCGGGTCGTTTCGACCCGGGCCGCCACCTCATAAGGAGCACGCATGACGAACGCGAACGAAGACCCGACGACCAAGTACTATTCCGAAGGCTTCCCCAAGCAGGAACAGGATCAGCCCGGTCTCACCGGCGCGACCGAGCCGCGCCCCGACCACGGCGAAGACACCTACGAGGGCAGCGGCCGGCTCACCGGCAAGCGGGCCCTGATCACCGGCGGCGACTCCGGCATCGGCCGCGCCGTCGCCATCGCATACGCCAGGGAGGGCGCAGATGTCGCCATCTCCTATCTGCCCGAGGAGCAGGCCGATGCCGAGGACACCGCCGCCCTGATCCGTGCCGCGGGCCGTACCGCGCTGCTGTTGCCCGGCGACATCCGGGAGGAGGGGCACTGCATCTCCATCGTCAACGAAACCGTGACCACCCTGGGCGGGCTGGACATCCTGGTGCTCAACGCTGCCTACCAGGAGAACCGCGACGGCCTGGAAAACCTCTCCACGAAGGAGTTCGACAGGGTCTTCAAGACCAACCTGTACGCCACCCTGTGGATCGCGCGCACCGCCATCCCGCACCTGGCCCCCGGCTCGTCGATCATCTCGACCTCGTCGATCCAGGCGTCGAGCCCTTCCCCGCAACTCATCGACTACGCGATGACCAAGGCCGCGCTGGTCGCCTTCACCCAGGCCCTCGCCCAGCAGCTGGGGTCTACCGGCGTGCGCGTGAATGCCGTGGCCCCCGGTCCGATCTGGACCCCGCTGATCCCGGCCACCTCATGGCCGGACAAGCTGCCGACGTTCGGGCAGGACACCCCGCTGGGCCGGGCCGGGCAGCCGGCCGAACTGGCCGGAGCGTACGTGTTCCTGGCCTCGCCGGAGGCCTCGTACATCTCGGGCGCCGTCGTGCCCGTCACCGGCGGCCGTGGCTTCTGACGCCGGCCGCCGGCAGAACAACCCGAACGGCGGCCCGGGCGGCGGCGCCACCTCGGTGCTGCTCGTGCGGCACGGCGAGAGCGCGGCGAACGTCGCCGCCACCGCCGCCGAGGCCGCCGGCGCCGAGATCGTGGACATGCCGCTGCGCGACGCGGATGTGCCCCTCACGCGCACGGGCACCGACCAGGCCGAAGCCCTCAGGCGCTGGCTCGACGCCCGCCCGGCGGGGGAGTACCCGGACTCGGTCTGGGCATCCCCGTACCTCCGCGCCGCGGAGACCGCCGGCATCGCGCTCGGTAGCCGCCCGGACGCGGCCGGCACGAAGCTCGACGAGCGGTTGCGCGACCGCGAACTTGGAGTGCTCGACTTGCTCACCACCAGCGGCGTGGCGGCTCGGCTGCCGGTCGAAGCGGCCCGCCGCCGCAGGCTGGGCAAGTACTACTACCGCCCGCCCGGCGGCGAATCCTGGGCGGATGTGAGCCTGCGCATCCGGTCCTTCCTGCCGGTGCTCGACGCCGACGACTGCGGCCCGAACGCCCTGGTCGTGTCGCACGACGCCGTCATCCTGTTGTTTCGCATGGTGTGCGAAGAACTCGCCGAACTGGACGCCCTGCGCCTGGCCCGCACCGAACCGCTGCTGAACGCCTCGATCACCCGCCTGGTCCGGGACCACCGGCACGCACCCTGGCGAGTCGACCGCTATAACGACGTGTCCCACCTGGTCACGGCCGGGGCCAGCGTCACCGCGCACACCTCCGCGAAGGACGCCGATGTTGCCGCCGACTGAGGGTCACAGCACCCTGACGCCCGCCCTGTTGCGGGACTGGCCGCTGCCCGCCGGCGGCGACTCCAAGTACGCCAGGGGCCAGGTGGTCGTGGTCGGCGGCGCCCGCAAGGCGCCTGGCGGCGCCCTGCTCGCCGGCACCGCGGCCCTGCGCGTGGGAGCCGGGCGGCTCACGCTGGGCGTGGGCGCGTCGGTGGCGGTGCCGCTGGCCGTCGCCGTGCCCGAGGCCGGCGTGGTGGGCCTGCCGGAAACCTCCACCGGGGCGGTGCGCGGCGGCGACCTGGACCCGCTGGCCGACGAACTCCGCGACGCGGATGCCGTCGTGCTGGGCAGCGGCCTCGACGACGCCGACGAAACGAAGGTGATGCTCGGCAACCTGCCCGGCCTCCTCAGCGCGTCCACCGGCCTGGTGCTGGATGCGTTCGCGCTGGGCGCGCTCGCCAGCCTCGGCGACGACTTCCGGTCGCCTGGCGCCCTCATCCTCACCCCCAACCCGGCCGAGGCCGGCCTCCTCCTCGGCCGTGACCTCGACGACCTCGAGGCAGACATCGCGCGCATCGCCGCCCGCTTCTCCGCCACGGTCAGCTGCCAGGGTGTCATCGCGGCGCCGGATGGCCGGATCTGGCTGGCCGGCACCGGGCAGGGCGGCCTGGGCACCTCGGGCAGCGGCGATGTGCTCGCCGGCGCAATCGGCGGCCTGCTCGCCCGTGGCGCAACTGAAGAGCAGGCCGCCTGTTGGGGCACCTGGCTGCACGCCGCTGCGGGGGACCGGCTGAACGCCCGGGTGGGCCCCACCGGCTATCTCGCTCGGGAACTGTCGTCGGAATTGCCCCGTCTGCTCGCCGAGCTGGGCCAGCATGCCTGACCGGGTCGCACGATAGGAGACAGACCATCGGAAAACTCATCTACGACGGCATCGAGGTCCAGTTCGAAGACCGCGCACTCGTGCACCTGCAAATCGTGATCGGCTCGAAGCTGCGCAGGGGCGAGAGTTTTTTCCTGTCCTGGAACGATTCGCCTTCCATCGGCGCTGGCCGGTGCAGCGCGTGGCTGCACCCCGGCATCCCCTTGTTCTTTAAATACCACGGCGGAAAGACCCCCAGCATCAACCGGGCGTGGGTCGACGCTCTCACGATTGCAGCGAACAGTGGCCACGGTTTGCTACTCAGTGCCGAACCGCCGGAGCCGGCTGCGAGGCGCCGCACCATCGGCAGCTGAGCTCCTCAAGCGGCTCCGGAACGGTTCGGCTCAGGGGGTCAGCACCACCTTGATGCAGCCCTTCTCCTTCTTCTGGAACAGGTCGTACATCTCCGGCGCCCGGCCCAACGGCACCCGGTGCGTCACCAGGTCCTCGACGCCCAACGGGTCGGCGGGGTCTTCGACAAGCGGAACCAGCTCGTCCAGCCACGGCTGAACATTGCACTGACCCATCCGGATGGTGACCTGCCTGTCGAACAGCGATTTCATCGGGGTGGGGTCGGATTCACCGGCATACACGCCGCTGAGCGACACCGTGCCGCCGCGACGCACGGCGTCGAAGGCGAGGTGCATCGCGCTGAGCCGGTCGATCCCGCCGGTGTTCATCACCTTTTTCGCCACGGCGTCGGGCAGCAGTCCCACCGCGGCCTGGGCCAGACTGGCCGCCGGCGCGCCGTGGGCCTCAAGGCCCACGGCGTCCACGATCGAGTCGGGACCGCGCCCGTTGGTCGTGTCGCGGAGCTGCTCCAGCACGTCCTCGGTGAGGTCCAGCGTCTCGATGCCGTAGCGCTCCGCCATCAGGCGACGCTCCGGTACCGGGTCCACCGCGACCACCCGGTGCCCCAGGTGGCGGCCGATCCGGCCCACGAACTGGCCTACCGGCCCGAGACCGAGCACCCCGAGGACGCCGTCCTCGGGCAGGTTGGCGTACGCGACGCCCTGCCGGGCGGTGGGCAGGATGTCGCTGAGGAACAGGTAGCGTTCGTCCGGCAGGTCGTGACCGACCTTGCGGGCGTTGAAATCGGCCAGCGGCACGCGCAGCCGTTCGGCCTGACCTCCGGGCACCGAGCCGTACAGCTCGGTGTACCCGTAGAGGGAGGCGCCGCTGTCGTGGGCGTGGTTCTGGGTGGTTTCGCACTGCGTGGTCAGCCCGCGCAGACACATGAAGCAGTCGCCGCACGCGATCACGAACGGGATGACCACCCGGTCCCCGGGGACCAGGTTCCGCACGGCTGACCCCACCTCTTCCACGACGCCCATCGACTCGTGGCCGAGAATGTCGCCGGGTGTGAGGAATGGCCCGAACACCTCGTACAGGTGCAGGTCCGACCCGCAGATGGCCGTCGACGTGATCCGGATGACAACATCCGTCGGCTTCTCGATGACCGGGTCGGGTACCTCGTCGACCGAGACGTGCCGCTTGCCCTGCCAGGTGAGGGCCTTCACTTGGACGTCGACTCCGGCGTGGTGGGGCCGTAGAACGATTCCACGTCGGCCATCTCCATGGCCGCGGTGGCCTGGATCAGCTCGATCAGCTCCGGGTCGAGCCCCGGGGAGAATTCCTCGAGCCGCTCCGGCGCGATCACCGACGGAACCCCTTCGGGCGCCTGCTGGTCGGCGACAAGGTTGGTGCCGTCCTTGGATGGCGACATGCCCTGGAAGATCTTGCCCGCCTCCGACTCGTTGCGGAGGTCGAAGCTGTACTGCTTGCTGTGCAGGTTCAGATCGAGCAGCTTCTTGACCTCGGGGAACTTCTCCGCGTTGGTCTTCGGGATCGGCAGCAGGGTGTTCCAGTGCACGCCCAGGGTCTCGAGGGCCTTGGCGTAGGCGTTCTCGTGCGCCTGGTCCCGCACGATCAGGTAGGCGATCGTGGACCGGGCCGTCTTGTTGTCGGTCATCTCGTAGATCCGGCACTTCTGCAGCCGGCCGGTGGACTCCAGCATCAGGTTGTAGAGCAGGTCCAGCACGAGGTTGCCGGAGTTGTAGACGTAGCTGCCGAGCCACGGGTTGCCGGCCGCGTCGACCGGCAGGGCGCCCTGCGCACCGACCAGGTAGTGGTGGATGTTGCTGTGGTCCAGGGCGATGTTCAACGGGATCGCCCCGCCGGAGCCGGGCTTGTCCAGCGGGTCGGTGACCTTGCCCTGGTAGCGGGGCGAACCATCCAGCAACCGCGAGATGGTGGTGCCGATCAACTCGACGTGGCTGATCTCCTCGGTGCCGATGCCCTGGATGAGGTCGCGGTACGGCTTGGCCGACGGGCCGCGGAAGTTGATGGACTGGAACAGGTACTGCATCATGGTGCGCATCTCACCGAACTGCCCACCCAGCCCCTCCTGCAGCGCGTTGGCGGCTGCCGGATCCGGCTCGTCCTGGACGATGTCGTTGATGAGGTTTTGCACGTGGAAGTACATGGTTTTCCTTTCATCGAGAGGAGCAGGTGAATGTCCGGGTCAGGCAGGGTGTTCGATCGCGAGGGCCTACTCGGCGTCGTGGCGCCGGGCGCTCTTCTCGCGCAGTTGGCGTCCGGTGGCGACGTCCGTGCGGTCCTTCTCGGCCGCCTTGTCGCTCTTGCGGGTGTCCCGCGGCGGCAGTTGGATGTCATCTTCCGCCGCGATGCCGGCCTGGAGTTGGCGGCCCCGTTCGAGTTCGGCGTCGAACTCGGCGCCGAAAAGCAGGG
Source organism: Cryobacterium sp. (assembly GCF_025463825.1). Taxonomy (GTDB): domain Bacteria; phylum Actinomycetota; class Actinomycetes; order Actinomycetales; family Microbacteriaceae; genus Cryobacterium. The sequence continues at coordinate 8,399 of NZ_JAODBG010000047.1, forward strand.
CGAGGTTGGCGATCCAGAGCCAGAGCAGGAAGATGATGACGCCGGCGAGTGAGCCGTAGGTGCGGTCGTAGTTGGAGAAGTTGGTGATGTACAGCCCGAAGAGGAACGACGCGATCACCAGGGTGATCAGCGCCAGCAGCGCGCCGAGGCTGATCCAGCGGAACTTGGGCTGCTTGGCGTTCGGGGTGGCGTAGTAGAGGATGGCGATGATCAGCACCGCCGCCAACGCCAGGATCGGCCATTTCACGATGGACCAGACGATCTGCACGGTCTCGCCGAGGCCGAGGGCGCTGCCCACGGCATCCGTGACGGGCCCGGAAACGATGAGGATCACCAGCATGATGAGGATCAGCAGGATGCTGACGATCGTCACGAACAGCTGCATCGGGCGCAGCTTCCAGAACGGCCGGCCCTCTTCGATTTCGTAGATGCGGTTCATGGCCCGGCTGAACGCGCCGACGTAGCCGGATGCCGACCAGATGGCCAGCACGATGCCGAAGACCAGGGCGAACCCGGCGGCCGGTGACGAGCTGAACTGCTCGAGCGGTTCGCGCAGCACGTCGGCCGTGCCGCCGGGAGCCACCTGGTTGACGAGATTGAGGATGGTGTCGACGGACCGTTCGCCCTGGCCGAAGACGCCCAGCAGCGAGATCAGCGCGATCAGTGCCGGGAACAGCGCCAACACGGCGTAGTACGTCAATGACGCGGCGATGTCGGTGCACTGGTCGGCGGAGAACTCCCGCAGCGTCTTCTTGAACGCGTACTTCCAGGACGGCTTGCTCACCTCACCCGGCGAATCCGGTTTGCGCGGATCGTTGGGGGAGGGAGCAGCGTTCTTCTTCTCACGGGTGTCGTTGCTGGCCACCGGTACATCTCCTCGTTCTTGTCTTGCGGGTGGTGCGGGGTGCGCCGTTAGCCGACGGTGCCCTGCCCGGAGTGCTTGGCCGTGTCGCGCACCTCTTCGGCGGAGGAGGTGGTTTCGGACTTCACCGTGCCGGCGGCATCCGTGGCCGTGCCCTTGACGGCGTCGGCGGCGTCGGTGAGCGGCTGCTTGAGGTTTTCACCGACCTCCTTCGCGGCGTCTTTGACCTCGGAGACGAGCGGCTCGGCGGCGTCCTTCACATTCGACGCGACCCTCTTCTCGACGGTGCTGGCGGGGATCAGCGACGACGCCAACCAGCCGACACCGAATGCGATCAGGCCCACCGCGAGCGGGTTGCCCTTCGCCTTGTCGACGGCGTTGTGCGCCAGGCCGGACGCCTCGTTGGCCACGCCGCCGAGGGAGTCGCCGGCGTCGGATGCGCTACCCATGAGCTTGTCCTTCACTGAGGAGACCGCCCCTCGTACCTTGTCGGTTTGGCGGTGCATGATCTTCCCAGGGGTGACCTTGTCGGCCAGGGCGTCGACGTCGGCGCCCAGATCGCGACGGGTCTCTTCGATCTGGCTCCGCAGGACCTCGGGGTCGGAACTCGGGTTGGAAATACTCATCGGTTTTCCTCATTTCGTTTCAGTGCGTCGGGAATCTGCTTCAGGGTGTCGACGGTTTCGGGCGCGCCCTTGATGGCCTTCATTTCCTTACGGCCGAGGACAAACAAGACGGCGGCGACGATGCCCCAGATGACGGCGATGATCAGGGCGGACCAGGCGATGTCGATGACGTGCCCGAGTCCCCACCACGCCGCGAACGACAGGAACAGGATGGTCAGGTGGCCGGCGTACCCGGCTCCACCGAACATCCCGGCGCCCTTGCCGGCGCGGGTCGCGGACTGCTTGACCTCGGCCTTCGCCAGTGCGACTTCTTGGCGCATCAGGACGGAGATGTCGCGGGTCACCTCGCTGAGCAGGTCGCCCAGGGAGGTATCCGCCGCCTTGCGTTCGGAGGGGGTGGGCAGGTCACTCATTGCGGTTCTCCCCGTATTCGGGGTACTCGGTGGCGAGAGGGTCGCCAACGCCGGTCGCGGTGGGTGTCTCAAGGGTGGTGTCGACGGGGGTGTTGTAGGCCGTGTCGATCCCGGTGGTGGCGCCGACCCCGTACTCGGATCCGGCGACCCCGTACTCGGATCCGGCGACCGCGGGAGCGCCGGTTCGGTAGCCGGCCCCGGTCTGCGTGCCGGTCCCGGTCGTGCCGGAGTCGGAGGAGTCCTTGGCCTCGGCGATCACCGACCGGGTCAGACGCCCGGCGACCACTCCGGCCACTGCGGCGACGGCGATGAACACGCCGGGACGACGGCGGGCGAAGCTCTTCACTTCGTCGAGCAGGGCGGCGGGGTCGCGCTGCTCCAGCCAGTCCGCGACACCGGCGGCGCGGGTGGCCGCCTGGTGGGCCAGGTCGCTAGCCACACCCTGAGTTTCGGACTTGTCGGCCATCGAGCCGAATTCGTCGCTGAGCGAGCGGATGCCGGAGGCGACCCGCTTCTGCTGCGAGGCGGCCTGGTCCTTCAGTTCGCCCTGCGTCTGGCGATAGAGGTCCTTGGCTTGCTGCTTGGTTTCGCTGCCGACCTTGTGCAGTTCGTCCTTGGCGACGCCGGCGACGTGCTGCCCTGCGGCGACCGAGGTGTCCTTCACTTCGGCGGCGCGTTCCTTGGCATCGGGGCCATTGTCGGACGCCGCATTGGTGCCGAGGTCCGGGGTTCCCGGTGCGGATGTTGGATATGTGTTCGACATGACTCTCCTTGAGAAATCGATGTGAGCAAGACGTCGCGGCTCGACGCCTAGGTCGTGATGCGACCATCATTATTCGAGATTCGCGGGATTTCAAGCATTGGGCGCCAACAGGTATTTTTAACTTTTTTCTGTGACGAAACCCCGATTTCACCGTCCATATATAGGCGCAGCGGGTTCGGCACCTGACACCCAAGTGGGGGTAGCACATTTAAGAAAAAACGGGTATTTTGTCCGATTCTCGAACCCGGCTCAGCATCGTTACGCACCGTGCAGGGAGCCGGCGGTCCGCCCTATCGCGATCGGCCGTGACGTCGTCGCTGCTCGCGCTGTGCGTCCTCGACCACCCGACTGATGGTGAGGAACGTGCTCTCCCACTCGTCGAGAATGTGCCGTTGGGTGAGCCTCAGCACCCGGCGGCCGAGCCCCTCGTACAACAGGTCGCGGTCGCGGTCGGCTTGGAAGCGGTCGGGGCCGTGCCATTGCCTGCCGTCGGTCTCGAGATCGACGCAGTCCTCCACGACCAGGTCCTCGGCCGGCATGCCTCGTGGGGTCTCCTGCGCCACCACCCGGAATCCGGCATGCCGAAGCCGTCGCCGCACGATGGTCTCCTGACCCGAATCGGCGGTGAACTCGATCTCTGCGACCCCCGCCTGAAGGTGTTCCGGCGCCATCGCGCAGATGTCCCACAGCTGTTCGGCGGTGATGAACCCCTCGTGCACCGACGATTCCAGGCAGGCGATCGCGTTCTCCTCATCGAGGCAGTGGATGGCGCGCCACACTGACTCCATCGGCTCAACCAGCAGGCACCGGCCGGCCGAGCTGTGCACCTTCTCGTCGTGTCGTGCGGCGGCCCGTGGGCGCGCTGCGCCGGCCGATCGACGGTGTGCCAGGCAGCCGCCCCTTCCGCCACGGCCCCGATGGCCGGCCGCGGCGTGGCCAACCCTGCGGACGGTGACCGGCCGAACGGTCCGGAGAAGGGTTCCGACCAGTGGTACACGATCGGCTGTCCGCGCTCATCGACCAGGTCGCGCCGGGTCCCGTGCTGCCCCGGCCGCAGCTGCAGGTGCAGCCGCCGGTCACCGCCGGCCCACACGTTGCTCAGACGGAGAGCCGACAGGCAGCCGATGCGTCCATGGGCCCGGGCCGCTGAGATTCGCGCGCCCCCACCCTCCATCTCGATGAGGTGGACGCAGCCGTACCGGCCACGCGCCACCCGGGTGAGCGCCCTTCGGGCCAGCGCGTCGCGCAGTGCGCGGGCGGGCACCCCCCGCTCGCGCAACTCCTCGACGGACGCGAGGTGTCCGAGCGTGCACACCACCAGTTCGGCAGAAACCATGCCGCCACACTCCGCCCCGACGCCCCTTCGGCCCCCACATCGCCGCAACCTGTGCGCTCCGCCCCGGTTCCCGCCCGGTGGAGGAGCGCCCGCGCCCCACGTCCCGCTTCCGCCCCCACGTCGCACGCCCCGCACGTAGGGGCGGAGAATGTCGCGACGCGCCGTCGTCGCGACCCGGAATCCCGGCGCGTCCCGAGATCTTCCGCCTTTACGTCCGGGGCGGGGGCGCCGTGCTCGCGCGCATCACGAGGTGCGTGGGCACGATGGTGGTGCCCGCGCCCACGGCCGCCGGGGAGTCGATCTGGGCGAGCAACTTCTCGATGCAGAGCCGGCCCACCTGGCCGAAGTCCTGGTGCACGGTGGTCAGCGGCGGCCAGAACGCATCCGCCTCGCTCATGTCGTCGAAGCCCACCACGCTGCAGGAGGCCGGCACCGATCGGCCCGCCTCGTGCATGGCCCGCATCACGCCGAGGGCCATCTGGTCGTTCGACGCGAAGATCGCCGTGACGGCCGGGTCCGCGGCCAGTCGCACCCCGTGCTCGTACCCGCTCTGCGCGTTCCAGTCGCCCACGAGCACCGGCGGCACCGCGGCGCCGGCCGCCGCCAGCGTCTGTCGCCAGGATGCCGTGCGCCGCCCGGCCGAGTACGACGACTCCGGCCCGGCGATGTGCCACACCCTCTGGTGCCCGAGGTCGAGCAGGTGCTGGGTGGCCAGCCGGGCACCCTCGGTCTGGTCGGTGTCCACCACGGTGTACCGGGCACCGGCGTCGGAGTCCACGATCACGACGGGCAGCCCGGTCGGCACGGTCACGTCGTTCCGGTCCAGGATGTGCGCTTCCATGATGATCACGATGCCGTCGACAGCCTGCTCGGCGAGCCGGTTCACGGCGCCGGCGACCTCGCCCTGGGTGGGCAGCGCCACCGGCAGCAGCGTGATCGAGTAGCCGGCGGCAGCAGCAGCGGTGGCCACGGCGTCGAGGGTGCGCATGTTGCCGAAGCTGGACATGGTGACCAGGATCACACCGATGGTGCGGAACCGGCCGGACTTCAGCGCCCGGGCCGCACTGTTGGGCCGGTAGCCGACCTCGTCCATCGCGGCGAGCACCCGGCCGCGGCCGGTTTCCTGCAGTTCATGAACGAGGGTGAGGGCACCCAGATCTCCATCGACGAGGGTGGCTTCCCGTCCACCGTCGCCGACCTGGAGTCCGACGAGTTCCTCGGCTACGAGAGCGACTACTTCGGCGGCCTGAAGATCAACGAGGTGCTCGTGCAGGCCGCCAAGGACGTCGTGCCCGGCTGGACCTACCTGCCGTTCCAGGTCTACTCGAACAGCACCTTCGCCGACACCGTTGGCCGGTCCTACGCCAAGAAGACCAGCATCAACGATGGTCTGACCGCCTGGCAGGACGCGATCACCGAGTACGGCAACGAGCAGGGCTTCACGGTCACCACCAAGTAGCACCCGCACCACCACCAGAGGGGGGTGGGTCTGAACGAACGGACCCACCCTCCTGCTGTACCTATCTGTGAAGAGGATTCCCCCGTGTTGCACGCCCGGCTCAGCATCACCCGCGACGACGTCGTCGCCCCCGTCTCACCCCGGCTGTTCGGCTCGTTCGTCGAACACATGGGCCGCTCCGTCTACACCGCCATCTACGAGCCAGGCCTCCCCACCGCCGACGCGGATGGCTTCCGCCACGACGTGCTCGACCTGGTGCGGGAACTCGGCCCCAGCCTGATCCGCTACCCGGGCGGCAACTTCGTCTCCGGCTTTCGCTGGGAAGACAGCGTCGGCCCCGCGGCCGAGCGCCCCGTGCGCCTCGACCTGGCCTGGCACAGCGTGGAGACCAACCAGGTCGGCCTGCACGAATTCGCCGGCTGGGCCGAGGCCGCCGGCGTCGAGGTGATGCAGGCGGTGAACGTGGGCACCCGGGGCATCGCGGATGCCGCGGCCCTGCTGGAATACTCCAACCACCCGGGCGGCACTGCTCTCAGCGACCAGCGCCGGGCCAACGGCCGCACCGAACCCTTCGGCATCCGCGTGTGGTGCTTGGGTAACGAGATGGACGGCCCGTGGCAGATCGGCCACAAGACCGCCGAGGAGTACGGCCGGCTGGCCGCCGAGACCGCCCGGGTGATGAAGTGGGTTGACCCCACCATCGAACTCGTCGTCGCCGGCAGCTCCAACGCCGAGATGCCCACCTTCGGCAGCTGGGAACGCACCGTGCTCGAGCACACCGCTGGGCTCGTCGACCACATCTCCCTGCACGCCTACTACGAGGAGAAGCCCGGCGACCTCGGCAGCTTCCTCGCCTCCGGCGTGAGCCTGGACCGGTGCATCGGCGATGTCGCGCAGATCATCGACGAGGTCACCATGGCGCAGGGGCTCGACAAGCAGATCGGCATCAGCGTCGACGAGTGGAACGTCTGGTACCAGACCCGGTTCAACGAGGTCGACAAGGCGCCGCTGTTCGCCGGCGACTGGAACACACAGCCGCGCCTGATCGAAGACGAGTACAACGTCAGCGATGCCGTCGTCGTCGGCTCGCTGCTGATCACGCTGCTGCGCAACAGCGACCGGGTCTCGATGGCCAACCTCGCCCAGCT
>NZ_JAODBG010000058.1 GCF_025463825.1 Cryobacterium sp.
GCTGGAAGATCGCCTTCGCCGCCGGTACCTACGCCATCTGGGGCGGTGTCTACTCCTTCGTCAACGGACCGTACGGTTCGCTGGCCTCGGTGATGACCCGCAACATCAAGGAACGCGCCCAGCTCGCGACCTCCCGCCAGGCCGGTTCGCTCGGCGCCCAGTGGATCTGCGGCATCGCCTTCATCCCGATCATGATGATGCTCGGTGGCATGACCGCCGAGAACTACATGTGGGCTGCCCTCGCCATGGCCGTTCTCGGCATGATCTCCTTCGTGCTCTGCTACCGCGGCACCAAGGAACACGTTGTCGTGAACCGCGAAGCCAACCGGGAGAAGACGGGCCTCAAGGACTACGGCCGCGCCGTGCTCACCAACCGCCCGTTGCTCGGCCTCGTGCTGATGAGCCTGTTCACCATCTCCTCGATGAACGTGAACAACATGATGATGATCTTCTTCGCCCAGTTCAACCTCGGCAACATCGCGCTGATGGCCGTGCTCAACTTCGTGATGATCGGTGCCTCCATCGTGGGCATCATGTTCATCCCGAAGCTGGTCGTGCGCTTCGGCAAGAAACGCACCGTCATGGTCAGCTTCGCCGTCGCGGTCGTCGCCAACGGCTTGAACTTCATCATCCCGACCAACCTGTGGACGTTCATGATCCTCGTCACCATCGGTTATGTTGCCTTGTCGATCCCGAACGGCATCACCTGGGCGTTCGTCTCCGACACCATCGACTACGGCGAATGGCACACCGGGGTGCGCCGGGAAGGCATGACCTACGCGGCCTTCAGCTTCTCGCGCAAGGTCTCGCAGTCCCTCGCCGCCCTGGTCGGCGCCGGCATGCTGGCCGTCTCCGGCTATGTGGCGCAGGCCGCGACGCAGTCGGATGCGACGTTGCTGGGCATCAAGGCCGTGATGACGCTCTACCCGGCCGTCGCCCTGACCATCGCCGCCATCATCATCTACTTCATCTACAACATGAGCGACGACAAGTACCGTCGGATCGCCAAGGACCTGAACGAGGGTCGTTGGGAACACGGCGTCATCGGCGAGAGCACCCGCGCCACGCTCGCCATCAAGTAGTCGAGAAAAGCGCTGTACCGCAGGGGGCGCCGCTGGCGCCCCCTGTTCCATGCCCGGCAACGTCAGGAAAGCAGCTCATGCGTATCGCTCGACTCGAAACACCGACCGGCCCCCGCCACGCTGTCGCCGACGGTGACAGCTGGAACGTCATCACCGACCCGTTCGCGGCGCCCCTCGTGTACACCGGGGAGTCCATCCCGGCTGCGGACGCCGTACTGCTCGCCGCGGTCGACCCGCGGGTGGTGGTCGGCATCGGCCACAACCGGCCGGGCAACCCCCTGCCCATGCAGGCCTGGCACAAATCGGTGCACACCGTCGCCGGCACCGGTGACGACATCTACGCCGTGCGCCACGTGGGCACCGTGAACATCGAGGGCGAGCTCGCCGTCGTGATCGGCGCCTCAGCCACGAACCTCACGCTCGACAACGCCTTCGAGGCCGTGCTCGGCTACACCGTGGCCAACGACGTCACCAACGTCGACCAGTGCCCGATCGACCCGCGCAACTTCCAGGGCAAGAGCGGCAAGAACTACACCCCGCTCGGCCCGTGGATCGAAACCGAGGTGGCCGACCCGGAGAACGTGGCCACCGAGGTGGTCATCAACGGCGCCGGCGTGGTCAACTCGGGCTCGTTCAACCTGCCCTCCTCGGTCGCTGCCACGCTCGTCTACGTGACGAAGTGGCTCACCCTCGAGCCCGGTGACGTGGTGCTCACCGGGGCCCCCGGCACCGACCTGCCCGTGCAGCCGGGCGACACCGTCGACATCACTCTCGCCGGCATCGGCACCCTGAGCAACACCATCGCCTAGGCTGCTGCCGCCGGCGCCTTGCCCGCCCAGTCAGCGGGCGACGACACTAAGGAGCACACATGCCCAACTTCACCGTTCAACTACTCGCGGGCCGCGACATCAACCAGCGCCGAGCCTTTGTTCAGGACGTCACCGAGAGCGCCGTTCTGACCCTGGGTGCGCGCCGGGGCGACGTCCGGATCGTTTTTGAGGAAATCACGCCGGACATCGTCGCGAACGGCGGCGTCCTCGCCAGCGAAGACCAGAGCCGCGCAGAGGTCGTCAATCGTCTCGTCCCCGCAGTCACCGCATAGCACCCAGCCCGGCCGGTCGCCTCGCGAGTTGCGGGCAAATGCCCCTTCAGTGTTGCTGAAGGGGCATTTGTCGGCAATCCGGTGCGGGAGTCAGCCGGTGACGACGGCGATCTCGTTCGGGGTGCCGGGCAGCCCGGCAGAGGCGGTGACCTTGCCGGTGGCCACGTCGACGGCGAAGACCGAGTCGGTGGCCGGTTCGGTCACGTAGGCGGTGCCGCCCACGACGGTGAACGCGGGGTGCGCGTCCTGCCATTCGGCCGGGCCCTCCCAGGCGGAGATGACCGGGAAGGAGTCGGTCAGTTCGCCGGTCTCGGGGTCCATCGCGTGCAGCGCGCCGTCGGTGCCGAGGATGAGTGCTCCGTCATCCGCGGTGCGGGCCACGTCGCGCCAGGTGTACTGGATGCCGTCGGGCAGGTCGATGACCTCGGCCGTCTTGGCAACGGTGTCCACGAGCAGGATCTCGCTGAGCAGGCTGCCCTCGGAGTCGGGGTTGGAGTTGTAGTCGCCGACGGCGATGGTGGACGTCTCGGTGACGTAGGCGTTACCGGTGCGGCCGTAGGCATCCGGAGCGGTGATCTTGGTGATCTCGCCCTGGTCGTAGAGGAGCACGCCGTTGCTGCAGCCGAACATCGAGACCTCGTTGGCGGCTGCGCCCTCTCCGTGCACCGATGGGCAGTCGTCATTGCGGTCGATCTCTTCACGGTCGGCGTTCAGAACGCGGATGCCGGTGCGGGCTTCTTCAGTGCCCACGGTGGTGAGCAGGGTGCCGTCTTCGAGCTCGATCGAGACGCCGTGGTGGGCGGCCTCGGCCGGGATGACCTCGGTCTGGGGCAGCGTGTCGGGGGAGGCGAGCAGGGCGGCGGTCTCATAAATGGTGGTGTCACCGGTGCCATCGGCGTAGAGGATCGTCTTGTCGCCGTGCTTGACCACGTGGCCGGCGGCCGGAGCATCCAAGACCAGGTCGGTCAGGACCGGCTCGGCGGTCTCGGAGACGCCGTCGGCGGTCCAGGTGCCGGTGTCGAGCACGCGGAATCCGTCGGCGGTGGTGACGAGCACGTGGCGGCCGTCGCCGGCGGTGTTCACCCGGTTGAAGCCGGCCAGGGGCAGGTCGGCTTCGAGATCGAGGGTCGTACCGTCCAGAACGAGCAGGCCCCCGTCGTAGGTGAGGGAGACCCGCGGGGTGGCGGCGGCAGCGGGGCTGGTGCTGCCGGTCGGGGTCTCGTCGGCAGGGGCGCAGGCCGAGAGGAGCAGGGCCGAGGCGGCGATGATCGCCGCGAATGCGGTGGTGCGGTGCTGTGTTTTCATCTTTTCTTTCATGGTGAGGAGGCCTTCCGTCAGGGAGAGAGCCCGGTGGTGATGCGTTCGGTGTTGCTGCGCATCATGGTGAGGTAGGTGTCGGCGTCGCCGCCTGCTTCGCTGAGTGACTCGGTGAAGAGCTCAACCACGGCCACGTCCAGGCCGGCCTCGTCGGCCAGAACCTGCACGAGCCGGTCGGGTTGGGAGGACTAAGCGAAGATCGTGGGCACGCCGGCCGTGTCGATGGCGTCGACGAGGCTGCGCAGGTCGGATGCGCTCGGAGCGGCGAGCGTGGACCCGCCCGGGATGACGGCGCCCACCACGGTGAAGTCGAACCTGTCGGCGAGGTAACCGAAGACGTGGTGGTTCGTGACCAGGTTGCGTCGTTCGGCGCGAATTCCCGCGAACCGGTCGGTCATCTCCGTGTCCAGGGCTTCGAGCTCGGCGGTGTAGGCCGCGGCGGACTGGTCGATGGCGCCGGTGTCGACGCCGGCGACCTCGTCCCGGACGGCTCCGGTGACGGCCGCCACGACGTCGAGCATCCGCTCCGGATCGGTCCAGAAGTGCGGGTCGTCTGCACCGGTGTCCGACGCGGTGGAGGTGTAGGCGAGCGTCTCGATGATTTCGCCGGCGGCAAGCATCGGCACGCCGGCATCGGTGGCGCTATCGAGCTGCTTCTGCAGACCCTCCTCGGGGCCGAGCCCGTTGGAGATCACCAGGTCTGCGGAAAGGATCCGGGCCGCTTCCTGCGCGGAGATCTCGAACGAGTGCGGATCGGAGTTCGGCCGCATCAGGGTCATCACCTCGACCTGGTCGCCGACGATGTTCTCCACCACGTCGCCGAGGATGTTTGTGGTCACGACGATGAGCGGGCGATCGGCGGTGGCGGGCGTGCAGCCGGCCCGGGCGCCGAGGCCGAGGGCCAGGGTGAGCGCAAGACTGCGGTTCCGGTGACTGGGGGTGCGGCGGGAGCTCGGGGCGCGCATCCGGGTCACCGACCCGTCTCGACGAGGAAGCGGGGTCTGCCGTCGATGGGGAAGGTGCGGGCCAGGCGCGCGGAGTCGGCGAAGTCGATCTCGTAGACCTCGCCCTCTGCCGGCGCGTTGAGGTAGGCCCGGTTGGTGTCCACGGTGAGCGTGACACCGTCGGGCAGAGCGCTGCCCGACCCGCCGCCGGGCGCGCCGTCGGCCAGGGTGGCGGCCAGGAGCGGCTCGGTGGCGGCGGTGGTGGCGCCGCTTTCTGCGTCGAACACGAGTACCCGTCCGTCGCGGGTGAGGGCCACGACATTCTGGTCGGGGTCATCGACGGCGGCCACCTGCGCCAGGGCTGTGTCGGTGGAAAGGAGCGTCCAGGTGCGCTCGCGCGTGTCGAGCAGCCAGGCCCCTCGGTCGCCGGCGACGGCGGCCACGGTGGGCCGGCCGGCGCGGTTGTCGAAGGACATCGCCCGGTCCGTCGTCGCTATGCCGGCGGGGTAGGGGATGCGCTCGAACTCGACCTGGACGTCGGGGGCGGGCAGGCCTGCGGCGGTGGCGAGCACGGCCCCGTCGGCGCAGCCGAACACCACGCCGACCCGGGTGGTGATGGTGCCGGCCGGGTCAAGGCACTCGATGGCTTCGCCGGCGACGACGTCACCGGTGGCGTCGAGAACCTGCAGGGCCGAGGCGCCGTTGCCGGTGCTGGTGGTGATGACGCGGTCACCGAACGGGACCAGCAGGCCGGCGCCGGGCTCACCGCTCACCCGGCCGAGTTCGGTGACGATGCCGTCGCCGAGGGCGCCGTGGTTGAGGATGACGCCCGTGCCGGAGTCGGCGAACCGCACCGTCGTGAGCGAGCCGCCGCCGGAGACGGCGCCGGGTCCCGCATCCGTCACGGTGCCCGCGACGCCGGGGGTGCCGCGGTAGTAGTGCTGGTGGTCGTCGTGGTCGACGGTCCACACGCCGGTGTCGACGATGGTGACGGTGCCCGTGTCGGCCGCGGAGGCGAACAGGTAACGGCCGTCGGTGGCGACCGAGCTGACCCCGTCGACGGTGGCGATGGTCTCCGTGGCGCCGCCCTGCAAATCGAGCACTGCCACCTCACCGGTGGGGTTCACGGTGGCCAGGTGCAGCTGTGGTTCGGCGGCCTCGGTCGCGCCCTCGACGTAGCCGTGCGGCACGGCGTCGTCGGTGGCGTCGGGGGAAGCGGAGGGGTTGGCTGCCGGGCCGGCGCAACCGGCGAGGAGGGCACCCGTCGCTGCGAGGGCGGCGAAAGCGGGACGGGGAAAGTGGGACTTAGGGGAATTCACTGACGACTTTCTGGGCTGGAGCGGATGCTGCGGAAACCAAAGCGGACGTCACCGAACAGGATCGCGGTGAGGTCGGTGGCGAAACTGCCAGAGTGCGAGACGATGATCACCCCGAGGGCGAGCATTCCCACGAACAGCAACCCGATGCTCGTGTCGTGGGAGAGCCGGCCCCGCCGGGTGATGCGCCCCACCCCGAGGCTCATCGCCATGGCGCTCACGGCCGCGCCCAGGATCACGGGCAGGCCCAGCAGGGACGCCAGGGCCACGCCCGGCAACATGCCGTGCGCCATCGCCTCACCGAGGAACGCCATGCCGCGCACGACCACCCAGGTGCCCACGACGGCGCAGAGGGCGGCCACGAGCACGCCGCCGAGCAGGGCGCGGAGCATGAAATCCGCGGTGAGCGGGTCGGTCAGCCAGGTCATGGAAGCGACCCTAACTGATAACGGTTCTCATTCTTGATAAGCTGGCGCCATGCAGTCGACCCAGAACGAGCCTCAGAACCGCGGAATTCCGGCCCCGATCACCCTCCGGCAGATCCGGGTGAATCACGGCCCGGCGGTGGCACTGGACGGCGTGTCCGCCGTTGTCGAGGCCGGCCGGGTGACCGCCCTTGCGGGAGCGAACGGGTCGGGCAAGTCCACCTTGCTCGGCGTCGCGGCGGGCATCCAGCCGGTGCAGGGCGGCGAGCGGATGCTGGCGGCACACGTGAGCATCGCCCTGGTGGTGCAGCGTGGCGCTGCGCCCGACACGTTGCCGCTGACGGTGCGTGACGCCGTGAACATGGGCCGGTGGGCCGCCCGCGGCATGTGGCGGCCGCTCAGCCGCGCCGACCGGGTGATCGTAGCGGAGAGCATCGCGGCGCTCGGCCTCGAGGGGCTGGAGCGCCGGGCGTTGGGGGAGTTGTCCGGCGGGCAACGGCAGCGCGCGCTGGTGGCCCAGGGCCTGGCCCGCCGCGCCGACGTGCTGCTGCTCGACGAACCCGCCGCCGGGCTCGACGGTGAGGCGCTCCTGCTGATCGACCTGGCCATCCGCCGGGAGGCCGCCCGCGGTGCCGCGGTGCTCTGCGCCACCCATGATCCCGAGGTGGTCCGGCGGGCCGACCGGGTGATCCGGCTGGCGGCCGGGCGGGTGGTCGCCGCCGCCTGATTCACCGAGGCGTCAGCCGGCCTTACTCCACGCTTCGCGCAGGCAATCGAAGACCTCGTCGTCGAGTTCTTCGGCGCGCCGCAGCTCGAGGTGGTGCATGAAGTGGTTGAGGGTGGGCTCCGCCACCTCCTTCCACCGGGGCGAGGTGTCGAACCGGTCCAAGTCGATCGAGAGCACCAGCGGGGCCACCGCGCCGGAGAGGTACTGGCCGGGCAGCCAGGTCCACGCGAACGAGCGGAGGCGGCGGAACGCGATCTGGCTCTTCGTCACCCGCATCTCGGTCTCACCGATCGAGAGGATCCTCGAGCGCACCGTGTCGAAGAGCACCGGAGCCAGCGGATCGCACCCCTCGAAGAACTCCTCGAGGGGAATGGTTTTCGCCAGTGCTGCGGTCATGTGCGCCACGGTAGTCCCGTCTGCCGATTCCTGCCCGACCGGAGTATTTTGGGCGGCTGCGGACCGGGGGACCCGCGCATCCGGCGCTTTCACGAACCGAGGAAACACCCGCCATGTTGCGAAAACTGGGCGTGAGCGTCGCCCGCCACCGCCTCCTCTCCCTGCTGTGCTGGTTGCTGGCGCTCGCCGCCTGTGTAACCACGGCCCTGCTGGTGCTCGTGCCGGCGCTGCTCGGCTACCTCGGCGAACGGTTGCTGCAGCCCGGCCTGCTCACGCGCATCCCCGGCGTGGGGCGCTGGCTCACCCGGTTCGGCGACATCGCCCCGGACGAGGGGGTCTTCTCCAAACTGGCCCGCGGGGTGCAGCGCGCCCCGGCGCTCGTCACGCTAGCCGGCACCGCCGTGCTGCTTGTGCTGGGTAGCCCGGTGCTCGCGATGACGGTGTCGAACAGCGCCGCCGACGCCATTCCGCGCTCGTCCACCCAGTACGACTTCCTCAGCACGCTCACCGAGGAATTCCCGCTGGCGACCGCGCCCCGGGTACAACTGGTGTCCGGCAGCGACGAGGCCGCCGCGGCCGCGTGGGCCGCCGACGTCGCCGGCCTGCCGGGCGTGACGGATGCCGCCGCTCCCGTCGACGTGAACGGCTACTGGGTGTCCACGGTCACCGTCGACCCCCACCAGGGGCCCGATGTGGTGCGGGAGATCCGCTGCTGTTCCTGATGACCGGGTCGGTGGTCATCCCAGTCACCGCCCTGGTGATCAGCGCAATTTCGTTGGGCGCCGCGGCGGGCGTGCTGGTCTGGGGCTTCCAGGAGGGTAACCTCTCCGGCCCGCTCGATTTCGACGCTGCCACCGTCGCCGGCGTCGACGCGCTGGTGCTCACCCTCGTGCTTACCTTCGGCTTCGGCCTGGCCATGGACTACGAGATGTTCCTGCTCGCCCGCATCAAGGAGCACCACGACCGCGGCGAGAGCACCCGGCTGGCCATCGAGACCGGGCTGCAGAGCTCGGGCCGCATCATCACCTCCGCCGCGTTGATCATCGTGCTGGTCTTCGCGGGTTTCGCCACCGGTGAGCTGATGCAGATGAAGCAGATCGGTACCGCTCTGGCCGTGGCGGTGTTGCTGGATGCGACCCTGGTGCGCGTGATCCTGGTGCCGGCGGTGCTCACCTCCCTCGAGCGCACCCTCTGGTGGGCCCCGCGCTGGACCGCCCCGCTGCACGCCCGTTTCGGCCTCAGCGAGTAGCCCACCCGGCCCGCCCGCAACCGTTGCCGCACCGGACAATTGCGCCCGGTTCGCGGGACGCAGTTGTCCGCACGGGCACCAGTTGCGAACGGATGCGTGCCCACCGGCATGGTTGACTGGCGCCATGGCTACTCGGGGGGCGCGCGGCGGCGAAGCGTGCGCCGGGCGTCGTCCTCTCCCGATCCGGCCCGTCCCCGTCGGGCCCGTTCGCGTTTGCCCCGTTCCGTTGGCTCCTCACCGCGCGCACCATCGCCACCCTCGGCAACGCCGCCGCCCCGATCGCCCTCGCCTTCGCGGTGCTCGACCTCACCGGCTCGGCCGTCGACCTGGGCATCGTTGTCGCCGGCCGCTCCATTGTCAACGTCGCCGTCCTGCTGTTCGGCGGCGTGATCGCCGACCGGCTGCCCAAGCATGTGCTGCTCGTCGGCACGTCCCTCGCCGCGGCGGCCACCCAGGCGGCAGTGGCCGGGCTCGTGCTCACCGGCTCGGCGACCATCCCGCTGCTCGTTCTCCTCAGTGTGCTCAACGGCGCCGTCGCGGCGGTGAGCTTCGCAGCCTCGGCGGCGATAGTGCCGCAGACCGTTCCGATGGCAGAGCTGCGGCCCGCCAATGCCCTGCTGCGCCTCAGCCTCAACGGCGGGGCGATCCTCGGCGCCAGCCTGGGCGCGCTGCTCATCGCCGGGGTCGGGCCTGGCTGGGGGCTCGCGCTGAATGCCGCATCCTTCGCGCTGGCCGGGTTCTTCTTCGCCCTCGTGAGCACCATGCCGGCCGCCTCGGCCGCCCGGGCGACGTCGCACCGGTGCCGGCCAACGTGCTGCGGGAGCTGCGCGAGGGCTGGGGCGAGTTCGCCGGCCGCACCTGGGTGTGGGTGGTGGTGGCCCAGTTCGCCCTGGTGAACGCGGCCTTCGTCGGCGCGATCGCGGTGCTCGGGCCGCTCGTCGCCGACGTGAGCTTCGGCCGCGCCAGCTGGGGACTGATCATCGCCGCCGAAACCGTGGGCCTGGCGCTCGGCGGGCTGCTCGCCCTGCGCTGGCGGCCCCGGCACGCGCTGGGCATCGGCGTCGGCCTCGTCACGGTGACCGCCCTGCCTATCGTGGGCCTCGCGTTGGTGCCCGTTGTGCCGGTGCTCGTGGTCGCATTCCTGATCGGGGGTCTGGCCATCGAGCAGTTCGGGGTGGCCTGGGACCAGTCCCTGCAGCAGAACATCCCGCCGGCCAGGCTGGCCAAGGTCTACTCCTATGACGCCGTCGGGTCGTTCATCGCCATCCCGGTGGGGGAGGTCCTGGTCGGCCCGCTCGCGCACGTCTTCGGCACCACGCCGGTGCTGCTCGGCTGCGCCGCCGTGATCGTGGCCGCCTCCCTGGCCGCCCTTTCCACCGGAAGCGTACGCCGCCTCACCGTGGGCGTCCCCGCGGTCCCCGCACCCCAGGGCTGACTGTTCCCACTGCGGACAATTGGTCCCGGCACACCGGGTGCAGTCGTCCGGAGCGGTAACAGTTGCGGCCCATCGCCGCGCCGCCGACGGGCGGTCAGGCGCGGGGGGTCAGGATGGCCACGCCTTGGTCGCGCAGGTCGGCCACCGCGCGGGCGTCAGTGGCGGAATCGGTGATGACGCCCGCGATGTCGCTGAACGGCAGCACCCGGTAAGGAGAAGCCACCCCGATCTTCTCGGCGCTGGCGAGCGCGTAGGTGTCGGCGGCCCGTCCGGCCAGGGCCCGCTTCATCGCGGCCTCCTCCACCTCCCCGGTGGCCAGGCCGGCGGTGGCGTGCACACCGGTGACGCCCAGCAGGAACAGGTCGGCCGTGATCGCCTGGGCGGCCTCGACGGCAGCGGCGCCGCAGGTCACCATCGAGTGCTTGAACAGCCGTCCGCCCAGCAGGAACACCTCGATCGCCTCGTGCCGCAGCAGCGCGGCGGCGATCGTCGGGCTGTGCGTGATCACCGTGCAGGCCACGGTGAGGGGCAGGGCCTGCACCACAGCGAGGGTGGTGGTGCCGCCGTCCAGGATCACCGTGGTGCCGGGCAGAATCAGTTCCGCCGCACGCGCGGCAACCCGGTCCTTGCTGGCCGGTTGGACGAGGGTTCTGTCCGGGTACCGGGCCAGTGCCGGCGACACGGGCAGGGCGCCGCCGTAAACGCGCTGACATAGGCCCGCTGCCGCGAGCTCACGCAGGTCCCGGCGCACACTGTCGTCCGACAGGCTGAGTTCTGCGCGGCATGGATTCGCCGGATGGCCGCGGGCGCACCGGGTTGCACTCTGTGGGTCTCGGCCTGGACGGCAACCCGGCGGTCACCGTCGAAGGGGTGGAGGTCACCAGCGACGGCTGGCACGTGCTGCGCCGCACCATTTACCGGTATCGCAGGCACGACGGCCGGGTGGAGACGCATCAGCGCGAGACCTATGACCGGGGCAACGGGGCGACGATCCTGCTCTACGACCCCACTCGGAGAACCGTGCTGCTCACCCGTCAATTCCGGTACCCCGCTTACGTCAACTCCCACCCGGACGGCATGCTCATCGAAGCCGCGGCTGGCCTGCTCGACGATGACGCTCCCGAGGTCGCGATCCGCCGCGAGGCCAGCGAAGAACTCGGCGTCACCGTGGGAGAACTGCACCACGTTTTCGATCTCTATATGAGCCCGGGCTCGGTCACCGAACGGGTGCACTTCTATGTCGCGGAATACGGACCGGCCGATCGGGTGACGGCCGGCGGCGGCCTGGCCGAGGAGGGCGAGGACATCGAGGTGCTCGAGATCTCCGCAGCCGACGCGCTGGCCATGGTGACCGACGGCCGCATCGTGGATGGCTAGATGTTGTTCCCACTGACGTTGTGAGCACGGTCGATGGGTGATTTGCCGCCGATGCCGGTATGGGGTCTGTGGTGATTGTAGCTATGGATCCAGTCTTGGTAGGTCGCTGCTCGGGCGGCGTCTGAGTTGTAGTGATGGGCGTAAGCCCATTCCGCGGCGAGGGTGCGGTGGAAGCGTTCGATCTTGCCGTTGGTTTGGGGTCGGTAGGGCCGGGTGAACTTGTGGGCGATGTCGCCCAGGGCGTCGTTGAAGAACTTCGAGCGGTAGCAGGAGCCATTGTCGGTCATCACACGCAGCACGGTGATGTCGTGGGTGGCGTAGAACGCGTTCGCCCGGCCCCAGAACCCGGCGGCGGTTTCCTTCTTCTCGTCGGTGAGGATCTCTGAATAGACCAGGCGGGAGTGGTCATCGATCGCGGAGTGAAGAAACGAGTGGCCAACGCCAGCTTGTCGGTTGCGTTTACCGACCTGGCGGCCGAGGGTGCGGTGGCCACCGCCGTCGGGGATGCGGCCGAGTTTCTTCACGTCAACATGCACCAGTTCACCGGGGGTTTTCTTCTCATACCGGATCGGTTTGGGTTTGCGCACCGGCAGGCCCGTGTTCTGGTCCAGATGACCCAACAACGGCATCCGGTACCGGTTGAGTACTTTCGAGACCGTCGATTGCGGCAGCCGCAGGTGATAGCCGATGCGGTGCGGTCCCCAGCGTCGGGTGAAGCGCAACGCGATGATGCGCCGCTCGGTGCGCCGGGCGCATTGGTTCGGCGACAAGTGCGGGCGAGACGACCGGTCGAGGAGCCCGACGGCACCGTGGCCTCGATACCGGGACACCCATTTGGCGACGGTCGCGCGGGAGACCTGCAGACGTTCAGCGACGCGGGCTTGGGCCCAGCCGTCGTTCACGACGAGCTGGACCAGCTTGAGGCGGCCTTCGGGAGTCAGTGGGGCGTTGGCATGAGTAACGTAAGAGATGAGGGCCTCCGTTGCATCGGCTTGAGTGTGGTAACCCAATCGATACCGGAGGTCCTCACCTTTTTAGCTCACGCCACGCTCACAACCTGTGTGGGAACAACAGCTAGACCGTCATCCTGCTGCAGTGGGCCGCCCTGGCCGGACTGCTCTGACGACTCGGTTCCGACGTGGCGGCACGCGGTCAGGATGCTCCGTCCCGGCATCGCCCCTATCGCGCCGGATGCTGCCCGCGGGTCACGGCCTCGCTCTCGGCCAGCTCGCTGAGTTTGTCGAGGGACCGTGGCCACATGTCCTCGAACATGTCCGCCTCCTCCTCGTCGACGTCCAGGTCCACGATGAGGGTGGTGACCCCGTCGGTCTCAGTGAAGGTGTAATTTTCGTGCGTGCCCCTGAACTTCTGGGCGTACTCGCTCTCGGTGTCTACCTCACCATTCATGATCAGGCCGGTGTATTCGATGGAAACGAACTCGTGCGGGCGGTGTTCCGCGACCACGCCGACCAGGCCGCCCATCGGTTGAGTGTCATCACTGTCGCCGAGGAACCGGATTTCGCTGCCCGGCAGCCAAGACCCCTCGAAATAGGAACCGGGGCTGAAAACGCTGGTCCACTGACGGTAGCCGGCATCGCCGAGCATGGTTTCGGAGACGACTTCGGCGGGCGCATCAATCTTCGTTGAGAAATGCAAGGTCTTCATGGTTGGAGCCTAGCGCCGCTGAGCGCGGGCCGACAGGGCTGCTCAGGACGCATCGGAGTCGCGGACGGCGGCCTCGGCGAGGTCCTTGAGCTGCGCCAGGCCCTGGGGCCAGAGCTCGCCGAAGAGCTCCGCGTAGGTGTCGGCGGTGTCCACATCGATGGTGATGGTCGTCGCCCCGTCGGTCTCGCTGAACGAGTAGGATTCCCGCGCGCCGATCAGCTGCCGCGCCTCCCTGCTGGTGGTGTCATCCACGTCGTTCACGATCTGGCCCTGATATTCGATCTGCACGAACTTGTACGGCCGGTGCCTCGTGATCACCCCGTACATGCCGCTCATCGTGCCGTCGTTGTTGGTGCCCAGGAACCGGATCTCACTGCCGGGAAGCCAATCGCCCTCGAAGTACGAGTTCGGGTTGAACGCGCTGGTCCACTGCCGGTAGGTGGAGTCATCGAACATGGTCTTCCAGACGACGTCAGCGGGCGCATTGACTCGGATTGAGAAATGCTGCGTCTCCATGCCGCGAGTGTAGCTCCGCGCCCCCCGCGCTTCTAGGGACGCCTCCCGAGCCTCGGGCGCGGCCGCGCTGGGCATTTATTCGAAGCTTTCTTCGGTGGGAAACCTGTGGATAACCCTGTGTACAGCGTGTGGAAACCACCGGGATGACGGGCCGGAGGCTGTGGATTGTGCTGTGGAAAATCTGGGGAGAGCGCTGTGCACTCCGGCCAGGAAAGGTCGGCGCGTCGGGAGCGGGTTGGACCCTCCGCATGTTGGAACTCTCGAAAGTGATGTCGGGCCACCGCCGCGCATCCGCCTGTCAGTTGCTGGTGCCGTCACGGTCTAGCCTGATCATCAACGGCATCAACAGCCGCGGAGCTCGCACCGACGCGAGTCCCGGAAGGCAGCAAGTGAGCGCGACGGATGCAACGAGATCGGCGGAGTTCGACGCCTTCGGCCCGTGGGTGGACGAGGTGCGCACCGCCGGCGAGGTTCCCGGACTCTACCGGGATTATCGGGTGGACTTCGATGCCAGCCGAATCGTGCTCAAGATTCCCCGCAATATCAGCCGCCGTGATGCGCTGCCCACGATGGACCTCTATGACCACCTGATTATCGCGGCGCCACAGGCACTCATCGTACTGAGCCGCGGTGTCGACACGTACAGCGAGAGTTCCATCGCCTATGGCGACATCGTCGCGGTCGCCGACACCGTCGACCTGGTCGAGGGCCGCCTCAGCATCCTTGCCCGGTCGGGGAGAACCCACACCGTGCCATACAACGGGTCGTCACAGCAGGTGATGACCCGTTTCACCGATGTGCTGGCTGAACTTTCGCTCGCGGTGGTGCGTCCAACGCCCGCCGTGGTGTTCCCCGCGACGGATTCCCGGCCTTCCCTGGACCTCCTCGACCTGGGCAAGCAGGACGTGGGCCTGGTCACCGCATATTTCGACCTGACCCGCCATGAGTTCGGCGCAACACTCCTCGCCGCCCACGGGCGTACCGGCCTCGACCCGCTCGGGGGAGTGCTCCGCCGCGCTATGCACGTCCTCTATCCGATGACCCTGCACGGTGCGGTGCTCTGCCGCACCGAACACGCGCTGCACATCCTCGGCCGCAAGGCCTGGCTGGTGCGCGGAAACGCGCCGGACCTGTCGCGCTCACACACGACGATCCCGCTCGCCGCCATCGAGAAGATCAGCGTGGCAACTCATCCCACCTACCGCGCCGCAGTGATCCTCACACTGCATTCGGGACAGGCCCGATTCGACGTCATCCTGCCGGAATCGTCAGCCGCTCAACGAGCCCTGACGGGGTAGCCCGGGCCGACGACGCGGCCCACCCGCTCAGGTGAGGTCGTCGAAGTCGCCGCGCACCCACCCCTGGTGACGGTCGGCCGACCGGCGCACCACCGCACGGGCATCCGCCACGATCACGGTGTCAAAGTTGGCGTACAGCCGGTCGAACTCGAAACGTTCCAGGGTGCGGGCGATGCGCTCCGCCACCGGGCCGGACAGCGGCAGCCGGTTGGGGAAGCTGCGCATGAAGCTCACCGACGTGCGGTCCGGGTTGGCGAAGACGGTGTCACCGCTGAGCAGCACGCCCCGTCCGGCCGCACCGGCCTCCCAGTGGATGACGGCGCTCCCGGGGAAGTGGCCACCCACCTGTACCAGGGTCACGCCCGGTAACAGCCGCACCTCGGACGACCAGGTATCGATCACCGGGTCCGGGCGGGCCACCCAGGCCAGATCGGCCTCGGCCACGAGGACCGGAGGGCCGCCGAGCGCCCGGCTCCACTCCACCTGCGCGCCGAACATGTGCGGATGGCTGGCCACGATCGCGCGCACCGGCCCGTGCTGGAGCACCCGGGTGGCGATGTCGTTGTCCACAAAGCCGATCGGGTCCCACAGCACGGTCCCCCCGGGGGTGCAGAGCAGCTTGGCCTGCTGCCCGATGCCTACCGCGGGGGAGCTCTGGATGCCGTGCAGGTCGGGTTCGAGTTCGCGGAGGTCGGCGTGGCAACCGGCCTCGTGCAGGTCGGCCAGTGTCGTCCACTGCTGGCCGGCGGCGGGTACCCACTGGCGTTCGTCGGCGCAGATCGCGCAGACGCCGGCGTTGTCGGCGTGCTCGACGCCGCAGGTGGCACAGATCCAGAAGCTCACGGGCATCCCCTTCAGACTTCACGTCGCTCGCCGCCAGTATGCCCCGCTCTGCCCCTCGATGTCCCGACGCCGACTTGCCCACCTGCGGACGAGTTGCCCCGCTACACCGGGGCAACTCGTCCGGAACGGGGCAACTCGGGGCGCCCGGCGGCCGGTCGGTCACAACAACAGCGCCACCCCCGTCGCCACCAGCCAGAGCGACCAGACGATGTACGTCATCGGAGTGAGCCGGGCCGCGAGCGGCCAGCCGTGGTTTTCGAAGGAGCCCACGAACTCGAACGAGCACAGCGCAAGCACGGTCCCGACCACGATTCCCACGATGCCCAGCCAGTCCGGCAGCAGATAACTCTGGATGCTGGCGGTGCCGATCAGCATGCTCCACGCGCCGGTGAAGAGCAGGCCCAGATGCTCGCCGACCGCCACGCCCAGGTAGCGGTGGAAGGCCTGGAAGACGACGTCGACCGCCTGTTTGCGCCCGGGCGGGGCGTCCTGGTCGGCGAGGACCCGCGCGAGGTATGGCACCAGGAACGGCCACCGGATCAGTCCGAGAAACTGGACGAGCCCGGCCAGCACGCCCACGATCGTGCTGATCGACAGCACCGTGGCGTCGGCACCCCAGAGGGCGGCCGGCAGCAACCCGGCCAGTACGGCGAGGAGGGCGGGTGTCATCGCGAACGCCCACCAGAGCAGGACCAGGCGAGACCCGCCCCGCCGGAACCGGGAGAGCACCTCCGCGGTGGGTCGCCGCAGGATGTCGGGGTAGTCGAACGAAATCGCGAGGGCCGCGAAGAGCGCATTGAAGACCAGCGGAAGGACGATCAGCAGCACGGCGGCCGCGACGATGTCGGTCATGGGTCCATCTCCAGGGCGCGATCAGCTGAGAAGCGCGATCAACTGTCGTTGGGAGCGTAGGCAGGCCGCGGGACGCCCGCAAGACCCTTGCGCGTGGGCGGCTCGGGACGGGCGGCGAACCGCGAGGCTAGCGCGGGGTGAACGCCGCGTGGAAGAGCCTCCAGGCCCGGCGGGCCACGTCGGGCCGGTCGGGGGCGTCGCTGCGGGCGAGGATTCCGGCCAGCATCGACACCGCGAGGATGACGTCGGCCGTGCTGACGTGCTCGGCGATGCGCCCGGCCGCCTGCTCGCGGGTGAGCAGCCGCGCCACGATGCCGTCCAGCCGCTCGGCCAGATGCACCGCCCGGGGGTCGTGCCGGTCGGCGGTGACCAGATCGATGAGGGCGATCGAGGCCAGGGCCTGTTCGATCACCCGGTCGAGCAGGTCGTCGAGGGTGCTCCCGGGCAGTGCGACGAAGACCTCCAGGACCGTGATGTTCTCGTCGAAGATCTCGATCGCGAGGGCGGTGCGGTCGGGGAAGTGGCGATAGAGGCTGCCCTGCCCCACGCCGGCCCGCCGGGCGACGGCGCTCAGCGGCGCCGAGAAGCCCTCGGTGGTGAAGACTTCCCGCGCGGCGGCCAGCAGGGCCCGGCGGTTCTCCGGGCCGGATCGATTCGAGGAGGAACTTATGGCCACTCAGTGGGATCGCGAAGTGAATGTACTCGTGGCAGGTTCGGGGGCCGCGGGATTGACCGCCGCCATCACCGCCGCAGATGCGGGCCTGACCGCCCTCATCGTGGAAAGCACCGGCCGCTGGGGCGGCACGACCATGCTCAGCGGTGGCGGCCTGTGGATGCCGAACAATCCGCTGATGCGCCAGCTCGGCATTCAGGACTCGCGCGCCGACGCCCTCGAGTACATGGAAGCGGCGATCGGGGATGCCGGCCCGGCCAGCTCTGCCGCCCGCCGGGAGGCATTCGTCGATTCGGTGCCGCGGGTGTTCTCGTTGTTGGCCCGGCTCGGTGTGCGCTGGTGCGCGGCCAAGGACTATCCCGACTACTACCCCGACCGGCCCGGCGGCCGGGTGGGTCGCGGCATCGAGGTGGAGCCGTTCGACGCCAAGCGGCTCGGTCAGTGGGTCACGTTGTCCCGGGCCGACGAAGGACTGCCGGCGCCGCTGAAGACGGATGACGTCTGGCTGCTGTCCCGCGCCTGGTCCACGCCCACGGGGTTCGTGCGCGGCGCCCGTTTCGTCTTTCGCACCATCGGTGGCCTGGCCAGCGGAAAGAAGCTCTACGGCCTGGGCACGGCCCTGGTGATGACCCTGATGGAGATCGTGCAGCGGCAGGGCACCGAGGTGCTGCTGAACTCCCCGGGTCAGTGAGCTGGTGCTCGAAGACGGCCGGGTGGTCGGCGCGATCGTGGCCACCGAGAACGGCTCGGTGCGCATCCGGGCCCGGGCCGGTGGGATCCTGGGCGCCGGCGGGTTCGCCCAGAACAAGGAATGGCGTCAGAAGTACCACGGCATGCCGGGCAACAGCTCGGCAGCGGCCGGCGACCAGGGAACCGCCATCGGCGTGGGCGCCCAGGCCGGCGGCGCGCTCGCCCTGATGGACGATGCCTGGTGGGGCTCGGCCGTGCCGATGGCCGACGGCACCGCCTCGTTCTCCGAACGGTCGATGCCCTACGGCATCATCGTCGACCAGGCCGGCTCCCGATACCTCAACGAGTCCGAGAGCTACATCGACTTCGGCCACGAGATGATCGAGCACCACCGCGAGACCCCGACGATTCCGTCCTGGCTGATCCTCGACATCCGGCACCGCCGGCGCTAGCTGTCGTCGTCGCTGTTGGCCGGCGGCAAGAGCCTGCGGGCCAACGGCACCGTCGTCTCAGCGGACACGATCGAAGAACTCGCCGTGCGGCTGGCGATCGATCCCGCCGCCCTGCGCGCCACGGTCGACCGGTTCAACGGCTTCGCCAGGAGCGGCATCGACGCCGACTTCGGCCGCGGTCGCACCGTCTACGACAACTACTACGGCGACCCGAGCGTGAAGCCCAACCCCAATCTCGGGGCGCTGGAAAAGGGCCCGTTCACCGCGGTCAAAGTAGTACCCGGCGACCTGGGCACCAAGGGCGGGCTGCTCACCGACGAGCACGCCCGGGTGCTCGACGAGGCCGGCGCCCCGATCGCCGGGCTGTACGCGGCCGGCAACACCACGGCATCCGTGATGGGCCGCACCTATCCGGGACCGGGCTCCACCATCGCCCCCGCGGTGGTGTTCGGTTACCTCGCCGCACTGCACGCGGCCACCTACTCCGCTCCCGTGACCCCATCGGCAGTGGATCTCCAGAAAGAAAAGGAACCTCTCGTATGACACAGACCCTCAGCGCCGGCTCCTCCGTCGGCACCTGGCTCGACGACCCCACCGGCGGCCCGATCCTTCGCGACCTTCTCGCCCAGGCCGGCCAGAGCGCCGACGTGCTTCGGCCGGTGCGGAAACTCGCTCTCAAGCGCCTGGTCACGCTCAGCAAGGGCAAGTTCCCGCCCGAGCTGATCGACGAACTCGTGCGGCGGGTCGCCGCCGGCGACGTGCCCGCCACCGCTTCGACAACGGATGCGGCGCCCGTCCCGGCCGCCGGGCCCGTCTCGGTGGCGGCGGCCGAGCGCCCCGAGTGGGTGGAACGGGTCAGCACCGGCCGGTTCACCGGCAAGACCGTCATCGTCACCGGGGCCGGTTCCGGCATCGGTCGGGCCACCGCATCCCGGGTCGCCCGCGAGGGCGGCCGGGTCGTCGCCGTCGACATCTCCCAGGAGCGGCTCGACGATTTCGTGGCCGAGCACGCCGCCGCCGACATCGTTCCCGTCGTGGCGAACATCACCGATGACGACGCCATCGCCGGGATTATCGCCGCCGCGGGCGAGCAGATCGACGCCCTCGCCAACGTCGCCGGCATCATGGACGACATGACGCCGGTGCACGAGGGCAGCGATGCCGTCTGGAAGCGGGTCTTCGCGATCAACGTCGACGGCACCATGAAGCTCATGCGCGCCGTCGTGCCCGGGATGCTCGAACGGCAGTCAGGCTCGATCGTGTATGTGGCCTCTGAGGCGGCGCTCCGCGGCTCGGCGGCGGGCGCGGCCTACACGGCGTCCAAGCACGCCGTCGTGGGGCTGACCAAGAGCAGCGCCTACATGTACGGGCCCAGTGGCATCCGGGTGAACGCCGTGGCGCCGGGCCCCACCATCACCAACATCGAGGCGAACTTCGCCTCCGCGCTCGGGGCCGAGCGGGTGCGTGCCGGCATGGCGCTGCTGCCCAACGCCGTCGAGCCGGATGCGCTCGCCGCGTCGATCACCTTCCTGCTCAGCGACGACGGCGTGAACGTGATCGGCCAGGTGCTGGCCAGCGACGGCGGCTGGTCGGTCGCCTAGCCTCGAACCGGCGCATCCGCCCGCTCCGTGTGGCGGATGCGCCGCGGCACGCCCCAGTCCCGGCGGCACGCGTTCGTACGAGTGCCGCCGCGCTCAAAGCGTGCCGCGAGGATCGGGCGCGGCCGGGCGCGACCGGTACCGGCCGGAGACCACGCCGATCAGCCACTCGATCGGACCCTTGCCCAGGAACCGCCACCAGAGAATCCCCACCAGCGGCACCCCGAGCACCAGCACCAGCCAGGCCACCGGGTCCGTCGTGCCGTAGCTGATGCCGTTGGCATTCATCACCGCAACCACCCCCACCTGGAACACGTAGAGCGACAGCGAGATCGACCCGATCGCCTTGAGCGGCAGGAAGACGGCGTGCACCACCGTGGCCGCGGGCCGCGCCCGAATCGAGGCGAGCAGCATGATCACGCCCAGCGTCAACAGCACCAGCCCAGCGTCGTGCAGGGTGTCCAGATAGCTGCCGGAGGGGCTGAACGCCTGACCGGTGGCACCGCGCCAGAGCGGACCCAGCCACCAGGCCGGCAGCGAGATCGCGAGCATGATCCATGCCGCCGTGCGCCCACCGAACCGGATCCGGAACAGGAGGGCCCCGAACAGGAACCACGGCAGCAGGTTGGTCACCCGGTAGTGCGGGCTGAGGAACAGCCACTCCAGCAGGAAGCCGCCCGGGGTGCGTTCCCCGGAGGTGATGAGCGGGCCGGCCGCCGTCAGGGCGAATTCGTTCAGCGGCGCGCCCAGCACCAGCACCACGGCGAGCACCGCGATCAGGGCGCGACTGCCCAGCAGCACCAGCGGCGTGCCAACAGCGAGGACGATCCCCAGGAACGAGAGCACGACCGCGATCCAGCTGCCCCAGGTGGACAGCAGCAGCCCGAGCAGCACCAGGATCAGGCCGCGGATGACGTTCTGCACGATGACCGTGCGCCGGGCACCGGCGCTGGTCCCGGCCTTGGCCAGCACGATGGCGGCGGCCGCGCCCATCGTCACGGCGAACAGCGGCGAGGCCACGTCGTTCAACTGGCCCTGCACAAACGCGGTCGCGGGCGGCTGGCTCACCAGCAGCGGGCCGGCGTGGGCGATGAGCATCGCCAGGATGGCCACTCCTCGGGCGACATCGGGCACGAGATAGCGGTCTTTCTGCAGGCGCGGCGCGACCGGCGTGACTATGGCGGACCCGGTCATGCGGTCACCTCTCGACAAGAGTCGGGCGGAAGCGGTGCTAGTGCGACCATCGTCCCATGACTCTCCCCTATGAAGCCACCAAGACAACCAGGCCGGCCTCCTCGAAGCTTTTGACCACGGTGCCGTCGACCTTGTCGTCGACGATCACGTGGGTGAACTCGTCGATGCCGCCCAGTCGGTGCAGCGCGCCGTGGTCGATCTTGCTGTGGTCCACCATCAGCACCCGGGTCTGAGCGGCGGCCATCATGGCCCGCTTGGCCGTGACGATGCGCTGGTCCTGGTGGTAGACATCCAGCCCCCGCACGGCCGACGACGACGCGAACAGCACGTCGGCGTAGAGGTCGGCCAGGCTGCGCTCGCACATCATGCCGAGGAAGGATTGGTACCGCGGCGTGAACTCGCCGCCGAGCGCGATCAGGTGCACATCGGGGTGGTTGCTCACCTGCTGTATCGCCGGCAGGAAGTTGGTGATGATCGTCAGCGGCGGCCGGGCGATCAGCAACGGCACCACCTCGAGCGAGGTGGTCGAGTCGTCCACGATCACCACGTCGCCCTCGGAGACCAGCTCGACGGCCATCCTGGCCATTTTCTTCTTCTCGTCGATGGCGCTCATCGCCCGGAACTGCAGGTCGCTCTCGAACTGGGTCGAGCGGTGAGCGGATGCGCCGCCGCGCACCTTGCGCAGCGTGCTCATGCGCTGCAGCTCTTCGAGGTCGCGGTGCACGGTCATGCGGCTCACGCCGAGCTGCTCGGTGAGGTCGTCCACACTCACGAAGCCGCGCTGGTTGACCACCTCGCCGATCAGGCTCAAGCGGGCCGCCTTGGTGCGCGCCCGGTGAGGGGCGTCGTGCGGTTCGGGACCGTCGACCGGGGTGTCAGACATGGCTCACGGGGTGGATTATCGGCATGATCAGCATCCGTCCTTTCCTTGTCGCCAGCTGCATCGCTAGCTTGGCACAGTGCGGGTGGGGGTGACGGGCAGGCTCAGGCTGCGAGCCGGGGCTGGCTGCGCTGGAATTGGGCGACCTGGTCGCGGTCGACGATGCCGGCATCCGAGCCGAGTCCGGTGGCCACCAGGCTGCCGCAGGCCAGGCCGCGCTCGGCAGCGCCGATCACGTCGAGGCCGTCGAGCAGGCCGGAGATGAGCCCGGAGGTGAAGGCGTCACCGCAGCCAGTGGTGTCGACCACGTCGATCTCGTAGGCCGGCAGCACCGTTTCGGTGTGGCCGTTCGCGGCGATGCTCACGCCGTTGCCGCCCATGGTGAGCACGGTGTGGCCGGCGCCCTGGCCGTGCAGCCAGGTGATGATTTCCTGCCGGTCCTCGCTGCCGACCAGCCAGCCGGCCTCCTCGATGTTGGGCATCAGGTAGTCCACGTACTGCAGCGACGGCCCGATCAGGCTCTGCGCGTCGTCACGAGGGCTCATCAGGAAGTCCATGGTGACGGTGAGGCCGATCTCCTTCACCCGCTTGAGTACCCGGGCCATCGGTGCGCCGTCCAGGCCGGGCAGGATGAACGCGCCGCCGAGGTGGAAGATTTCGGCCTTCTCCACGACCTCCCAAGGCACATCCGCTTCGGTGAGGCCG
Organism: Cryobacterium sp.; assembly: GCF_025463825.1. GTDB lineage: Bacteria > Actinomycetota > Actinomycetes > Actinomycetales > Microbacteriaceae > Cryobacterium. The sequence continues at coordinate 22,737 of NZ_JAODBG010000058.1, forward strand.
GCGTTGGCGCCGATCACGTGCAGTGCCGGCCGGGAGCCGTCGCGGCGGATCGGCAGCAGGCTGGCCGAGGTCTGCCGGGTGGGGTCGACCACCAGGTGGTCAGTGTTGACGCCGTAGGCGGTCATGGTGGAGCGCACGAAGTCGCCGATGGTGTCATTGCCGATCCGGCCGACAGCGGCTACGTCGACGCCGAGCTTGGCCAGGTTCACCGATGGGGCGGCGGCGGTGCCGGCCACGGTGAACTTGATCTGCTCGATGAATTCGAGGTGCTGGCCGGGCGGTACGGCCGTGAACGGCCAGCCGAGCGCATCGGCGATGTGCGCTCCCATGGAAATCACTCGAGACGTCATTGTTCCTCCGTTGGGTTCGGTGCAGTCAATCTTGCTGGTTCGGTGCCGCCCCGCCGACGACCGGGCGGCGGCGGGGCGGCGGGTGCGATTTAGATGACCCTGTCGTTGCCGCCGTCCACGGGCACCTGAGCGCCGGTGGTGGATTGGAACGTGGCGGTGACCATCGCGCCAACCATGTGGGCCACGTCGAGGCTGGTCACCTCGGTGGAGAGCAGGTTGCGGCGCTTGTACTCATCAATGCTCACGCCGTACTTGGCGGCGCGCTCGGCGAGCAGCTCCGGCGTCCACAGCGCGGTGTCGAAGACCGCGTCCGGATGCACGGTGTTCACCCTGATGCCGTCGCCGGCCCACTCCAGGGCGGCCACCCGGGCCAGCTGGGTGAGGGCGGCCTTCGAGGCCGAGTATGCTGCGGCGCCGGGGCCGGGGGCGGCGAAGTTCTTCGAGCCGATCACGACCACCCGGCCGTAGCTGGGGGACTCGGCCAGCAGTGGTTGGGCGATCGCGAACAACGTCTGCACCGAGCCCACGTTGATGGCCAGGGTGCGGTCCCAGACGGCGCCGTCCAGCGCGGTGATCGGGGCGCTCTCGGCGAAGACCCCGGCGGCGACCACGAGGATGTCGAGCCCGCCGAACCGGGCGACGGTCTGCCGCAGCGCGTCGGCCAGCGCTGCCCGGTCACGCACGTCGACCGGGATGCCCAGCCAGCCGGCGCTGGCGAAGGTGTCGGTGACGCCGGGGGAGATGTCGATGCCGACGACGCAGGCGCCGAGGTCGAGCAGGTGTTTGGCGATGCTGCGGCCGATGCCGGAGGCCGCGCCGGTGACCAAGGCCACCTGGCCGGTGAGTTCGGCGGGGGCGCCACCCATGCGCAGCTTGGCCTGCTCGAGGTCCCAGTATTCGATGTCGAACAGTTCGCCTTCCGGCAGGGCGGTGTAGCTGCCGAGCCGTTCGCCGGCCTCGATCACGTCGAAGGTGTGCAGAGCGATGTCGCGCACGATGTTGGCGTCCTTGATGGTCCTGCCCACCGTGAACATGCCCTGCTCCGGGTCGAGGATGAACCGCGGGGTGGGGTCGAGGATGTCCAGCGGCACCGGCGAGCGGCCCCGGTTGCGGTCGAAGTAGGCCTGGTAGTCGGCCACGTAGCCGTCCACCCCGGCGGCGTCGGCGCCGCTGGCCACCAGCGGCAGGCGCTTGGTGCGGATGATGTGGTCGGGGGTGGCGGGTCCGCGGGAGGCGATCTCGGTCAGGTCGGAGCGGCCGACGAAGTCCCAGACCCGCTCGTCGGTGTGGTGGCCCATGATCATCGGCCGGCCGGCGTGGGCGGAGATGGCGCGGCGCAGCCGGGCAATCGCGAGCGGGTCGACCGTGGCCGGCGCGGGTGTGGCCGGGGCAGCGGATGCGGCGGGCTCCGCGTCGTCGCCGGCGACGGCGGCCTCGGCAGCCGAGATGAACTCGAGGTGCCGGCTGTAGGCCTCGGCCATGGTGTCGCCGAAGGTGAACAGGCCATGGTTGAGCAGCACCATGCCCCGCGTCTTTTCGGTGGCAAGCCTCGGCCAGAGTTCGTTCGCCACTCGGGCCAGGTCGAAGCCGGGCATGACATAGGGGATGAGTACCACGGAGTCGCCGAAGAGTTCGGTCACGGCGGCGGCTGGGTCGGGCTGGTTGGTGAGCGAGACGATCACGTCGGCGTGTGAGTGCAGCACGGCTCGGTATGGCAGAAGGGCGTGCAGCAGTGATTCGATCGACGGATCCGGCGCGGACGCATCCACCAGTGCACAGCGCAGTTCGTTCACCAGCGCGGCGTCGGTGATGCTTTCGACCGTGAGCAGTTCCCGCAGCCGGCTGAGCCGCAACGGGGCGAACCCCTGCGGCTTGATGGTGGCCATGTCCCACCCGCTGCCCTTGACGTAGATCACCTCGAGCTCAGCACCTGTGACATCGGTGATGGTGTCCTTGATCGAGGAGTTGCCGCCGCCGTGCAGCACCAGGGCGTCGTGCGCCCCGATGGTGCGGGACCCCTGCACGCACTCGTCGAGGGCGCTTTGCCCGCCGGATGTGGTCGTCTGCCACAGACTCTTCACTGGAACCCCTTTGTTCGTGTCGCCGCCCCGGCTGATATCTAACCGTTACAAACAGTACGACTGGGGGCGATATAACGAAATGTATCAGAAATGTCACAGTCCGTACTCCTCGGCTTGTGCCCGGACCAGCGCGTAGTGACGGCGATCCAAACGGTTCGCCGTTGTGATCTCGGTAAAAAAGGATTTGCTCGCTTTCGTGACAATCTGTGCTTTACTGTTACAACTGCCCCGGCCAGTGTGACTGCAGGGGCGTCTTGTAACACAGCCACGTTCAAAGGAGAACAGTAATGAAGCGTCCAACCAAGCTTCTCGGCCTCACGGTGACCGCGATCGCGGCAACCGCCCTGCTGGCCGGATGCGGCACCGTGGGGGAGACCGGGGGCGCCACCGCCGCCGGCGGTTCCGACGATGGCGTGTTCCGCATCGCCACGGTGTCCAAGGTCGAGGGCATCTCCTGGTTCGAGGCCATGCGCACCGGCGTCGACCAGTTCAACGAAGACAACGGCGACGTCGTGGAGGCGTGGCAGACCGGCCCGGACACCGGTGACCCCGCCAAGCAGGTGCAGATCGTCGAAGACCTCATCGCGCAGGGTGTCGACGCCCTCGTCGTGGTGCCGAACGACCCGCAGTCGATCGCCCCGGTGCTCAAGAAGGCCCGCGACGCCGGCATCGTGGTCATCACCCACGAGGCCCCGGCGCTGGCCGCCACCGAGAGCGTGGACTACGACCTCGAGGCCTTCGACAATGCCGAGTTCGGCGAGAAGATGTTCGAACAGCTCGCCGACCAGATGGGCGGCAAGGGCACCTTCGTCGGCGAGGTCGGCTCGCTCACCAGTGAGACCCACATGGCCTGGTACAACGCTGGCGTCGCGTACCTCGAGGCCAACTACCCCGACATCACCCCGGTGTCGGCGCAGCCCTACGAAGACGACAACGACGACTCCAAGGCCCGCGACAACGCCCTGGAGATCCTCAAGGCGTACCCCGACCTCGGCGGCTTTATCGGCACCTCGGTCTCGGCCGGGGCGAACTTTGCTGCCGTGCTCAAGGAGAAGAACCTCACCAACATCGCCACCTCGATGCTGAGCCTGCCCTCGGTGGCCGGCCCGTACCTCGAAGAAGACGTGGTGGGTTCGGCCCAGGCGTGGAACCCCGCCGGCGCCGGCTACGCGGCCAACGCCGTGGCCCTGGCCGTGCTGCAGGACCAGGCCGTGGAGTCGGGTAACGACCTCAAGTTCGAGGGCTACGACGACGTCACCGTCGACGGCAAGCTCATCACCGGCGCCGCGATCCTGATGATCGAAAAGGGCCAGTACCCCGGCGGCGAATACCCCTTCTAAGCAATACCCGTTCCCCGCAGCGAACCGCTGCCGCACCACCCGTTTCACCGGATGCCGGTGGTGGCGTCCAGTTCCAGCTGACGCCGCCACCGCCCCGGCCACGCCCGGCCTCACCCCGCTGCGCGACACCCCTCTATTGCGACCCTCCTCTCGAAAGTTTCGGGACCCGGCCGCACTTTTCTTCTACTCACGAATAGAGCGATCATGGGCAACCCCATCCTCATCGCGGAAAACCTCTCCATCGCCTTCGGTGGGGTGACCGCACTCGACAGCATCAACCTCTCGATCGGCGAGGGCGAGATCCTCTGCCTCGCCGGCGAGAACGGCTCGGGCAAGTCCACTTTCGTCAAGATCGTCTCCGGCGTCTACGCGCCCAGCGCCGGCAGCGTCGCCATCGACGGCGGCCGGGTCGACAGCCAGGGCCCGCGAGCCGCGATCAGCGCCGGTGTGCAGGTCATCTACCAGGATCTCTCCCTCTTCGACCACCTCTCGGTGGCCGAGAACATCGCCATGAACCGCATGATGCACGACGGCTCCAAGCTGGTGAAGCGGTCCACGATGCGCACCATCGCCGCCGAACAGCTCGCCCGGGTGGGCGTGGAACTGCCCCTCGATGACCGGGTCTCCACCCTCTCTGTTGCCAACAAGCAACTCGTGGCCATCGCCAGGGCGCTGAGCATGGATGCGCGCATCCTGTTCATGGACGAACCGACCACCGCGCTCACCACCAACGAGGTGAAGCGGCTGCTCAAGATCGTGCTCGAGCTCAAGAGCCGCGGCCTGTCGATCGTGTTCATCAGCCACAAACTCGACGAGGTCTTTGCCATCGCCGACCGCATCACCATCTTTCGCGACGGCCACAAGGTGGGCGACTTCACCGCCGCCGAGCTTGACGAGGAGTCGTTGAGCTTCCACATGACCGGCCGCCGGGTCTCCTACGCCCGCTACCACCGGCAGATCGACGACGAGACCCCGCTGCTGCAGGTACAGGGCCTCGGCCGCACCGGCAACTACCAGGACGTCACCTTCGACCTGCGCAACGGCGACATCCTCGGTCTCACGGGGCTGCTCGGCGCCGGCCGCACCGAACTCGCCCTGTCCCTCTTCGGTCTCAACGCCCCCGACTCCGGCCGGATCCTGATCGGCGGCAAGCCGGTGAGCATCCGCTCGCCCCTGCAGGCGATGGAGCACGGCATCGCGCTGGTGCCGGAAGACCGCAAGACCCAGGGCCTGTTCGGCGCCCAGTCGATCCGCAACAACGTCTCGTCCAACGTGATCGACTCGCTGCTGGGCCGCACCCGCCTGATAGACCGCAAGGCCGAGCAGGCGCTCGCCGTGGCGACGGTGCACGAGATGAACGTGAACAACAAGAACGTCGACACCCTGGTGCAGAACCTCTCCGGCGGCAACCAGCAGAAGGTGGTGATCGGAAAATGGATCGCCCGGCACCCCACCATCTTCATCCTGGACAGCCCCACCGTCGGCATCGACATCGGCTCCAAGCAGGAAATCTACGACCGCATCCACGCCCTCGCCGCCAGCGGCATCGGCGTGATCGTGATCTCCGACGAACCCGAGGAGATCATCGCCAACTGCAACCGGGTGCTCGTCATGCACGAGGGCGCGGTGCTCGACCGGTTCGAAGAAGCCGACCTGCGCGCGCCCGAGTTCAAGGACCGCCTCGCCACCATCATCAGCGACCCGGAGGCGCACGTGAAACATGCCACCGCGGCGCTCACCACGATCACACCTGGAGACCAGCGATGAAGACCTCCCCGTTCCGCGCCGTCTTCAACCGGCGTTCCACCGCGATGGAGAAGTACCTGCTGGCCATCATCATCGGCTACATCGTGATCGTGGCCCTGAAGAACCCGCTGTTCTTCAGTGTGGAGACCCTCTTCGACATGCTGCGCAGCGGCTCGGGCGTGATGATCCTCGCCATCGGCGTGCTCATCGTGCTCGTCTCCGGCGGCATCGACGTATCGTTCACCGCCATCGCCGTGGTTTCGGGCTACACCTCGGTGAAGCTGATGCTGGCGCTCGGCATCGACAACATCCTCTTCGCCTTCATGGTGTCGATCGTGGTCGGGTGCCTGCTCGGCGCGATCAACGCGCTGATCATCTACCGGTTCAACCTGCCCACCCTGATCGTGACCCTCGGCACCGCCAGCGCCTACCACGGACTGATGGCCACGGTACTGGGCACCAAGTCGTTCCCCACCGGCGCGATGCCGCAATCGCTGGTGAACTTCGGCTCAACCGACCTGATCGTGATCAACTCCGACACCGGCCGGTACGGCCTCACCGTGTTCCTGCCGATCGTGATCGCGGTGCTCGTGCTCACCTGGTTCATCCTCTACCGCACCATGCTCGGCCGGCAGGTCTTCGCGGTAGGCAGCAACGAGGAATCAGCCTCCCGGCTCGGCATCAACATCTTCCGCACCAAGCTGTTCGTCTACGCGTACTCCGGCGCCCTCTCCGGCCTGATGGGCATCATCTACTTCAGTGAACTGAAGTACGTCAACCCGGTCTCGCTGGTGGGCACCGAGCTGATGATCATCGCCGCGGTCGTCATCGGCGGCGCCAAGCTCACCGGCGGTGAGGGCACCATCCTCGGCACCATTCTGGGCATTGTCGTGGTGCAGCTGTTCCAGTCCACCCTGGTCTTCCTCGGCCTTGGCTCGTCGTGGAACGACCTGTTCTTCGGCGCCGTGCTGCTGATCAGCCTGGGCGTCATGTACTACCGCCAACGCATTCAGGACCGCAAGAACCTCGTCTTCGCGACGGCCTAACCGGGAAGCCAGAGAACCAGACCATGAACTCCATTGCCCGTCTCGTCGCCCGAGACAAGAACCTGTCCGTGCTGCTTGTGATGACGGCCGTCACCCTCATTGTGCTCATCACCCTGCTCGGCGGCCGGTTCCTCTCCGCCGGCAACCTGCAGTCAATGTCGTCCCAAGTCAGCGAATTCGGCTTCCTCGCCCTCGCCATGGGCCTGGCGATGCTCACCGCCGGCATCGACCTGTCCATCGTCTCCGCCGCGGTGCTCTCCGGCATCGTGGGCGCCACGGTCATGAGCGGTCAGCTCGTGCCGATCACGGCGTCGAACTCGAACACCCTGATGCTCGTGGGCATCCTCGCGGCCCTGGTCACCGGCATGCTCTGCGGCCTGCTCAACGGACTGCTGATCGCCAAGGTGTCGATTCCGCCGATCCTGGCCACCCTCGGCACAATGATCCTCTTCACCGGCATTGGCATGGTCATCACCAACGGACAGAGCGTGCCCATCGCCATCAGCAGCTATTCCGCCCTCGGTGCCGCCACGGTCGCGAACATCCCGATTATCTTCCTACTCATGGTGGCCGCGTTCCTGGTGGTGGGATTCATGCTGCGCCGCACCCGGTTCGGCCGACGCATCTACCTGTTCGGTGAGAACGACGTGGCGCTGCGCTTCTCCGGGGTGCGCAACGATCGGGTGATCATCCTCACCTACGTCAGCATCGGCCTGCTGGTGGGGTTGGCGGCGGTGATCATGGTCTCCAGGGTCAACTCCGCCCGGGTCGGGTTCGGCGAAAGCTACCTGCTGCAGGCGATTCTCGTGGTCGTGCTGGCCGGCTTCAACCCCTACGGCGGCCGCGGCCGGGTGGTCAGCGTGGCCCTCGGCCTCATCCTGCTGCAGTCCCTGCAGAGCGCCTTCACCATCCTGCAGTTCAACCCCTACGTGAAGAACCTCATCTGGGGCTCGATGCTGCTGCTGGTCATGGTGGTCAACTACTACGTGGCCCGGTGGAACCCGCGCGGCGCCGCCCCGGCGAAGGGGCCCGGCACCACCACGGTGATCCCGCCGGAATCGGCGCCGTCGGCCGCGGCCGAGACGCACCGGTCACCGGATGCCGTGTCGACGGGCGGGCGGGCACTGTGAGCACCTTCCGGGGCGCGACTTTTCACGGTCGGGCCGCTACCATCGCGGCGGAACTCGCCGCTACTGTGGCCCGAGTCGACACCGACGACGTGGAGCGCACAGTCGGGGTCCTGCTGGCCGCCGACACCGTCTTCGTGATCGGCGTGGGCCGGGAAGGCCTGGCCGCCCGCGGCTTCGCGATGCGACTGGCGCACCTCGGCCTCACGGTGCACTGGGCCTGGGACGACACGACCCCGGCCGTCACCGCCAGCGACGTGCTGGTGATGGTGAACGGTCCCGGCACCATCGGCCACCTCGACTATGTCTTCGACCGGGTGCAGGAGGTGGGCGCCACGACCATCGTGGTGTCGGCCATCAGGGAGGCACGCACCCCGGCTCTGGCCGACGTGGCGCTGATCGTGCCCGCCACCGTCTACCGTGGCGAGGGCGACCTGGTGCCGTCGATCCAGCCGATGGGCAGCCTGTTCGAGCAGGCCACCCAGCTGGTCTTCGACACCCTGGTGCTGCAACTGGCCGAACGCCTCGGCGTCGCCTTTGCGGACCTCGCCCCGCGGCACCGCAACTTCGAATAACCACTCAACGAGGAGTCCCCCCATGACCCGCATCCACAACGACCCCGCCGACTTCGCCGAAGAAGCGCTGGCCGGGTTCGCTCTCCTGCACGGTAGCTACGTGCGCCCGGTACCCGGCGGCGTCGTGCGCCGTCATCCCGGCCCGCGGGGCAAGACCGTGGTGATCTTCGGCGGCGGCAGCGGGCACTACCCGGCCTTCGCCGGCCTGGTCGGCCCTGGTTTCGGCGACGGGTCGGTGGTGGGCAACATCTTTACCTCGCCCTCGGCCCAATACGCCTACTCGGTGGGCCGGCAGGCCAACCGCGGCGGCGGCGTGATCTTCAGCTTCGGCAATTACGCCGGCGACGTGATGAATTTCGGCATCGCCTGCGAACAGCTCGCCGCCGAGGGCATCGACGCCCGCAACGTGATCGTCACCGACGACGTGCTCAGCGCCTCCGTCGACGAGAGCCACAAGCGTCGCGGCATCGCCGGTGACGTCGTGGTGTTCAAGGTGCTCTCCGCGGCCGCCGAGACCGGAGCCGACATCGACGAGGTCGAACGGCTCGGCCGCCTGGCCAACGACCGCACCCGCACCGCCGGAATCGCCTTCGACGGCTGCACCTTCCCCGGCGCGATCGACCCGCTCTTCACCGTGGCGCGCGGCCAGATGGCGGTGGGCCTGGGCATCCACGGCGAACCCGGCCTGGAAACCGTGCCGCTGCAGACCGCCGCCGAGATCGGCGAACTGCTCGTGCGTACGGTCTTGGCCGAGGCGCCCGCCGAGCATGCCGGCCGGGTCGGCGTGATCCTCAACGGACTCGGCGCCACCAAGTACGAAGAACTCTTCCTGCTCTGGGGCGAGATCGCACCCCGTCTGGCCGCCGCCGGGTTGCAGCTCGTGGACCCGGAGGTGGGCGAACTGGTCACCAGCCTGGACATGGCCGGCGTCTCCCTCAGCCTGGTCTGGCTCGACGACGAACTCGAACCGCTCTGGCGGGCCCCCGCCGACACCCCGGCCTACCGCAAGGGGTCTGCGCTTGCCTGGGGTGATGACGGTGATGACGACGGCGCCGTGGCAGACGAGGTCGCCGACGCCATCGAACCCGGCAGCCCGGTCTCGCAGCAGGCGGCCGCCCAGGTGGTCGCCCTCGTCGCCGCGGCCTCCACCACGGTGCGGGAACACGAAGACACCCTCGCCCAGATGGACGCCATCGCCGGCGACGGCGACCACGGCCGCGGCATGGTGCGGGGCCTGGACGCCGCGCTGACCGCCGCCACGGTGACGGCCGGGCAGGGCGCCGGCGCCGGCAGCACCCTCGCCCGCTCGGGCGACGCCTGGGCCGAGCACGCCGGCGGCACTTCCGGAGTCCTCTGGGGGTCCGCGCTGCGCGCGGCCGGCCAGGTGCTCGGCGACGAGACCGCGATCGACGCCGCGGCCATCCTCGCCGCCGCCGACGCGTTCGCCGGCACCCTCACCCGGCTGGGCAAGGCCACCGTGGGAGACAAGACCATGGTCGACGCCGTCACCCCGTACGTGGCGCAACTCCGCGCCGCCGTCGAGGCCGGCATCCCGGTGGCGGATGCCTTGACCCGGGCGGCCGACGCGGCCTCCCGGGCCGCCGCATCCACCGCCGACCTGCTGCCCAAGCTCGGCCGGGCCCGGCCGCACGCCGCCAAGAGCCTGGGCAGCGCCGATCCCGGCGCCACCTCCTTCGCCCTCATTGTCACCACCCTGGCGACCGCCAACGGACCCGCACGAAAGGTGCACGTCTCATGACTCTTCAGCCCCTCACCCTCATCATCGGCGCGGACGACGCCGGCTACGCCTACAAGGAGATCCTGAAGGCCGACCTTGAGGCCAGCCCGCTGGTCGCCGCCGTGATCGACATCGGCGTGGACGCCGCCAGCCACACGCCCTACCCGAGCGTGGCCATCGAAGCGGCCACCCTGGTGGCCGCGGGCACCGCCGACCGGGCGTTGCTCATCTGCGGCACCGGCCTGGGCATGGCGATCGCGGCCAACAAGGTGCCCGGCATCCGTGCCGTGACCGCCCACGACGGCTACTCGGTCGAGCGCGGGGTGCTCAGCAACAACGCCCAGGTTCTCGCCTTCGGCCAACGAGTGATCGGACTCGAGGTGGCGCGCCGGCTCACCCAGGAGTGGCTGCACTACCGCTTCGACACGGCGTCGGCGTCGGCCGACAAGGTGCAGCTCATCACAGACTTCGACGAAACCACCGCTTGACCTCGCCGCGGACTGGCGTGGTTTGCGGCTCATCAGCTCCGGCGTCGTGGGAAACGGGCGGCGTGGGCGATGGGCATGGACCGTTCCTGTCGGCACCTCCGGACTGAGCCGACGAGAGCAAGTCGACGGAAGCGAGTCGACGGAACTGAGGGGCACGGAGACAGGCCCTGCCGGTACCTGCCCCGGCAGAACCTGTACGGCTTCGGGCGCCACCGCTTGACTGGGACGTAGCCTCACCCGTTCCCACGAAAGCAGAAGCATGACGACGACAAACCCCACGTCGAACCCCCGTCGAGCACCATAACGCCCCCCGGCAGGGTGGGCACCGGCGCGATCCTGGCGATCATCCTGGTCAGTTACTTCATGGTCATCCTCGACAACTCGATCGTGTTCACCGGGCTCGCGCGCATCCGCGACGACCTCGGCTTCAGCACCGCGGGGCTGTCCTGGGTGCAGAACGCGTACACCCTCGTCTTCGGCGGCCTACTGCTGCTCGGCGCCCGCGCCGGCGACATCTTCGGCCGCCGCCGTATGTTCATGGTCGGGCTGAGCATCTTCGCGGCGGCCTCCCTGGCCATCGGGGCGGCGCAATCCGCCGAGTGGATGTTTGTCGCCCGGGCCGTGCAGGGCGTCGGTTCCGCGATCCTCGCGCCGGCCACCCTCTCCCTGCTCACCGCCAGCTTCGCCGAGGGGCACGCCCGCACCCGGGCCGTCGCCGCCTACGGCTCGGTGGCCGGCATTGGCGCGAGCGTGGGCCTGGTGCTCGGCGGCGTGCTCGCCGACCTCACCTCCTGGCGGGTCGGCTTCCTCATCAACGTGCCGATCGGTGTGCTGATGATCATCGCTGCGCTGCGTTTCATCCCCGCGTCGACGCGCCAGTCCGGCCGGTTCGACGTGCTCGGCGTCATCACCTCCACCCTGGGCATGACCGCCCTGGTCTACGGCTTCGTGCGCTCCGCGGAAGACGGCTGGGCCGACCCGGTCACCTTGCTCGCCGTGGCCGCCGGCGCCGTGCTGCTCGCCCTGTTCGTGCTCGTCGAGTCCAAGGCGAGCCAGCCGATCATGCCGCTCCGACTCTTCTGCAACCGGCAGCGCTCCGGCGCGAACGGCGCCCGGATGCTCTTCCTCGGCGCCATGATGGGCTACTTCTTCTTCATCACCCAATACCTGCAGGGCGTGCTCGGCTTCAGCCCGTTACAGGCCGGCCTCGGCTTCCTGCCAATGACCGTCGTCAACTTCGCCGTGGCGCTGGCCATCCCGCGCCTGACCCGCCGGTTCGGCAACTCGGCCCTGCTCGTGACCGGCATCGCCGTCACCTTCGCCGGGATGCTGTGGCTGGGCCGGGTTGGCGTGGACAGCGAGTACCTCACCGCCGTCGCGCTGCCCATGGTGCTGATCGGGTTCGGGCAGGGCCTGGCCTTCGCCCCGCTGACCGCGGCCGGGGTCGCCGGTATCGAGCCCCTCGACGCGGGCGCCGGCTCCGGACTCGTCAACGTGGCGCACCAGCTCGGCGGCTCGCTCGGCCTGGCGGTGCTCGTTGCCGTCTCCGCCGGCGTGACCGGCGGCGGCGGCAGCGCGGCAGCCGTCGCCGCGGAGGCCTCCGCCGCCCTGACCACCGGGGCCCTGCTACTCGCGCTGTCCCTCACCGTCGCCGCGGTCTTCGTCACGTCCCGGAAGCGCGCCCGCAACTGAGGCACCTCACGAGCGCCCTGGGGTTTCGCCGCGACGTCCGGGCGCTCAGCTGAGCGCGACGATGATCGTGAGCGCCGCCAGCACCGCGGAGAGCGGCGCCATCGTCCACCGCTCCGGCCGGGACTTGGAGAGAGCGTTCAACCCGACGCCGAGCACAAAATAGCCCGCCAGCACCCAGGTCGCCACCGCGAGCGCGGCCGGCCAGGGGATCACCTCGGCCAGGCCGGCGCGCTGCAGCACCACGACACCGAAGACCACGTAGAGGCCGATCGAAATCACGCTGCCCACACGCTTCTGAACCGGCAGCACCCGGTCCTGCCCGCCCCAGGCGAAGCGCCCCAGAGGCGCGCCGGCAATGAGGGCCATCTGGAAGAGCGCAAACCCGGCCATCAGCACGCAGAAGAGGACGGCCGCGGCGGTCACGAGGCCTGTGCTCATCGGGACTCCTCGATCCGGGTGGGAGCAGACGACGGCGTCGCCGAAAGGTTGTCGAGCAGCTGAAGCGCCTCATCCGCCCAGGCGATCGAGGCGCGGGCGGAGTGCTCGCCGGCGAGCACGGTGAGCAGGATGTACGGCGCATCCGGGGCGGTCTCGGCCACCTCGGCCGGCAGCTCGGTGCGGATGCGCTGCATCTCAGCGAGCTCGGCCTCGGCCCGGGCCCGGGCATCCAGCACCAGTCGGCGGCAGGTATCGGCGCCCAACTGCCGCCCGAAGAACAGCCGCAAGAGCAGGCCGTTGCGCGGCTGAGCGGTTTGCGGCGCCTCGGCCAGCAACTCGCGCAGCCGGATGCTGCCCGCCGGGGTGATGGTGAACGTGGACGAGCCGGCCCGCAGGGCGGCCTGTCGTTCGATGAGGCCGCCCTGCTCCAGCAGCGACAGCGCGGGGTAGATCTGCCCGAAGCTTTCGGACCAGAAGTGCCCGAGGGCCTCCCGGATCTGCTCCCGCAGGGCATAGCCGGTCATCGGCGCGATACTGAGGCCGCCGAGGACGGCCATCTGGGTCTGCTCGGAAACCGCCATCTGCCACCTCATCTCTCTAGTTGATATATCTATCAGATGGTAGGTGCAGACACAAGGGATTCGCCACGCAAGCGGCCGAGCGTGCTATAACGCTACTGGCAGTAACGAAAAGAGCAGTGACCCACCGAGCAGCAGCACGAGACGGGATGCGATGTCGAACGCAGGCGTGGCCGTAAGCCGGCCGGACGGACAGGAACTGGTTCGGGGGCGCCCGCGGCACCCCGATGTGGACGCGGCGATCATCGCGGCGGCGCTCTCCGTGCTCGTTGACGTGGGGTACCCCCGGTTCACCATGGTGGAGGTGGCCCGGCGGGCCGGAGTGGGCAAGCCCACGCTGTACCGGCGCTGGGCCCGGAAGTCCCAGCTGGTGGTCGAGGCCATGAGAACGCAGATGCCGGGGGAGGCCGCGTTGCCGCCGGATAACGTCTCCGATCAGCTGCTCCACTACGCCACCCGGTTGTCCGAAACGCTCACGCACACGCCCCTCGGCCGGGTGCTGCCGGGCTTGGTCGCCGAGATGGCGACCGACCCCGATCTTGCCGCCGCCTACCGATCTCTGATCATCGAGCCCACCCGGCAGTTGTGGCGGGAGGCGGTCGAGAGGGGCATCCGGACCGGCGAACTACTGCCGGACACCGACGTCGATTTTGTGCTCGATGCCCTCGCCGGCCCGCTCTACGTGCGGCTGCTCATCACCGGTGCGCCCGCCGACCCCGACGCCCCGTGGCTGGCGGTACAACTCGTGCTCGCCCGCTATTCAGCGTCGCCGGCCGTCGGCGCGGCGGACCCGCGCCGCACCATCAGTGCCGGGCCGGCCTCATGAGCGCGGCCCTCGCCGTCACCGCCGGCGACAGGATCGACGCCACTCGCCACTCGGCCCGTCGGCGCGCCGAGGTCGCCCGGGCGGCCGCGCTGGCCGGCGCGTTCGCGCTTGCTGGCCACGGGCTGATCCACCTCATGGGCGTCGCGCTGTTCTGGCGGCTGGGCCAGGCGGGCGAGCTGCGCTATGCGGATGCGCTGCCGGCGGCAGGTTCTCCCGGCGGCATCGCCGTCGGAGGCCTGTGGCTCCTCGCGGCGACCCTCTTCCTGGCCGCTGCCGTGCTCCTGCTGGGTCACTCGGCCCGGTGGCTGCCGGTGGCGGCCGCTGCGGCGGTGGTATCGGTACCGGCCGTGCTGTCCATGGCGGCGGCTGCCGGAGCCGGGCTGGTAGCGGACGCTGCGGTGCTGGTAGCAGTGATCCTGGCCTGGTGGTTCCGACGAGCCGACTCGACGCGGGCTCCCGTGAGCCGCGTGCCGGGTGAGGCGTGGCGGATCCGACAGGCCTGGCTCGATCTGGCTGTGCGGCCGGCGCCATCCGACGTCTTCGCCGCCGAGCTCGTGGCGGAGCTGCCCGAGCCTGCGCAACGTTGGCTGATCCACGCGATCCCCGCCGGCACGCCGCTGTGGAGAACCGCGGACGTGACGATGAGCGGCGAGATCAAGCTCGGCGCCTGGCGCAGGTTCAGCGCCCGGCAGATCGTCGCCCCCGACGCCGGGTACGTCTGGGCCGCGACGGCGTGGGTGGCCGGGCTGCCCGTGCGAGGGTTCGACAGGTTCAGTTCCGGCACCGGCGAAATGCGCTGGCGGATGCTCGGCCTCTTCCCCGTCGTGACCGCTCGGGGACCCGACGTGAGCCGCAGCGCCGCCGGACGGCTGGTGAGCGAGATCGTGATCTCCCCGACCGCCTTCAGGGCCGCTACCTGGACATCCGGTCGCACCAAGGATCACGTCGTCGGCACCTGGCTGCTCGGCGGCGAACAGGAATCAGTGGAACTGGAAATCGGCGAAAGCGGCCAGGTGACGTCGGCGCTGATCTCCCGCTGGGGCAATCCCGACGGGCAGCCCTTCGGCCGGTACCCCTTCGGATGCACGGTCCACTCCGAGCGGGACTTCCACGGAGTGCGAATTCCGGCCACGATCAGCGCCGGCTGGTGGTGGGGCACCGACCGCCAGGCGCAGGGCGAATTCTTCCACGCCCGGATCACCGCGGTGGTCCTGCGCTAGACGCGGCAGAGGCGACCGGCTCAGCCCGGTGACGGTGGCGCTGACGATGCCGCTGTCGATGCCGCTGTCGGGCTGCCGTTGAGGTACCGCATGCAACAGCCGGCGAGCACGGCACCGGCCCCGCCCCACACCAGGTCGCCGATCGAATCGGTGTAGCCGACGTAGATCTCCGGGTCGAGGAAGGTGTGCCCGATCCACTCGAAGATCTCCCAGAACACGCCGAGGGCCAGGCCTAACGCCGTGGTGACAACGACAGTGGAGAGCATCGGCCGGGGCAGGGTGGCGGCATCCGCGACGACGCTGAACTGCACGAGCACGATGTAGAGCAGTGCGGCGCAGAGGCCGTTGGTCACCAGGTGCACCGGCAGGTCCCACCAGCGAGTCGTGATGTAGATGTCGAGCACGCTGCTCCACACCGCCACGAGCACCACGACGCCGAAGGCAATGTCCACACTCGGCCGCACGCCCAGGAGCCGGGGCAGCAGCATCCCGCCGGCGACCAGCGCGAGGCTCGCTCCGGGGATCGGACCCCACCCGACGCTCGCCACGACGATGCCCACCAGGGCCACCGCCCGCAGCGCATCGGCGGTCACCTCCGCGACCCCCGACGGGCGCCGCAGCGGGGTGTTGATCATGCCAGCACCCTAACCGGATCGGCCCGGTGGCGGCGACGGGGCGGGCCGCACAACCGCCTGTACGGGTTCATGGTCCGACGCGGCCCGGCCGTCGTACCGGGCGGCGTTGATGCCCGCGCTCCGCACGTCGACGTCGGGACCCACCAGCACGAAGTCGATGCGCTTGCCGCCGCGATGACGCGGTTTGTAGTGCGAGAGGGTGCCCCATTGCGGCGTCAGTTGCTCGGCTGCGGCGGTCCAGGCGTCCCGCAGTGCGCCCTCCGCCGTGAGCCGCCGGTGCACGGCCGAGTCGGCGCCGGCGTTGAAGTCGCCCGTCACCACGATCATCGCCTCCGGCTCCGCGGCGTGCGCCAGGCGTACCCGGTCCAGCAGGAACGTCGCCGACCTGAGGCGGGACCGCCAGGAGATGTGGTCGAAATGCGTGTTGAATGCCAGCACCCGGCCGCCCGTCGCGATATCGGTGAAATCGGCCGACACCAGCACCCGCCGGACCAGATTGCCCCACGACCGCGACCCGGGGGCCTCCGGCGTAGCCGACAGCGCCCACTGCCGCCAGCCGGTCAGCTCGAGGCGCCGGCTGTCGTAGATGATCGGGTTGCGCTCATCGCGACCGGCCTTCTGGCGGCCGTATCCCACCCACCGGTAGGCCGGTCCGAGTGCGGCGGCGACAACCTCCACCTGGTCGGCCAGCGCCTCCTGGGCGCCGAGCAGGGTTGGTTGCTCGGCGGCGAGCAGCCGGCGGAGCAGCGGTTTGCGGTTGTCCCAGCGGTCGGGGCTGTCCGGGCGCAGGGTGGGCAGCCGGCGGCGGATGTTGTAGGTCATCACGTGCAGGTCGGGTGCCACCACCGCACCCACCAGCGCCGCATCCGTCATGGGTTCACCGTACCCGGGGCGGGCGGGTAGTGGCGGACCGGACCGGCTTCGGATTGCGATAGGATTAGTTGTTGCACTCAGTGCTACGTTGCACCGAGTGTCACTCCGGTGCGCGTCTGTCGAGGGCTGCCGCCGACCACCCGCCGCACCTGCTCCACAAGGAATCGAGAGTCATGGCTTCGCTGCTGTACCGCCTCGGACAGTTTTCTGCCCGCCGCGCCTGGATTGTCATCGTCTCCTGGCTGGTGATCCTCGGCCTCGCCGTGGCCGGCTACCTCTCCTTCGCCGGTGCCCTCGGCTCGGCCGTGACCATCCCCGGCACCGCCACCGCCCAGGTCACCGACCAGCTCGCCGAGAAGTTCCCCAGCGCCAGCGGTGGATCAGGTGCCCTTGTCTTCTCCACCACGGATGGGTCGGAGTTCACCGACGAGCAGCGCGCCCAGATCAGCGAGTTGCTGACCAGCGCCACCGAGGTCGACGGTGTCTCCGCCAGCACCGACCCGTTCGCCACCCAGACGCAGATCGACGAGCAGAACCAGCAGGTCACCGACGGCGCCCAGCTGGTCGCCGATGGCCGCACCCAGCTTGAGGCGGCCCAGGCGCAGCTCGACGCCGCCGCCCCGCAGCTCGCCCAGGGCCAGGCGCAGCTCGATGCCGCGCGTGCCCAGGCCGAGCAGGCCGGCGCTCCCGCCCAGGCGCTCGGGCAGATCAACGCCCAGCAGGCCGCGCTGGACGCCCAGCAGGCCCGGGCCGACGCCGGCCAGGCCACCATCACCGAGAGCCTCGCTGCGCTCGAGGAGCAGAGCGAGACCCTCGAACTCGGCGCCGACCTCCTGGCGATGTCCTCCGGCATCCGCACCGTCTCCGAGGACGGTACCGCCGCCGTGGCCAACATCGTCTTCGACGAGGCTCAGATGGAAGTGACCCCCGAGACCAAGGACGCCGTGGTCGAACACGTCGAGGCGGCCCTTCCGGCCGGGGTCAAGGCAGACTTCTCCAACGAGCTCACCCAGGGCATCCCCGAGATCTTCGGCATCGGCGAGGCCATCGGCCTGGTCCTGGCCGCCGTGACCCTGCTCGTGATGCTCGGCACCGTTCTCGCCGCCGCGCTGCCCATCGTCAGCGCGCTCGTGGGAGTGGGCGTGGGAGTGGTGTCCTCGCTCGCCCTCTCCGGGGCCGTAGAGATGATGTCGATCACTCCGGTGCTCGGTGTCATGCTCGGCCTTGCGGTCGGCATCGACTACTCGCTGTTCATCCTCAACCGGCACCGGCGCCAACTCCTGCAGGGCGTCGAACTGCGCGAATCCATCGGCCTGGCCAACGGCACCTCCGGCAACGCCGTGGTCTTCGCCGGGTCCACCGTGCTGGTGGCCCTGCTCGCGCTGAACATCACCGGCATCCCGTTCCTGGGCATGATGGGCACCGTCGGCGCGGTCTGTGTCGCCGTCGCCATCCTGATCGCCATCACCCTCACCCCGGCGCTGCTCTCACTCACCGGCATGAAGGTGCTCAGCCGCAAGGCGCGCGCGAAGATCGGCCACCCCGACGTCTCGAAGCTGCCCACCAAACCGATGCACACCGGCCGGGCCATCTTCACCCTGATCGCCGGCGTGATCGTGCTTGTCATCGTGGCCCTGCCGGCGCTGTCCATGCGGCTGGGCCTGCCGGACGGTTCCTCCGAAGCGCAGGACTCCACCCAGTACCGGGCGTTCAGCCTCATCCAGGAGAAGTTCGGCGCCGGCGTGAACGGCCCGCTGCTGGTCGTGGCCGAACTGCCGGAGGCCATCACCGATGACGAGCTCCTCGCCGAGCAGGTGCGGATCGGCAACCAGCTGCTCGCCCAGAACGATGTCACCGCCGTCGCCCCGATCGGCGCCTCCGAGGACGACACTCTCATCGCGTTCCAGGTCATCCCCGGCGACGGTCCCAACAGCGAGTCGACCGAACAGCTCGTGCGGGACCTCCGCGACCTGTCCCCGCTGGACGGCGATGTGACCCTCGGCGTGGCCGGCAGCGCCAGCGGCAACATCGACATCTCCGAGAAGCTCGCGCAGGCGCTGCCCGGCTACCTCGCCGTGGTGATCGGCCTGTCGCTGATCATCATGGTGTTCGTGTTCCGCTCGATCCTGGTGCCGATCACCGCCACGCTCGGCTTCGTGCTGTCGCTGTTCGCCACCTTCGGCGGCATCACCGCGATCTATCAGTGGGGCTGGCTCGGCGCGGTCTTCGGCGTGCACGACCCGGCGCCGATCCTGAGCTTCCTGCCCACCATCCTGGTCGGCATCCTGTTCGGCCTCGCCATGGACTACCAGCTGGTCCTGGTGTCCGGCATGCGGGAGGCCTACGCCCACGGTGCGCCCGCCCGCCTCGCCGTGCAGCGCGGTGTGCACGCCGGCCGCACGGTGGTGATCGCCGCGGCGATCATCATGATCTCGGTGTTCGCCGGGTTCATCTTCTCCAACTCCGCCATCATCCGCACCATGGGCTTCGGCCTGGCGTTCGGCGTGCTGGTGGACGCGTTCGTGGTGCGGATGCTGCTGATCCCCGCCGTCATGCACCTGATGGGTGAGTCCGCCTGGTGGCTGCCCAAGTGGCTGGACCGAATCCTGCCGGATGTCGACGTGGAGGGCGCCTCGCTGGAGCGCACGCATCCGCACGCCGGGCAGGCCCCGGTGCCAGAGCCGTCGTTGGTCGCCCGCCGATGACCGTCGCGCCGGCCCCGGACCGCCGAGTCGCGTTGAAGGAGCGCCACCGCCAGGCGATCATCGACGCGGCCAGGCTCCTCATTGCCGAGCGCGGTTCGCCGCGGTTCAGTGTCGACGAGCTGGCGGCCCGGGCCGACGTGTCGAGGCGGACTGTGTTCAACCACTTCGCCTCGATCGACGACGTGGTGCTCACGGTCTGCACCGATGTCCTCGGGGTCGTCATCGACGCCTTCGCCGCGGCCGCTGCGGCCACCCCGGTCGGCGACGGCTCGCGAGCGTCGATGTTCGACGAGATCGCGCAGACCCTCCGGGCCGCCGACCTGGTCTCCGCCATCGCCGCGCTCGCCCCCGCCGTTGGCCTGGACAACGGACCCCGAGCCCAGCAATTCATGCAGGAGGCGTTCGCGCGCACGGCGACGACCCTGGCCGTCGAGGTGGAGCGGCGCACCCCCGGCGCCGACCCGCTGGACGTGGAACTGTTGGTCTCGTCGTTGTTCAACGGTGTGACCGTGATCGCCCGGCACTGGGCGATCCGGACCGGCATGGCCGTGGACGCCCAGTCCCGGCAGGCCTGGACCGATCTGCTCGACCACCTGATCAGCAGCGTGCAGAGCGGCTACCTGCGCACGCCGTAGCCCCTCCGCTGCGGATGCGCAGCCCGTCTCGGGCGCGCGGGGTGGCGATGCGCGGGTCAGGCGCCGTTACGCGGGTCGGGCGCCTTCCTGCGGATGACGGATGTGGCGATGCGCGGGTCAGGCGCCGCTAAGCGGGCGGCGCGCCACCCGCGTAACGGCGCCGCACCCGCGTGGCACGGTGAAACTAGTCGGTCACGCCAATCCGCGTACCCGGGCGCGGCTTAATGCTCACGATCCGGGTGGCCTGGGCGAAGGTGTCGATGGCTGCCAGGAGTTCGTCGCTCCGTGCGGCGGGAATGTCGTCGGCGGTGATCAGCACATCGATGCCCTTCGCCCGCCGGGCGTACCGGGCGGTGAGCATCGGGTTGTTCTTCGAGCGGTTGGCGCCGTCGTTGTGCAGCGAGTGGATGCCGGTGCCGAGCGTCGGCGTGACCCGGGGCTTGATGCTGGCGGTCCCGGTCGGCGCATCCGTAGCAAGGACCTGTTCGAGCGAGAGCTCAGTGCGGGATTCCCCGTGCCGCACCCTGACGAACACCAGCGGGAGCACCAGGTCGGTGCTGTAGATGAACCGGCTCTCGTTCTCCGGGCACTCGGCGGCGATGGTGCGCAGCTCGGCGACGAGCAGGCGGGCGGTCGCCTCGTCGACACGGTTCGCCGTGGCCAGGTTCTCGCCCACGAAGGTGGCCCAGTCGTCCGCGTCGGGGTAGTCCCAGCCGGCCACCGGCCACGGCCAGTATTCCGGTACCTGGATCCAGGCCAGGTAGTCGTAGCGCACGCGGACGCTCGCCACCCTCGTCGCGCTCCCTCCGGCCGCCCCGGCCGCCCCGGCCGGCCCGGCCGGACCGGTTGCGCGGAAACCAGTCACCGTGACCGGGTGCAGAACGGGCGGGGCCGGCTCGGGCAGGTCCGGCCGCCAGGACCAGGGCACGAAGTCCAGGCTGCCGAGGAAGTTGCGCACGTGGAAGAGCACCCCCGCGACCACCAGCAGGCCGGCTGCGACGAGACCCACCAGCGCTCCCGCGCCGGCATCCGGCGCATCCTGGAAGGCGATGCTGGCCAGGAAGCCCAGAACTGCCATGCCGTAGCTCGTGACATACAGGGTCGGGCGGTCGACGGCGCTCCCGCTCCCCATTCCCATCGGCATCGTCACGACGGACAGGACGAACATGGTCACGGCGGGCGGCACGAGCAGCCAGGCAGCCTGCGGGTGGAACACCGGATAGCCCTCGGCGGAGGCGAGCAGGTTCCAGGGGTCGGCGGCCGACGTCCTGCCGGTGACGAGACCGATGACCATCACCAGAACAGTGGGCAGCAGGCACACGACGACGAAGAAACCCGCGGTGCCCAGGGCGATCCGGAATACCAGGCCCTCGGTCTTGGCGACCTCGGCCTCCTTGGCCTTGCGGGCGCTCACCATGACGCGTCGATGTCGAACATGCGTGCCGTCGGCTTTCCAGTTGGTGTCGGCCGGAGGGAAACAGCGGTGCTCGACCGCTCGGGAGCGACCGACCCCCGTCAGGTGCAACCCTAGCGACTCCCGGGCTCCTATTTGGCGGCGAGCAACCGGGCCACCCGCGGCTTCACCTCGGTGGCAAGCAGGCTGATCGACTCCAGCAGGTGCTCCTGCGGCAATCCGCCGAAGTCGGCCTGGAAGAAGTGCCGCATGTGGCCCAGGTAGCCGTGCAGGTGCGCGATGCGCTCGGCCACGTCATCCGGGTCGCCCACGTAATACGCGCCGGGCGCCGCGGCCTGGGTGTCGAACTGCCGCCGGTCGGGCGCGCCCCAACCGCGCAGTCTGCCCATCTCTACGTTGAGGTTGTGCCAGCCGGGGTAGAACCGCTCCAACGCCTCGTTCTTCGTCGGCGCGACGAGGCCGAACGTGGCCACCGAGACCTTGATGTCCTCGCCCGTGTGCCCGGCCTGCGTGGCGGAGCGCCGGTACAGCTCGGCGAGCGGGGCGAACCGGTGCGGCTCGCCGCCGATGATGCCATACGACACCGGCAGGCCGAGCTTGCCGGCCCTGGCCGAGGAGGCCGCGTTGCCGCCGGTCGCCAACCAGATCGGCAGCCGCCCGCGCACCGGCCGGGGCACCACGGCCAGGTCGGTCAGGGCGGGCCGCACGGTTCCCGACCAGCTGATGCTCTCGGTGGGGCTGTCGTTGATCGTCATCAGCAGGTCGAGCTTCTCCGCGTAGAGCCGGTCGTAGTCGGCCAGGTCGTAGCCGAACAGCGGGAAGGTCTCCACCGAGGAGCCGCGGCCGGCGGTGATCTCCACCCGGCCGCCGCCGGAGATCGCGTCGGCGGTGGCGAGTTGCTGGAACACCCGCACCGGGTCATCCGTGCTGATGATGCTCGCCGCGCTGCCCAGGATGATCCGGTCGGTCGCCGCGGCCGCCGCCGCGATCATCGCGCCCGGCGAGGACGCCGGCATGCTCACGGTGTGGTGCTCTCCGATGCCGAAGTAGTCGAGCCCGACCTTGTCGGCGGCGACGATGGCGTCGAACAGGTTGCGGATGCCTTCCGCGGTACTGCGCGGGCTGCCGTCCGGGTCGAGCGGGGTATCGCCGAAGCTGTAAGCGCCGATTTCCATGGTGGTGTCCAATGTCTGGTGAAGCGGGTGAGCGTGGAAATGTGCCCGAAGCGGACTTCTGCGCCC
This sequence comes from Cryobacterium sp., assembly GCF_025463825.1. Classification (GTDB taxonomy): domain Bacteria; phylum Actinomycetota; class Actinomycetes; order Actinomycetales; family Microbacteriaceae; genus Cryobacterium. Next base: position 45,485 of record NZ_JAODBG010000058.1, read on the forward strand.
GGCACAACGGCCGCAAAAGTCCGAACGGGGAACAGCTAGGCGGCCTCGGCCAGGCCCAGCTCGATGGCCAACTCGTCAGCGGTGTGCCGGCCGCCGAAGATCGGCGAGCCCGGCTCGAACGCCGCGCCGGCCACGAGCGGGCCGGCGTACACCGGGTCGAACCCGAACCGGTTGAGGACCTCGGCCACCACGGCCGCGGTCTCGGCCTCCCCGGCGAGGGCGAGTCCGTGCCGCTGCGGGTCGCCGGCGGGCCTGGCGTCGGTTTCAAGGTCGTGGTAGCCGATGTGGTTGAGCGTCTTTACGAGGTGGGCGCTGGCGAAGTAGTCGGCCACGACCTCGCTACTGCTGCGGGCATCCGTCGTGAACTCGTCGAGTGTGCCGTCGATCGGCTGCCAATAGTTCATGGTGTCGATCACGATCTTGCCGGCGAGGGTGCCCGGGTCCACGGTGCGGAACTTGTGCATCGGCACGGCGAGGATCACCAGGTCGGCGGATGCGGCCACCTCCGCGGCCGTCATCGCCACAGCGCCGGGAATGACGATGTCCACGATCAGTTGGATGTCGGCGGCAGGTCCGGATCCGGAGATGTGCACGGCATACCCGGCCTTGAGTGCGGTGCGGGCGACGGCGGAGCCCACGCGGCCCGCCCCCAGGATGCCGATCGTGGTGACCATGGTGGCCTTTCTGCGGTTGTGCCGGCGGCGCCCAAGTTCGACCCGCCGAGGTCTCAACTATGCACGCTCGCGCGCAGAATCACCACCGGGCGGTAAGCTGCTAACCATTAGTTAGCGAAACAGGAGGTGGAGCGGATGAGCGATTCGAATCTCGCCCTCGAGGAGGAAGAGTGCCGACGGTTCCAGATCTCCGTGGAGCTGGCCGGTCGCAAGTGGAGCGCCGCGATCCTGATGGCCGGCGCCCGCGGCGCTCGCCGCTTCTCGGAGTACCGCGCTCTCGTGGAGGGCATCTCCGACCGGCTGCTCGCGGCGCGGCTGAAGGAGCTCGAGCAGGAGGGCCTCATCGAACGCGACGTGCAGCCCACCACCCCGGTGTCGATCAGCTACAACCTCACGCCGTCCGGCCGCCAGCTGATCTCCCTGCTGCACCCCCTGGTCACCTGGAGCCGCACCCGACAGTCCGCCACAACCCACTAGTTCCCGTCGCTGGTCGAGCTCGTCGAGACCCCTCGACCTACCCACGCGTCGCTCCCAGGCTGCTACTTCTTGCGCGCCAACGCCGCCGTGGACCACAGCGCCCAGGCAATCAACGCCGGCTGCCCGATCGCGTCGACGGCCGCCTGGCTAACGCAGGCCCGCGATCCGCTCCAGCCCGGCACGCAGAATGAGTTCTTCCGGATCGGCCAGCAGGTGGTGGTTCAAGTAGAGCCCCTCCAGCCACTCGAGAACCTCCTGCTCGGGCAGGCCCACGACATCCCAGTTCACGAACGGTTTGGCCAACACGGCCGGCTGACCCGTGGTGGGGTCGGTCCAGGCGGTGGCCAAAGGTTCATTGGGCTCGGCGTGATCCACGTTCCACAGCAGCGCGATCGGGTGGTTGGGACCGTCGATGTGGTCATGGCCCACGTGGCCGGCGCCCAGCCAGGGCAGCATCAGCTGTTCGCCCTCGAGTTCCAGGTCGACGACTTCCAGCTGCACGGGTTCGGGCGGGCTGGTGGCGTAGACAGTGAGCCCGAGCGCGCTCCATTCGGCGGCCTCCGCGGCATCCATGGTGAGTTCTTCGAGCAGTCCGGCGACGTGCTTGACGAACGGCACGGCCCAGGCCAGCAGACCGGCGGTGTCGGCGGGCGGCCACGGGCTGTTGTCGGTATCGGTGCCGTCGGCGTCGTGGAAGTGGTGCTGGATGGTCGTTTCCGAGACGTCGAAGTGCAGCTCACCGCCTTCGAAGCCGATGTAGACCGCGGCGCCGTCTTCAAGCCACTGGGCATCCAGAACGGGGTGCGCGAACCGCGGCGGCAGCGGCGGGGCCTCGAGCGGCAGCGCCCCCAGGTTGAGGACGGCGCAGAACTGCGTGTTGGGCAGGCGAAGGCTGGGGTCTGACACGATCTCGTCTCCGGGTAAGGGGCGGGCCGTCGCCCGCAGTCCAAGTATGCCGCAGCCCCACGACATGCCCGCGAGTCGGCCGCCGCCGCCGCCGGCCGCCGACCTGCCTGTGGCGGCCGAGGGGATCAGCCGGTCAGCACCATAGGCCCCTCCGGCGTGACGGCGATGGTGCGCTCGGTGTGCGCGGCGCGGCTGCCGTCAGCCGACCGCACCGTCCAGCCATCCGGGTCCATGCGGATGCGCGCGGTGGTGGCGGCCCACCAGGGCTCGAGGGCGAAGACGAGCCCCGGGCGGATGCGGAAACCCCGGTTGGCGCGACCGTCGTTGCAGATGAAGAGATCGCCGTGCATCGTTCGCCCCACACCGTGGCCGCCGAACACGTGATTGACCGGGTAGCCATAGGCTGCTGCGACGGCGCCGATGGCCGCGGAGATGTCGCCGATTCGGTTGCCCGGCTGTGCGGCGGCGATTCCCGCCGCCAGGGCCTCCTGGGTGGAGCGGATCAGTCGCTGGTCTGCCGGATCGTGGCGCCCGACGATAACGGTCACGGCGGCATCCGCCACCCAGCCGTCCACCGACACCGCGAAGTCCAGGCTCAGCACGTCGCCGTCGCGCAGCCGGTAGTCGTGCGGGAGCCCATGCTGGGCGGCGTCATTCACGGACAGGCAGATGACGTTCCGGAACGGGCCATTGCCGAACGATGGCGCGTAGTCCCAGTAGCAGGAGACCGCGCCGCGGTCGGTGACCGCCCTGCGAGCGGCGAGTTCGAGGTCCAGCAGGTTCACCCCCACCGTGGCCTGCGCCGGCAGGGTGGCCAAAGTGTCTCGAACGAATGCGCCTGCGGCGCGCATCTGCTAGATTGCTGCAGCTGTGTGTATCTCGACCATCTTGGTATAATAATACCGACGGTATAGTAATACCAACCTGGGTCGATGGAGGAGCACAATGATGGTTCGCGCGCCGCTCACGCCGCAGCAGCTGGAGGCCGGCCGTCGTTTGGGCGAGACCCTTCGGCGGGCCCGGGGTGCTCGTGCGCTCACCGAGGTCGCGGCTCAGGCCGGGATCTCTCCGGAGACGCTGCGGAAGATCGAGACGGGTCGGCTGCCGAGCCCGGCCTTCGGTGTGGTTGCGGCCCTGGGCGGCGCCCTGAGCCTGTCGCTGGACGACCTCGCCGCGGACTGGGCCGGCGTGATGGACCGGGCCGACCGCATCGCCTGACCCGCCGCCGCCCGCCTCGCAGCGCTTTGTCCTTTCGCCGAGAACGGTTTCATGAGGTGACCCGTGAGGTGTCTCGTTCTGGGTGGCACCGGGATCAGCGGTCGCAGCCTGCCCGGCATTCCTGGAGTCTTGTTGAACGGCCGGACGCTGACGTATGGTGTTAGCGAGAATCCTAAAGACACCTATCGAGATGTCATCTTCATGCGGCACAACGCAGATGTGTGAGGCTCAAATTGGGAATGTTGATTTACGGAACGGAAACCGCAACGCTCGTGGTCGACGACCGCACGTTGTGGCACCTGAAGATCGTCATTCTCGACAAGCTGCGCAGAGGTGAGAGCCACACGTTCACCTGGACGACGTCCCACGGCGACCGTGAAGGCATGGACTGCGTCTGGTTGAACTCGGCTACTCCGTTGCATTTCATATTCGACGACAGCACCGAGATTCCGCTGAATTGGTTGTGGATCGAAGCGCTCGTGCGAGCGGCGAACTCTCCGACCGGCCTGCAGATCCTGCCCGAAGTGCCGGCAAAGCCGAAGCCCCGGTCAGCCCACGAGGAGGAGACCGGGGTTCTCTAGCTGCTCAGGTGATGCACTTGTTCGGATGACGCGCGCGTTCAGGCGCCACGCCCTACGGCCGCTGTTCCGGCGTTGCGCCGGCCGCATCGAGTTCGGCCAGCGTCGGCGGATCCGCTCCGGGCCGGGAGACCGTGATCGCCGCCGCGTCAGCGCTTCGCCGAAGGATGCGCTCGAGCACCCCCGCAGGCATCTCCCGCAGGGCGTCGCGCCGGTCGGCGCCGATCAGGTCGGCCTCGAGCAGCCCGTCGAGCAGCGCGCCCATGAAGGTGTCGCCGGCACCCACGGTGTCGACCACCGTGGTCGGCGGCGCCGGTAGTGCGATCCGCGCCGAGGCGGTGAGCGCGAACGCGCCCGCACCGCCGAGCGTGACGACCACGAGGGCCGGCCCGGCGGCCAGCCAGGCGGCCGCCCCTTCTTCCAAGCTCCGTTCTGGGTGCAACCAGTGCAGGTCCTCGTCGCTCACCTTCACCACGTCGGCCAGGCCCACAAGCTGCTCCACCCGGGCCCGAGCGGCCGCGGCGTCGTCGATCAAGGCCGGGCGGATGTTGGGGTCGAAGCTGATCGTGGCCGTCTCGCGCCGCTCGGCCACCAGGCGGGCCACCTCGGTGGCACCCGGCTCGATGACGGTGGCGATCGACCCGACGTGCACCACGTCGGCCGGGGCTGCGAGCCTCGCGTCCACCGACCAGGCCAGGTCGAATTCGTACGTGGCGGCCCCGCTCGCGTCGAGCACCGCCGTAGCGGTGGAGGTGCGCCCTGCGCTCGCGGCGGTCACCCGCACCCCGGACTCCTCGAGCCAGGCGCGCACAATGCGGCCGCGGTCGTCGTCGCCCAGGCTGGTGAGAAGCTGCGGATGCCGGCCCAACCGGCCCAGGGTGAGCGCCACATTGGCGGGGCTGCCGCCCGGCGCTTCGTCGACGGAGCCGTCGACCCGCTGCACGAGGTCCACGAGGGCCTCGCCCACTACCAGCACCGGGCGGCCGGTCATGCCTGAACCGCTGCCAGATCCGCGTCGCGCTGCTCCAACGCCTGGGAGGGCCGATGCACGAGCCCGAGAACCGGGTCGGCGGTGACCGGAATCGGATCGCTCAGCGTGCCGACGAACTCCCCGTCGACCATGTTGAGGAAGCCGAGCAGTGCCCAGCCGCCATCGGCATCCTGCAGCAGCCGCGCGGCGTAGAGGTCGGTGCGGTCGAACAGCACCGAGCCGGTGAAGTCCACGCGATCGAGCCGGGCATCCACGGCCACGCTGTACACGCCGCCCACCTCGCCCGCCGCCTGCCGTTCGGGCGAAAGTTCGGAGACGCCGCAGCAGAAGAGCAGGATCGGCACGCCGTCCACGATCTCGAACTGAAACACCTCGAGCTGGCCGAAGCCCTGGCCGGGCTGGCTGAGCGGCGGTTGCACCGTCCAGGTGCGCAGGTCGTCGCTGGTGGCGTGGCCGAGCACGCCGCGTACGCGCGGGTCGCCGGATGCCGCGCGGGCGGTGATCAGCATCTGCCAGGTGCTCTCGCCGGGAAAGCGGAACACCCAGGGGTCGCGCCAGGCCTCGTCGTGCCAGATCGACAGGTCGAGCTTCTCATAATAGGCGGGGTCCGCCTCCACGAGCGGTTCGGTGGAGACCTTGGTCCAGGTGAGCAGGTCGGCCGAGGTGGCCGCGCCCACCCGCTGCACCATGGTGTTCTCGGCGCGGGAGGTGCCGGTGTAGAACATCCACCAGAGGCCGTCGTCGGCC
>NZ_JAODBG010000094.1 GCF_025463825.1 Cryobacterium sp.
CGGCACCGGCGAGCTGTTCGCTCGTGAAGAAGCCCAGCCCGGCGTTGGCGCCGGTCACGACGAAGGTGCGGCCGGACTGGTCCGGCAGTGCGGCGGGGGCCCAGCTCACGCGGAAGGGCCGGCGGTCTCCGCGGTCCCGGCTGATCGGGTGTCGTCAGCGGAGGGGGTCGCGCCGCCGCGCGCTCCGGAGGTGTCGCCTGCGATCTTCTCGTGGTGGTGGATCACCTCGGCGATGATGAAATTGAGGAACTTCTCGGCAAACGCCGGGTCGAGCCTGGCGTCTTCGGCCAGCCCGCGCAAGCGCTGGATTTGCAGGAACTCCCGGGCCGGATCCGCCGGCGGCAGGCCGTGCGCGGCCTTCAGCCGGCCCACGCCCTGGGTGAACTTGAAGCGCTCCGCGAGCAGGTGGATGAGCGCAGCATCGATGTTGTCGATGCTCTGCCGGATGCTCTGCAGCTCGTTGATCGCGTCCTGCCCCGCGTCAGCGGGCAATTCCTCGTTTACAGCCATGTCCTTACGATATTGCACTGCCCGGATGCCCGCGCCCGGCGCCGTCGCCCTCGGGCCAGTTGCTCAGGCGGGGCGCGGCAGCCGGAGGGGCAGGTGCAACCGGTTCTGGGTGAGCAGGATCCCGAGCAGCACCAGCAGCGCACCGACGGGTTCGTGCCAGGAGAACGTCTCCGAGAGCACCAGCACGCCCAGCACCACGCCCACCACCGGGGTGACATAGGTGACCGTCGAGGTCGTCGTGGGTCCCCAGGCGCGCAGCACGTTGATGTGCCAGATGTAGGCGAACCCGGTGCCCAGCACGCCCAGGGTGAGCAGGCTGAGCACGATCGGCGCCGACAGCGTCACCGGCTGCCAGGCCAGCACCGGGGTGAGCAGCACCATCAGCGCGCCGGCCAGGCCGATGTTGAGGAACGCGAACGTGCTTCCGGCGATCGCCCGGCCGCTGAGGAATTTGCGGGTGTATCCGAACGTGAAGCCGTAACAGGTGGCGGCCCCCAGACACGCGACCTGGCCCCACAAATCGCCGGTCAACGCCGAGTACTGCCACGGCGCGATGATCACGAGAACGCCCGCGATGCCCATCAGCACGCCGATCACCCGCTCGCGGCCGAACTTCTCCACGCGGAACGCGACGGTGGCCATCAGCACGGTCATGATCGGGGTGACGGCGTTGTAGATGCTGGCCAGGCCCGACGACACGTACTGCTCGGCCCAGGCGAACAGCAGGTGCGGCACGACGCATCCGCTGATCGCGATCACCACGAAGTGCAGCCATACGATTCCCTCGCGCGGCAGCACCGGCCCGCCCTGCACCCGGGGCCGGGTCGCCAGCACGATCAGGCCGAGCGTGAGGCCGCCGAGCACCAGGCGCGACCACGCCACCTGGCCGAAGCTCACCCCGTCCAGGGCGATCTTCATGAACAGGAAGCTGGCGCCCCAGACCACGCCCATGCCTAGGAATTGCAGGGCGACCAGGGGGCTGCGGGGGGTCGAAACATCACTCACCTGCCGACCCTAGCCCACCGGGCACGGCGCCCGGTCACGCCTCGGGCGGCATCGATGGTGATGTCCGAAAATCGCGCCAGGATGACCGGAATCAGCTGGGCAAGACCCGGCTGCGCGGGGTGCGCGGGTCGCTGTAGGTGACCGGCTTGCCGAGGTAGCCGTCCAGGCGTTTGTGCAGGCCCGCCTCGACGACGGGCCATTCGTCGGCGAGCACCGAGTAGACGGCGGTGTCGCGCCAGGAGCCGTCCGCCCGCCGTTGCACCCGCCGGTTGATGCCCTCGAACTGCGCACCGATGCCCAGGATCGCGGCGCGGGAGCGGGAGTTGAGCACGTCGGCCTGAATCTTCACCCGGCCGAAACCGTGGTCGAACGCGGCACCGAGCATCAGCAGCTTGGTCTCGGGGTTCACCGCGGTGCCCCAGACCTGCGGGGCGTATGCGGTCCAGCCCAGGTGCAACGCCTCGTTGGGCTGGTCGATGTCGCCCAGCGTTGAGGTGCCGACCAGGTCACCCGCGTGCGGGCCGGCCACCACGCGCACGGCATAGGGCAGGGATTCCCACTGGTAGTACTTCTCGGCGAACGCGACGAAGGTGTCCAGGTCCGCGGGCAGGCCGTGCGGGCCGCCGCCGTAGCCGCCAGCGAACACGGCCGGATGCGCGATGGCCCGGTGCAGTTCCGGCAGGTGGGCGCGGCTGAGCCGCTCCAGGCTGATGAAGCGGCCGGTCAGCAGCTTCGCGTCGAGCAGGTGCGCACTCACGGGATCGATCCTCTCTGCCGAGCCGCAAGTCGGGCCCCGAAAACGTGGTGTCTTCGGGGCCCAGCTTCCGGTTCGCGTGCTGCGAAATTAGTCGACGAGGTCGTGGCGCGTCAAGATCGCTTCGCGGTCAGGGCCGACGCCGATCGCGGAGATGCGGGCGCCGCTCATGGCCTCGAGTGCGAGGACGTAGTCCTGGGCGTTCTTGGGCAGGTCCTCGAAGGTGCGCACCTGGGTGATGTCCTCGGTCCAGCCGGGGAACTCCTCGTAGACGGGCTTGGCGTGGTGGAAATCGGACTGCGAGACGGGCACCTCGTCGAAGCGCACGCCGTCGACCTCGTAGGCGACGCAGACCGGGATGGTGGCCAGGCCCGTGAGTACGTCGAGCTTGGTCAGCACGAAATCGGTGACGCCGTTGATGCGTGCAGTGTACCGGGCGATCGGGGCGTCGTACCAGCCGCAGCGACGCGGGCGGCCGGTGGTGGTGCCGAACTCGAAGCCCTTGGCGCGCAGGAACTCGCCGGACTCGTCGAACAGTTCGGTGGGGAACGGGCCGGCGCCGACGCGGGTCGTGTACGCCTTGACGACGGCGATGATGCGGTCGATCCGGTTCGGGCCGATGCCGGAACCGGTCACCGCGCCACCGGAGGTGGCATTGGACGACGTGACGAACGGGTAGGTGCCGTGGTCGACATCCAGCATCGTGGCCTGGCCGCCCTCGAACAATACGGTCTTGCCCGCGGTGAGCGCCTGGTGCAGCAGCAGCGCGGTGTCGGCGACCATGGGGCGCAGGCGTTCGGCGTAGCTGAGCAGGTCGTCCACGATCTCGTCGACGGTGATGGCGCGGCGGTTGTAGACCTTGACCAGCATATGGTTCTTCTGGCCGAGGGCGCCCTCCACCTTCTGGCGCAGGATGTTCTCGTCGAACAGGTCCTGGATGCGAATGCCGACGCGGTTGATCTTGTCGGCGTAAGTGGGGCCGATGCCGCGCCCGGTGGTGCCGATCTGGCGCTTGCCCAGGAACCGTTCGGTCACCTTGTCCATGGTGCGGTGGTACTGGGTGATGACGTGGGCGTTGGCACTGACGCGCAGCTTGGACACGTCCACGCCACGGGAGCTGAGGGCATCGAGCTCCTCGAACAGCACCTCGATGTCGACGACGACGCCGTTGGCGATCACCGGGGTGACGCCGGGCGTGAGGATGCCGGAGGGCAGCAGGTGCAGCGCGTACTTCTCGGTACCGACGACCACGGTGTGGCCGGCATTGTTGCCGCCGTTGAACTTGACGACGTAGTCGACGCGGCTGCCGAGGAGGTCGGTGGCCTTGCCCTTACCCTCGTCGCCCCACTGGGCGCCGATCAGAACGATGGCTGGCATGGCTTAGTTTTCTCCTTGGATAAAGAACGCGGCGGTCGGCGGGGCCGGGTCGACGCCGGGCGCGGTGTCAACCTGCAGCGAGCGCAGCAGGGGGATGACGGTGGGGTCTGCTCCGTCGAGGAACGCGGTGAGGCGCTCAACCTCGTCGGTCTCGCCGATCTCGGCCGCGGCGCGGCGGAGGGCGAAGAGGGCGCGCAGCACGCCCCGGTTGGGCTCGTGGGACCACGGGATCGGGCCCTGGCCGCGCCAGCCGGCCTTGCGCAGCGCATCCAGGCCGCGGTGGTAGCCCACCCGGGCGTACGCATACGCCTCGAGCACGCGGCCCTGGGCGTGGGTGCTGTCCGCAAGCGCCGCCCAGGCCAGGGACGAGGTCGGATGCGCCGCCACAACACTCGCTAAATCCTGCGTCGCGGTTCGGCTGAGCGCCTCGGTCACCTCCGGTTCCGCGGGTAGGAGGGTCTCGGGCTGGTCGAGCAAATTGGCGCCGGTCACACTAGATCCTACCGCGACCCACCCTGGGGGCAGTCCCGGCGGAGCTTCGAACCGGCAGTTGAGCACGCAGCCGGGCCCCGTTTTGGGGCTTAAGTCACGACTCGCGGGATGTGGCGGGGTCAGGCGCGGGCGATGACGCCGCGGGCGAAGTTGGCCCGGTTCTGCAGTTCGTACAGCTGGTTGGTGCGGTTGCCGCGGGTCAGTTCGGCGGACTGGTAGGTGCATGCCCCATTGGTCACGGAGATCTGCATGAACCCGCTACTGCGAGTCTCCTTGACCAGGAGGAAGAGCAACCCGAGAAAGAAGAAGAAGAACCCGATGATCGCGAACGCGATGGCCCAGCCGGGGATGTAGCGCTCCTCCCTCGTCATGTCGGTGACGAAGATCTGGGTGCCGCGAAGCGGCGCACTGCCGGCCGGGGTGACCAGCCAGTGTTCGGAGATGCTGATGTCGCCGAACTGGACCAGCACCGGTTCCTGGCCGGCGGGAGCCCAGGTCGCGGCCGGGCCTGAGTCGCCGGGCCGGTAGGGATCGAGTGCACTCATGTGTCGGAGCCTAGTGGCTGGCCGGGGCCAGCCGGCCGGAAAAGGTGAACAGGATCGCCGCGACGACCTCGGACTGGGGGCGGTCCTCGTCGAAGAGGAGCCATTCGAGGCCGGCGACCAGGGCCGCGCCGAACACGCTGCTGGCCATCAGGGCGGTGGCGCCGGTGCTGGTCGCCTCCGGTACAGCCTCGTCGATGGCCGCGGCGAATTCCGCGAGGGCCTCGTGCCGGAAGGCGAACGAGGTCTCCCGCCACGCCCGGTCGGTGCGGAAGATGTCCCCGGCGATGACCTTGGCCAGGGCGGTGTTCGCCTTGATCCGGCCGAGCAGCGTCGTGACCAGGGCCTCGAGGGCGACCGTGCCCGTCTTGCCCTGGCGGGATGCGCGCAGAGCCTCGGTGAGCGCGCTCATGCCCTCCCGGAGCAGGCCTTCGAAGAGCTTGTCCTTGGAGGCGAAGTTGTAATACAGGCTGCCCTTGGCGACTCCTGCGCGCTCGGCCACGTCGTCCATGGTCGTCCCGGTGATGCCGCGCTCGCCGGCGAGTTGCAGGGCGGCGTCAAAAATCAGTCGCTTCGTTCCGGTCACCGGCGTCATGTCCACTCCTCGATTTTGTACTGACTAGTCAGTCTAGTTGTGCTCGGCGCCCGCCGCAATGGAGCACGCCGACCGGAGTACCCTCCGGCTCCCGGGCGCCGTCCCACCTCACCGAAGGCATCCGCATGCGCATCACGCTCAGCAACGTCACCAAGGGCCCGAGAACTCGGCCCTCCCCCCTCACTTCGCTCGAATTCGAGTCCGGCACCGCCACTCTGGCCCGCGCCGAGACCGAACGCCGCCCCACAGTACTCGGCCTGATCGCCTCCGGGCGGATGCGGCCGGACGCCGGCACGGTCACCCTCGACGGTCGCACCGACTATGCCGGCTCCGCCGCCACATCGCCCTCATCGACGCCCTCGGCGTCTCCGAGCCAGCGGCGGACGTCACCGTGGCGGAGGTCGTCTCAGAGGAACTCATGTTCGCCGGGCGACTCGGCCACCGCCGCGCCGTCGCCGTGTTGCTGGGCGACCTTGGCCTGGCCGACCAGGCGCGCGCCAATATGGCTGACCTCGCCCCCGACTCGCGGATCCGGCTGCTCACCGAGCTGGCCGTGCTGCGGGACGATGTCGAGAGCATCGTGCTCACCTCCCCCGACCGGAACGGCGGCGACCCGCTCGGCTGGTGGCGGATCGCCGGCGATCTCGCCGAACGCGGCTATGCCGTGCTCGTCATCGCGGGCGACGCATCCGCTCACGCCATTGCCAACCTCGAGCACTCCGGAGCCGACCTGTGAAGATCTTCGCCATGATCCGCGCCGAACTCGCGCGCCTCACCGCCACCACCATGTCCAGGGTCGCCCTCGTCGCCCTGATGCTCGTGCCCATGCTCTACGGCGGCCTCTATCTGTGGGCCAACCAGGATCCGTACGCCGGGCTCGACCGGGTGCCCGTGGCGCTCGTCGTGGCCGACACCGGCGGCGAGTTCGACGGTGAGACCACCAATTACGGTTCGGATGTGGCCGACCAGCTGATCGACGACGGCACCTTCGACTGGCACACCGTCACCGCGGTGACCGCGAACGCCGGCGTTGCCGACGCCACCTATGATTTCAGTGTCACCATTCCCGCCGACTTCTCCAGCTCGATCGCGTCGTCGTCGGATGACCCGCACCAGGCCACCATCACGCTCACCACGAACGACACCAACAGCTACCTCGCCTCCACGATCGGCAGCCAGGCCGCGCAGAGCATCCGGGACGCCATCGTGGCCCGGGTGAACGAGCAGGCGGCCGACAGCCTGCTGATCGGGTTGAGCGACATCCGCTCGAGCCTGGTCGACGCCGCCGACGGCGCCACCGAGCTGACGGATGGCGCCGCGACGGCCGCCGACGGCGGCAGCAGTCTCTCCGACGGCGCCAGCCAGCTCGCCGACGGCACCGGCACCCTCGCCAGCGGCGCCGGGCAGGTCGCCGACGGCACCAGCCAGGTCTCCGCCGGCGCCGCCGCAGTGGCCGACGGCACCACGCAACTCTCCGACGGCGCGGCCGCCCTGGCCACCGGGGCCGGGCAGGTCTCCACCGGCGCCACCGCTCTCTCCGATGGCATCGGCCAGCTCGCCAGCGGCACCAGCCAGGTTTCCACCGGCGCCGCTGACCTCTCCGCCGGCACCGAGACCCTCTCGGCCGGCGCCACCGAACTGGCCGCCGCCGCTGGGCAGGTGGCGGACGGCAACGCCGGGCTCGCCACCGCGGCCGACGCCGCCGGCACCGTGCTGACCGGGGCCTCCGCCGCCCTGGACACCGCCAGGACCAACCTGACCGACCAGCTCCGCACGGCCGGGCTGACCGACGCCGAGATCACGTCCGCCGTGGCCGCCCTCGACCCGCTCGACACCGCCGTGCAGAACGCCACCGCCGCGTTCACGACAGCCTCGAGCGGTATCGGCGTGCTCGCCGAAGGCAGCGCCGTACTCGCGACGGGTGCGACCGCGGTCGCCGACGGCGCCAGCTCGGTCGCCGACGGCGCCGAAACCCTCGCCGCCGGGGCCGCCGCCGCGGCCGATGGCGCGACTGCCGCGTCCAC
>NZ_JAODBG010000115.1 GCF_025463825.1 Cryobacterium sp.
GTGAACCGAGCCGATGCGTCGGCGTCGACCCTGCTCGGCGTGCCGCGCTGGATCATGGTCCTGGCCGCCCTCGGTGCCCTACTCCTGCTGCTGCCCCTCGCCGGCATGGCGGCCACGGTGGAGTGGGCCCAGCTGCCCGCGCTGGTCACCTCGCCGTCGGCGCTGGCCGCGCTCGGCCTGAGCCTGCGCACCGCGGTGGCGAGCACCGCGCTCTGCGTGCTGCTCGGCGTGCCCATGGCCCTGGTCCTGGCGCGCACCCGGTTTCCCGGCCAGCGGGTGGTACGTGCACTGGTCCTGCTGCCCCTGGTGCTGCCGCCCGTGGTGGGCGGGCTGGCGCTGCTGGCCACCTTCGGTCGGCGCGGCCTGCTCGGTGAGACCTTCGGGGTACTCGGCATCCAGATCGCCTTCAGCACCACGGCCGTCGTGCTCGCGCAGACGTTCGTGGCGCTGCCCTTCCTGGTGCTCAGTGTGGAAGCCACCCTGCGGGCCTCCGGCGCCCGGTTCGAGGCCGTCGCCGCGACGCTCGGGGCCCGGCCCGGCACTGTATTCCGCCGGGTGACCGTGCCGCTCGTGCTGCCCGGTCTGCTGTCCGGTGCCGTCCTGGCCTTCGCGAGGGCGCTGGGTGAATTCGGCGCGACGCTCACCTTCGCCGGCAGTCTGGAGGGCGTCACCCGTACCCTGCCGCTGGAGATCTACCTGCAGCGGGAGACCGACCCGGATGCCGCCGTCGCACTGGCGCTGGTCCTGGTGGCCGTGGCGGTCATCGTGATGGTGGGTACCCACCGGCCGGCGGCGCTGCGGTGAGCGGGACGGATCCCGGCCAGACCGGAAGAATGCCGGCCGGACACCTGCCGGCCGGACACCTGCCGGCCGGACCCCCGCCCGCCCGACACGGCTCGTCCGGCCAGGCCGGATCGAGCGACAGCGGCCTGGTCTTTTCCGCCGTACTCGGCCAGCGCGACCTCGACGTGCACTTCGAGGTGGCTGCCGGGGAGACCGTGGCATTGCTGGGCTCCAACGGCGCCGGCAAGTCCACCGTGGTGCAGGTCATCGCGGGGCTGCTCCGCCCCGACCGCGGCCGAGCGACGCTGGCCGGCCGGGTGCTGTTCGACGTGGATGCGGGTGTCGCCCCCGGCGCCGGCCCCGCCGATACGGCCGGACCGGGCACCGCCTCCACCGGCTCGGAAAGGGAGATCCGGCGCCGCACCTGGCTGCCGCCGCACGCCCGCGGCACGGCCCTCCTCGCCCAGGAACCGCTGCTGTTCCCGCACCTCTCGGTGCGCGACAACGTCGCCTTCGGGCCGCGTAGCGCCGGCGCCGGTCGCGCGGCCTCCCGGGTCATCGCCGACGACTGGCTCGCCCAGGCCGAGGTCGCCGACCTCGCCGGCCGTCGTCCCGCCGAACTCTCCGGCGGGCAGGCGCAACGGGTGGCGGTGGCGCGGGCGCTGGCCGCGCATCCGTCGTTGTTGCTGCTCGACGAGCCGATGACGGCGCTCGACGTCGCCGCCGTTCCGGCCCAGCGGATGCTCCTGCACCGGGTGCTGCGGGAGCGCACGGTGCTGCTGGTCACCCACGACCCGCTCGACGCGCTGGCGCTGGCCGATCGGGTGGTGGTGTTGGAGAGCGGTCGGATCGTGGAACAGGGGCGAACGAGGGAGGTCTTCGCTCGGCCGCGAACGGAATTCACGCGGGCGCTCACCTTCGGGCTCGACCTCGGGCGGTGATACGGGTGAGATCGTAGGCGCGTTGGGCGCATCGGAGCGAGCGGCGGCGGTTCGCGCGGACCTCGGGTGACTACTCCATGGAGTCACCGTCCCACGAGTTGCCAGTTGACGCCCGCTGCGGCCCGGGAGGGGGCGCGAACTGTCATCTCGCGTGGAGCCGATCCCGGGAGTTGCCAGTTGGGGCCCCTTGCGGCCCTGAGAGGGGGCGCGAAGTGTCATTTCGTGTGGAGCGGTCCCGTGGAACCAGTCCCCGAGATGCCGCAAGGTGCCCCTTCCGCGCCTCCAAAGGGGCCATCGCCACAAGTCAGCGTGGGTGGCTCCCACGAGATCGCTCAAACTGTCCCTTCAGGGCAGCGCATGGGGCACTGTGGCGCGACTCACGGTTGGGCTCCGTCGCTACCTTGAAGCGCGGTGTGCCCGGGCGTATCGTGCCTCGGAGGAACCGGCGGGCCCGGCAGGGTCGGTCACACGGAAGGGGCTGTCATGGGTCATCTCGTGGTGCAGCAATTCGTCACCGCCGACGGGTTCGCGGCGAACCTCGACAATGAATTCACGGCCTACGAATTGCTCGAGGGCGGCACCGCTGAGTTCGACCGCAGTCAGGTGGAGTGGCTGGCGGGCGTGGACGCCATGGTCCTGGGGGCCAATACCTACCGCATCTTCGTCGGCTACTGGCCGACCCCGGCGGCGGCCGGCGAGATCATCGCCGAACCGCTGAACGGGCTGCGCCGGCACGTGTTCTCCCTCACGCTCAGCCACGCGCCTTGGGGAGACCTGCCAGCGGCGACCGTGGAGTCCGGTGACGCCGTCGAGGCGATCCGCCGGATCAAGGCGGAGAACGAGGGTCTCGTCGTGCTCTGGGGCAGCCTGGCTCTGAGCCGGGTCTTCTTCGCGGCCGGTGAAGTGGATGAGGTGCGGCTCGTGGTCCTGCCCGTCGTCATCGGCGCCGGAATCGGGGTCTTCCCGCCGGAGTCTCCTGCCACGGTGCTCGACCTGCGGGGGACGCGGGGCTTTGACGGCGGTCTCGTGGAGTTGCACTACGCCCTGCGTGCCGCGCCGGAATGGTGACTCGTCGCCTGCCGCACCGATGCCCGTCGGTGCGTCGTAAGCTGGCTGGACCGGGCGCAACGCGCCAGGCTCGACAGGGAGAGCAGTGACGATGCAGGTGCAGGTCCGCTATTTCGCCGCCGCCAAGGCGGCCACCGGTGTGGCCGAGGAAACCCGCGAGTTGCCGGACGGGGCCACCATCGGAGGCTTCCTGGACGACCTGGGCAGCACCTCGCCCGCCGTCTTCGCCCGGTGCTCGTTCATCGTCAACGGCACCGCCACGACCGATCGGGCCAGAGTGCTCGGCGACGGCGACCTCCTGGACGTTCTGCCCCCGTTCGCCGGCGGCTGAGCCACGCCCGTCAGGGCGTGACGACCGGGAAATCGGGATCCGGCTGCTCCAGGAGCGCGAACAGCCTGGCCAGCACGCTCGCATCGCCGGTCATGTCCACGCCACTGAACGACCCGGTCTCCACACCCTGAACCAGCCGTGCCCGGCTGATCCGCACGCTGAGGTCGGCCGCGCGCGGCGTCTTCACCGGGTAGTGGATCAGCGCCCCATGGCTCAACTCGAGCCGGTAGAGGTCCCGCGTGTCCGTGATCACCCAGTTGATGGCGAAATCCTCGTTCCAGGCCCGCGGGCCCACCACGCGGATGGCGAGGGTGTCGAAGAGCTGGGTCACGGTGAGGACCGAGAGCAGGCCGGCGGCGGACACATCCGTGCGCCCGACACCGTACCGAAGCTCGGTGGCGCCGGTGAGGTAGGCGTTGCGCCAGGTGGCATTCTCGGCGCCAAGGCCCAGCCGTTCCAGTCCCGTCGCCAGGAGTTCCCTGGCCGCCGGGTCGCCGGGATCGGCGAACACCGCATGGCTGGCAAGCTCCACCGCGAAACGCAGGTCACCGGTGTCGAGGTAGCGCCGCGCGTGCTCGAGTGCGGCCGCGACCCCGCCCATCACGTCGACGTACCGGGTGGCGGCCGCGGCCGGGGGATGCTGCCAGAGGTGGGCGGGGTTGCCGTCGTACCAGCCCAGGTAGCGTTGGTAGATCGCCTTCACGTTGTGGCTCACCGACCCGTAGTAGCCGCGGGCATGCCAGCGGGCGGCGAGTTTGGGCGGCACCTCGAAGTTCTCCGCGATCTCGCTGCCGATCAGGCCCTGGTTCATCAGCCGCACCGTCTGGTCGTGCAGGTAGGCGTACAGGTCGCGCTGCTCGGTCATGAAGGTGAGAATCGCCGCTGTGCCCCAGGTGGGCCAGTGGTGCGACGCGAATTCCACATCCGACCGGTGGCCGAACAGCTCCATCGCCTCGCCGAGGTAGCGTGACCACATCCGCGGGTCGCGCACCTGGGCGCCCCGCAGGGTCAGCAGGTTGTGCATGGTGTGGGTGGCGTTCTCGGCCAGGCAGAGCGCACGCTGGCGGGGGAAGTACAGATTCATCTCCGACGGGCACTCGGTGCCCGGGGTGAGCTGGAAAATGATCCGGACCCCGTCCAGCACTTCCTCCTGCCCGGTTCGGGTGATGGTGAGGGTGGGCGCGACCAGCCCGACGGTGCCGGTCGAGGCGCCGGCGCCGAGCCCGATGCCGACCCGGCCGGTGGCGCTGCGGGCGAGCGGATGGCCGTCGTAGTAGTAACCGCGCCGGAACATGGCCGTTCCGGCATACACGTTCTCCGACACGGCGTTGTCGAGGAAGTGCTCGGGAGCCACGACCGGGATACCGCTGTCCGGCTCGACCACCCCGAGCACACCGCCGAAGTGGTCGACATGCGCGTGCGTGTAGATCAGGCCGGTCACCGGGCGGTCGCCGCGGTGCCGGCGGTACAGCGCCAGCGCAGCGGCAGCGGTCTCGGCGGAGATGAGGGGGTCGACGACGATGACGCCGGTGTCGCCCTCGACGAGGGTCAGATTGGACAGGTCGAAGCCGCGCACCTGGTAGATGCCCGTCGTCACCTCGTACAGGCCGTGCCTGGCCGTCAGCGCGCTCTGCCGCCACAGGCTGTCGTCCACGTTCTCCGAGCCGTCGGCCGCCAGGAACGCGAGAGAGTCCATCTCCCAGACCACCCGGCCGTCATCGGCGTGGATGACCATCGGGTCGATGGTGCCCAGGAAGCCCCGGTCGACGGCGTCCGGACGCCCGCCGGAGCGGTTGCCGGGTGTTCCCCGGACACCCTGTCCGCTCGTGCTGCCGCTCGTGCTGCCGCTCCGTGTGCTGCCGCTCCGTGAACCGCCTTCGCGCGTGCCATCGACCATGATGACCCCCTCTGGGTTGCCGGGAGGCCCAATGGCGCCCGTTGGGCACACCATAACCGGCCGGACACCCGGCAACCACCCCTCGGCATCCGCCGGTGCGGATCGGCAGCCCGCCGGTTCGGGTGCGGTCTGGTCAGCGCGCGGTCAGGTCAATACCGCGGCTTGCCCGGTTCGATGCGGCGCACCCAGTCGTCGACGCCGCCGGCCAGGTGGGTGACGTCCGGCCAGCCGTGGTCGCGCAGCACATCGCGGGCGTACTCGGAGCGGACGCCGTGGTGGCAATACAGGATGACCCGGTCGCCGGGCTCCAACACAGCGCGGGCCTGGTCGGTGAGCAGCTGCGCCATCGGCACCAGCGCCGACCCGTCGATCGCCACGAGGTCACGTTCCCAGGGCTCCCGGATGTCGACGAGCACGAAATCGGCCGTGCCCGCCCGGCGGTCGGCGAGAAGCGCCGCAAGTTCGGCCGGACTGACCTCGTTCGGCGCGGCCACGGTGGCGTCCCGGTGGCCGTCGGGGCGCTCGGGCGCCGGTTCTGGCGCGGGCGGCGCTGGAATGGCACGGGCACCGGCGGCGGTCGCGCCGGCAGCAGCAGGGCCGGCCGAGGCATCCGCCGCCGACGCGGCGCCGTAGGGCACCTCGCGCCAGGACGCGTCGAGGCCGTCGTGCACCAGCAGCCGGCCGAACAGGGGTTCGCCGAACCCCACGATCAGCTTGAGGGTCTCCGAGGCCATCATCGCGCCCACGGTGGCGCACACCGAGCCGAGCACTCCGGCCATGGCGCAGGTCTCGGCCTCGTCGGCGCCGGGAGTGCTCGGAAAGAGGTCGGCCAGGCAGGTGCCGCCACCGGGGGCGTCGACCCAGAACGTGGTGACCAGGCCGTCGAAGCGCAGCACCGAACCCCAGACATACGGCTTGTGTTGCAGCGCCGCGGCGTCGTGAGCCAGGTGGCGGGCGGCGAAGTTGTCGGTGCCGTCCACGATGATGTCGTAGCCGGCGACCAGCGCGTCGACGGTGTCCGCGGTCAGGCGTAGCTGGTGGGCCACCACCTCGATGAGCGGGTTGCGCTCCCGCAGTGCGGCGGCGGCGGCGTCGGCCTTCGGCGTGCTCAGGTCGGCCATGGTGTAGATCGTCTGCCGGTGCAGGTTGGAGACCTCGACGCTGTCGGAATCGACGATGCCGATGGTGCCCACGCCGGCGGCGGCCAGCGCCGTAAGCACGGGGGATCCCAGCCCGCCCGCGCCGACCATCAACACCCGGGCGGCCGCCAGGCGCCGCTGGCCGAGGTCGCCGACCTGGGTCAGCGAGATCTGGCGGGCGTAGCGCTGGCGTTCGGCCGGTGTGAGCGGCGGCCCGGGGGACACGAGGGGATCATGCGGCATGGCGGCCCTTTCTGCTGCATCCAGCCTAGGCCTGCCGGCGGAAAGGGCAGCCCGCCGCCTACCGCCACCCCCTGCCGTCATCCCGCCGTCGTCATCCTGCCCTCATCCACTGCCGCGGCCCAGCCGGTGGCGGTACCCTGAAGTATGACGTTTGTCGCCCCACACCCCGCCACCGCACGTGACTCGACGGCACTCGAGCAGACCTTGAGCACCGACGAGGTGCTCCGCATCCGCAACGACTTCCCGGTGCTGCACCAGCTGGTCAACGGGCATCCGCTGGCCTACCTCGACTCCGGCGCGACGTCGCAGAACCCGATCAGCGTGATGGAAGCCGAGCAGGAGTACTACGAGCAGCGGAACGCCGCCGTGCACCGCGGCGCGCACACCCTGGCGTTCGCCGCCACCGAGGTGTTCGAGGCCGCCCGCGCCACCGTCGCGGCGTTCGTCGGTGCGCGGGAGAACGAGATCGTCTGGACCTCCAACGCCACCGAAGGTGTGAACCTGGTGGCGTACTCGTTCTCCAACGCCTCCCTCGGGCTCGGCGACGCGGCATCCGCCCGGTTCAGGCTGAGCGCCGGCGACGAGATCGTCGTCACGGAGATGGAGCACCACTCCAACCTCATTCCGTGGCAGCAGTTGGCCCTCCGCACCGGCGCCACGCTGCGCTTCATCCCGGTCCTGCCGGACGGCACCCTCGACCTCACCGCCGCAGCGGACATCCTCAATCCGCGCACCCGGCTGCTGGCCGTGACCCACGCCTCCAACGTGGTGGGCACCATCAACCCCATCGACGACCTGGTGGCCCTGGCGCACGCCGTCGACGCGCTCGTGTTCCTGGACGCCTGCCAGTCGGCACCGCACCTGGCCCTCGACCTCGCCGCGCTCGATGTCGACTTCGCCGTGTTCTCCGGGCACAAGATGCTCGGCCCCACCGGCATCGGCGTGCTCTACGGCAAGGCCGACCTGCTGGCCGACATGCCGCCGTTCCTCACCGGCGGGTCGATGATCACCACCGTGGACATGGAGAAGGCCGAGTTCCTCGCCCCGCCGCAGCGCTTCGAGGCCGGCACCCAGCGGATCTCCCAGGCCATCGCCCTGGCGAGCGCGGTCGACTACCTCAGCCACACCGGGATGGGCCGCATCCGCGCCCGCGAAGCCGAACTCGGCAGCCGACTCGTCGAGGGCGTCAGCGCCATCCCGGGAGTGCGCCTGCTCGGTCCCGGCGTCGGCGTGGAGCGGATCGGCCTGGCCGCGGTGGATGTGGCCGGCGTGCACGCGCACGACGTGGGCCAGTTCCTCGACGAAGCCGGCATCGCCGTGCGCGTCGGGCACCACTGCGCCCAGCCGCTGCACAAGAAGCTCGGCGTCACCGCGTCCACCCGCGCCAGCACCTACCTGTACACGACCGACGACGAGGTCGACCAGTTCCTGGCCGTGCTCGCCGAGGTCGCCCCGTTCTTCGGAGTCGCCCGATGACCTCCTCCGCCATGCAACAGCTGTACCAGCAGATCATCCTCGACCACGCCAAGTCCGCACACGGCGCCGTTGCCGAACTGCCGGCAATTTCCGCCGACGCGGCCACGACCGCCACGGTCGACGGTGTGCGGCTGGCCCAGTCGCACCAGGTGAACACCACCTGCGGTGACGAGGTCACCGTTCGCGTGGGCCTGACCGGCACCGGAGCGGATGCCCAGGTCGACGAGTTCGCCTGGTGCGGCGCCGGCTGCTCCATCTCGATGGCGTCGGCCTCGGTGCTGAACGACACCGTGCGCGGCACCAGCGTGGCCGAGTCCGAGGCCATGCTCGACCTGTTCCGGGAGATGCTGCGCTCCCGCGGCACCATCGAACCCGACGAAGAGGTGCTCGGCGACGCCGCCGCGTTCGCCGGCGTGTCCAAGTACCCGGCCCGGGTCAAGTGCGCAATGCTGCCCTGGGTCGCCTTCGAGGCCGCCCTGCTCCAGCTGCGCTGACCCGGTACCTGACCCCCCAAGCCCGCCCAGGGTCAGGCCTGGGAGACGGCGATCCGGTCGCGTAGGGCACTGGTGGCGGGCAGGTGGGGCAGGTGCTCCGCACCATCGAGGGCGTTGGCGACAGCCGGGCGGATGTCCACCGCCGGCCAGATCTCGCGCAGTCCCCGTTCGAAGCGCGCGGCGATCTCCGGGGCCCGCAGCACCCCGCCGATCCCGCAGATCACCGGGGAGCCCCGATCGGCCTGGCCCACCCGGCGCAGTCCCGTCGCGGCCGACAGGACCAGCTCGGCCGCCGCACCGTCGCAGATGGCGGCGGCCACCGCATCCGTGCCGGCCAGTTCGGTGACCCGGCGGGAGTACGCGGCGATGCGGCTCACCCGCAGCGGGTCGGCCTGCAGGTCGAGGTACGCCATGTCGAGGTCGGGGAACTCCACCAGCATGGGCTCGCTCAGCTTTGTCGCCGGCCCCCGGCCGTCGTACGCGCGCATCACGGCGTCCAGGGCCGCCCGGCCGATCCAGTACGCGCTGCCCGCGTCGCCGAGCAGGTTGCCCCAGCCGTCGATGCGCGCCACCGCTGTGGCTCCCACGGCCAGGGTGACCACGCCGGTTCCCGACGCCACGACCACGCCGAGCTCATCACCCAGCGCACCCAGGTAGCTGGTGACGGAGTCGTGCGCCAGGAACACCTCTTTGACCCCGTGCGGCGCCCCGAGAGCCAGTAGTTCGTCGGGGTCGGTCTCGTCCTTGGAGAATCCCGAGATGCCGGCGCTGACGGTGGCGATCCTCTGCCGCGTCGACGCCGCGACCCGGGCCACGACCGCACCGAGCTGCGGCACCAGCGCGCTGTCGGTGCGGATGCCACCGAACTCGAACGGCACCGATTCCCCGGTCTCGGTGTGCAGGAGCGCCCGGATGCCGGTTTGCCCGGCGTCGATCGTGAGCGAGCGGGGGGTGGCGCGCGTCGACGAGGGTGGGGTCACGGCCGCACCAGTTGGTTCGTGCTGCGCAACACGCCCGCACCCGAGAAGGCGGCGGGGTCGACGTCGAGCACGGAAGTCACGGTGAAGACTGTACTCTCGCCCGGCAGCAGGGTGACGAGCATGTCGTCCACGAGCGCGTCGGGGTCGACCTTGTCCACCAGCAGCGCCAGGTCGCGGGTAAGGGTGTCGACGGTGACGCGCACCGTGTAGCCGGACTCGGTGCGTTCGACGTGCAGCTGGGGGTTCCCGACGGTCAGGCTGGAATCGCGGGGCTCGGTGAAGAACCAGTGGGCGCGCACCCCGGCCAGCTCGGCGCGCAGCAGCTCGCCGGCCGCATCCGTCGTGTCGGCCAGAACCGCCGGCAGCGCGACCGTGACGGTGTCGCGGGCGGCGAGGCGAACCTGCTCAACGTGCTCGGCCAGGACCTCGCCTGAGAGGTCGTACCGGCGCACGGTGAGTTGGCCCGCCCAGGCTTCGGCGGCGTCGTTCACGGCAATGACGGCCAGGCCGTCGTCGTGCGGCTGGATGGTGACCAGCCGGTCGGCGTAGGCGTGCTTGATAGCGTAGAGCAGCGGCTTCGGCCGGCCGTAGCCGTCCACGGCGGCCCAGGAGGTGACCGGCCAGCAGTCGTTGAGCTGCCAGACGATGCTGCCCATGCAGTGCGGGCTGAGCGAACGGAAGTGCTCGACCGCGGTGCTGATGGCGGTGGCCTGGTTGAGCGACATGGCCCAGTGCCAGTCGTCGATGTCGTCGGGCAGCGGCAGGTGTGGGATCAAGCCGTCGGTGAGCTTGACGTTGCCCTCCGCGGCCTTCTGGTGCACGAGCATGCCGGGGGACTCCGGCGTCAGCGGGGCGTCGTGGATCGACTCGGTGAGGGTCGACCAGGTGGGCGGCCCCTGCCAGCCGAACTCGGCCACGAAGCGTGGTTGGTACTCGCGGTAGGCGGGATAGTCGCGCTGGTTCCAGAGGTCCCAGATGTGCATGGTGCCGTGCTCGGGGTCGTTCGGGTAGCGGTCGGTCCGCAGCGCGCCGCCCTCGCCGGGCGAGAACGGGCTGCCCGGGGTGTAGCCGATGTGCGGGGCGAGCTCGGCGACGATGGCCGGGAAGGTCTCGTAGTAGTACCCGGCGCCCCAGGTCTTGCCGTCCAGGCGCAGCTTCCAGTTCCACTCTTCGTGGCCCCAGATGTTCTCGTTGTTGCCGTTGAGCACCACCAGGGACGGATGCGCGGCGAGCCGGGCCACGTTCTCCCTCGCCTCGGCGACGATCTCGCCGGCCAGCGGGTCTTCCTCGGCGTAGGCGGCGCAGGCCAGCAGGAAGTCCTGCCAGGTGAGCAGCCCCCGCTCATCGCAGAGGTCGTAGAAGTCCTCGGTTTCGAAGATGCCGCCGCCCCAGACCCGGATCAGGTTGATGTTCGCGAACGCGGCCTGGTCGAGCCGGTCACTGTATCGGTCCTTGGTGACGCGGTGCAGGAAGGCGTCGTCGGGAATCCAGTTGGCGCCGCGCACGAAGACCGGGGTGCCGTTGACGACGATGGTGAACGGGGTGCCGGCGGCGTCCGGGGTGGTGTCCAGTTCCACGGTTCGGAAGCCGATGCGGGTGGTGGAGCGGTCCAGCTCGGTGCCGCCGTCGTGCAGGGTGACCTCGAGGTCGTAGAGCGGGTGCTCGCCGTAGCCGATGGGCCACCACAGGTCCACGTCGGGCACGGTCAGGCTCACGGTGGCGGTCGTGGCCCCTGCGGCGAGCTCGACCGTGCTGCTGACTCCGGCGACGGATGCGGTGAGCTGCAGCGGCGCATCCGTTGCCCGGGCCACATCGACGTGCACCTCGACCAGACCGGTGCTGCCGGGTGTCGTGCCGGTGCCTGCGCCGACGGTGGCGACCGGGCGCACGGTGCCGAGCCGCGCGGTCGACCAGCTCAGCAGGGTCACGGGCTTCCAGAGGCCGGAGGTGGTGGTGTCGATGCCCCAGTCCCAGCCGAAGCTGCAGGCCATCTTGCGGAGCGCGTTGAACGGGTGGTGGTTGACGTGGGGGCGGTAGCCGAGGCTCAGGCTGGCGGCATCCGCCTCGCGCACGGGGGAGCGGAACACCACCACGAGCTCGTTGAGGCCGGCCTTGAGGCGGGAGGTCACATCGAAGGTGTAGCTGCGGTGCATGTTGCGCGTGGCGCCGATGCGCACCCCGTTCAGGTCGATCTCGGCAACGGTGTCCAGGCCCCCGAAGGCCAGCTCGACCCGGTCGGCACCGGCCGGGTTCCAGACGAAGGTGCTGCTGTAGCGCCAGTCGGTCAGCCCGATCCAGGAGAGCAGCTTTTCGTTGCCGTCCAGGTACGGGTCCGGGATGAGGCCGGCGCTGAGCAGGTCGGTGTGCACGGAGCCCGGCACCGTTGCCGGCACGGTGATGCGCTGGACCGTGGGCGGTACCGGGCCCTCCAGCGCGGTGACGCTCCAGTCCGCGAGGACGCGGGAGGTTAGGGTGGCGGTGGCCGGGCGGGTGTCGATGGAGGCGGTTTCAGACATGGCAGTCCTGACATTGTTTGCACCGGCAATCCGGTCCGGCCAGACGGCTACGTCTCGCCAACGGATATTCCGGTGGTGCTGATGAAGGTTTGGATCGGGGCCGCAACAGCCGCCCCGCACGATGTTCACCCTTATGCTAGGCCCGGCTTTCCCGCATCCGCAAACGGGAAATGTCAGCGTTGTCCGAGTTTGTCCGGCGCCGGTCAGCCTTCCGAAACTAGCGGTTGACCAGCCAAGTCGCAGCGGCTAAGCGGGCGTGTGGGTTGCCAATGTCTCGAAAATGTCTTACGTTGTCATTGTGCCGCTCCCGCGGCCGCAGCGCCGTCGAGGAGTTCCATGACCACACAATCCCGGGCGACCCTGGCCGACGTCGCCAGGCTCGCCGGCGTGAGTTCCAAAACCGTGTCCCGGGTCTTCGCCGATGCCGGCAACGTATCGGTCGACACGCGGGAACGGGTGCTCGGTTCGGCCAAGCGGCTGCGCTTCCGCCCGAACAACCTGGCTCGGAACCTGCGCCGCGGCGGTGTGACGAACACCGTGGCGTTCGTGATCGGCGACCTTACCAACCCGTTCTACTTCACGGTGGCGGCCGGCATCGAACGCGAACTCGCCCTGCACGGCCTCACGATGGTGCTCGCCTCCACGGACGACTCACCCGACAGCGAGGAACGGGTGGTGGACGCGCTCCTGTCGCAACGGGTGCGGGCGTTGCTGTTGATCCCGATCGCCGAGGACCAGTCCTACCTCGACGGTGAACGCCAGCTGGGCACCCCGGTGGTGAGCGTGGACCGGCCGGCCCGCAACCTCATCGCCGACTCCGTGGTGCTGCAGAACCGGCTGGGGATGGCCGAGGCCGTGCGCTCGCTCACCGCGATCGGCCACCGCAAGATCGGCTTCATCAGCAACCCGTCCGGCATCTACACCCAGCGGGAACGCCTGGCCGGCTATCGCGAGGCCCTGCGCGAGGTGGGGGTGACCCACACCGGGCACTGGGAGCGCCTCGACGACGACCCGGCCGTCTCGGCCGAGCAGGCCGTGCAGAGCCTCCTCGCGCTGCCCGACCCGCCCACCGCGATCGTGGCGGGCAACAACCGGGGTAGCGCCGGCGCCGTGCGGGTGCTGCGCGACCAAGACCCGCCGGTGGCGTTCATCGGCTTCGACGACTTCGAGCTCGCCGACGCGCTGGGCATCTCGGTGGTGGCGTACGACCCGATCGAGCTCGGCCGCACGGCCGCGCGCCTGGCACTCGGCCACCTGGCCGAGCCGGATGCGTTCACGAAGCAGGTGGAGATCCCCACCCGGCTCATCCGGCGCGGTTCCGGCGAGATCCCGCCGCCGCGCTGACGTGTCCCCGCTGACTGTTCCCCGTTCGGACAATTGCGCCCGGCACACCGGGCACAATTGTCCGCATCGGCAACTGTTGCGCGCTAACCGACCGGCTGCCCGGCGAGCTGCCGCGCCAGCCAGGCAGCCTGGCGCACGAAATGGTGGCCCTGGCCGCCCTCGTGCTCGTTGAACGGGTACACCTCGATCTCGGCATCCGCTGCCCAGTGATTGTGCGCCGCGAACACGGTGGACGGCGGACAGATCGGGTCGAGCAGCGCCACCGAGAACAGCGCGGGTGCGTTGGTGCGCTTGGCGAAGTTGACGCCGTCGAAGTACGACAGGGTGGTGAAGGCCGGTTCGACCTGCTCGCGGTGCACTGACAGGTAGCGCACGACCTCCTGGTACGGGTCGGCGCCGGTCATGCCGACGGCGCGTTCGAAGTGGCAGAGGAAGGGCACCTCCGGCATCACCGCGACCAGGCCGTCCGAGAGCCCGGCGGCCGCGATGGCGAGGCCGCCGCCCTGGCTGGCGCCGCACACCGTCACCCGCCCGGGGTCGACCCGGTCCAGGGTGCGCACGGCGTCGATCGCGCGCACCGCGTCGGTGTAGACGCGCCGGTAGTAGTAGTCGTCGGGCGAGAGGATGCCGCGGGTCATGAAGCCGGAACCCGCCGGTGCACTGCCGTGCGGGTCTGCGGTGTCACCGCCGGAGCCCCAGCCGCTGCCCTGCCCGCGGGTGTCCATGAAGAGGTGGGCGTAACCGCTGGCCGCCCAGCCCAGGTGCTCGTGCGGCAGGCCGCGACCGCCGCCGTACCCGTTGTACTCGACCACGGTGGGAAGCCGCTCCGGCAGCGTCCCTGCCCGGTCGGCGGGCAGCAGGAACCAGGCCTTGACCGGGTCACCGCCGAATCCGTTGATCGTGACGTCGTAGACCTCCACCTCGCTCAGCGACGACTCCACCCTGGTGAGCACCGGGGCGGCCGGGAATTGCCGGGCCTCGGCGAGGGTCCGCTGCCAGAAGGCGTCGAAGTCGGCCGGCTCGGCGACATCGGGGCGGTACTGGCGCAATTCGGGAAGGGGCAGGTCTAACCGGGGCACGTGTGGCCTTTCGCGGGGAGGTACGCGGCGCCGACGCCGGCGCCACTACCGACTCTAGCGGCGCGCCCGCACTCGGCCGTCCTTACCCGGGCAGGTCGGCTACATCAGCCCGAGGGCGGCCAGCTCGGCGCGGATGGCGGGGGCGATGCGTTCCGCGTATGCCGGCGTCAGATGCACCGGGTCGTACGTGGTGGGAACGGTGCCGGCGAAGGCAGGGCAGATCCCGTCCGCGCAGCTGAAGGCGAGCGAGCTGATGACGTGGTCGCCGGTGGCGGTCACCGCCGACAGGGCGGCGGCGAAGGCCTGCCAGGTCGCACCGATGCCCACGTTGCAGTTCTGCGGGCTCGACACGTTCGAGTAGCACTGGCCGAGTTCCGCTCCGAGCGGGGGTGGCGCCAGATAGACGATCCGGCCCGGTGCGCCGTAGCCGGCCGTTTCCGCGACCGTCGACGCGACGATGTCCGCCACCGACAACGGGGTGCGATCGGACTCCTGGCCCTCGGCGAAGGCGTTGGCCACGACCACGACCTCTGGTGCGGCCTGAACGATCTGGGCGGCCACGTCGAGTTTCCGCTGCGGGCAGGCAGCCATCACGGCCGGATCCTCGTTGGCGACCAACGCAGCGGTGTACCGGCAGCCGTAGAGGCCCGCCGTGGTGATCTTCCACTGGCCGTCGCTCGCCTCGGCGATCGCCTTGAACGCCGGGGCATAGGAGAGCGCCTCGGAGTCGCCGACGAGGAACATCTGGTGGGACGCGTCGGAATCCCCCCACGTACAGCGCTCGAACGAGGGCGTGTCGCCCACGGTGAAGCAGTCGCGGGCCGGGTTGTCGTTCGACGATGCGGCGATGGCGTCGTTGAGGGAAGGATCGAGGTCGTCCGGCCAGGCGGTTGCGGCGGCGGCGGCGGCCAGGTCGGCCTGCAGCTGGACCTCGGGGTCCTCGTCCGTTGGCGCGTCGGACACGGGCGCGTCGGACACGGGCGCTGCGACGGGGAGGAGCGGCCGGTCCCGGAGTTGGAAAGAGACGGCGACGACCACCACGACCACGAAGGCGCCGAGCGCCGACATCAGGAACTGGGTGCTGAATCGCTCGCGCCAGGACCGCCAGGACAGCCGCCGCTCGGCGGTGGGATCGGTGCTGGCACCGGTTGCGGCCTGCCCGCGGCCGCGCAGCAACGGAGAGCGGTGCAGGGGTTGCTCAACGAGGTAGTACCCCACGACAGATACGGCCGCGATCGCGCCACAGATCAGCAGCGTCGACGACAGGGTCTGCTCGGGCATCAGCAGGGTCAGGAAGATGTAGACCGGGAAGTGCCAGAGGTACAGCGAGTACGAGATGTCACCGAGGTAGACGCTGACCCGGTTCGTCAGCGGGAGCAGGTGCTGCGCCGGCGCCTCGGTGCCGCCGATGATCACGAACGCCGTGGCCAGAACGGGCACGGCCGCCCAGGGTCCGGGGAAGGGCAGGTCCGGCGTCAGCAGGACGAAGGAGCCGACGATGCCGGCCAGCCCAGTCCAGGCGAGCAAGAGGCGCGCGGGACGCGGGATGCGGCCCAGAAGCGGCGCCACGACGGCGAGCAACGCACCCACGCCGAGCTCCCAGGCCCGGGACAGGGTGGAGAAGTAGGCGAGTGCCGGCTGCGTGGCCCCGGTCCAGAGGGCATAGCCGAACGACGCCACGACGACCACGCAGACCACCGCGGCGACCGCCCGCCGCCCGTGTCCGGGCGAGCGTGAGCCTCTGGCGGCGAGTAGCACCAGGATCGGCAGCGCCGGCCAGAACAGGTAGAACTGCTCCTCGACGGCGAGCGACCAGAAATGCTGCACCGCGGACGCCGCCGCCGTGGCGTCGAAGTCGTCCGTGCCGACCGCGGCGAACCGCCAGTTGGCCACGAACAGGAGCGACGCGAGGGCATCCCACAGTGTGGTGAGGGCCCTGGTCTGGTTGAACAGGGCCCAGGCGAGGGCGCAGGTGGCGAGCAGGACGACGACGGCGGACGGCAGGATGCGCCGGACCCGGTTCGCGTAGAAGGACCGCAGCGAGATCCGGCCGGTGGTCTCGTGCTCCCGGAGCAGGATCCCGGTGATGAGGAACCCCGAGACGACGAAGAAGATGTCGACGCCGGCGAAGCCACCGGTGGGTCAGGGAATCACGTGGTTGCCGATGACGGCCAGCACGGCAAAGGCACGCAGCCCCTGGATGTCCCGACGACGCACGGACGGCGGGCGCCGTGCGGGCGGTACTCGTGTGGACGGAGGTTCCACGGGAGGCGTCGCGGCCACAGCTGTCGGCGGCTTGCCCGGGGAGACGGTCGTGCGGGTCGTGACGGTCCGGACCGCGCCGGGCCGGGATGCGCCGGGCCGGGACGTTCCTGGTTGGGACGAGCCGGGCCGGGACGACCCTGTTTGGGACGAGCCGGGTCTGGAGGCCGCGGGTCGAGGCGGCGCAGGGCGGGTGGGGAGCCCCACCGGTCCGTCGGGTGCACCGGAGTCCGGTGTTGCGCCGATCTGTGGTGCCACTCGTCCCCCAGCTATGAATCCCTGCTGAGTCTAGACCGCGAGGCGACGGTGACCGGGTACGGTGTGGGCATGTCATTGGTGTGGGAAGAGGTCGTCGTCGACTGTCGCGACCCGAAGGTTCTGGGTCTGTGGTGGCGGGACGCGCTGAGCTAGGTCGTCGTGGGGGAGAGTGCCGACGAGGTGGAAATTGCGCCCGCGGAGGGTGCGCATCCGACGCTGTTGTTCGGCGTCGTGCCCGAGGAGAAGAGCGGCAAGAACCGCCTGCATCTCGACTTCGTGCCGGACGACCAGGCCGCCGAGGTGGAGCGCCTGCTCAGGATGGGAGCCACGCGTGCCGATGCCGGCCAGCACGACGTGCCGTGGGTAGTCCTCGCGGACCCCGAGGGCAACGAGTTCTGCGTCCTCGCCGCCCGGCCATCCTGACCCCAACCTGGCGGCACAACTGTGGCCCGTTCGGACAATTGCGCCCGGTGTGCGTTGGTTGCCAGGATGGTCGTGAGACACCTCTGGTTTCCAGTGCGGGGAATGGAGCGAATTATGAGTGACCCAACTATTGGCCTGACACAGTCGGGGCGGCGAGCGTTCCCGGTGGAGTACCGGCTGGAGTTCCTGCGGAAGTGGGACGCTGGCGTTCAGCGAGGCGCGAAAGTGCGGTTGCTGCGGGAGCATGCGCTGGCGGCCAGCACGGTGAAACGTTGGTTGGCTGCTCGTGCCAGTGGAGACTTGACGGCATCAATGGTCGCCAGAGCAGAAAGGTCGTCGCACCGAATGGAGAACCGAGACCGCGCCGAACTGGCCCGGCTACTGCGCGAGAACGAGGCGTTGAAGAAGAAAGTCGCGCAGTCCGAAGCGGCGCAGCAGATTTTGGGAAAAGCATTCGAGCTCTTGGAAGGGATCACCACGAGCTCGGACAACCCTCCGGAGATCCCGCCGATGTTGATGAGCGCCGACGAGTACGCCCAGTGGTTGAAGCAACACAGGCTCTCTTGACTGAGACGGTGGCCGCCCTGGAAGGCATCGGTGTTCCTGTTATTGGCAGCTGCCGGACCGTGGGGTTGGCCCGGTCAACGTACTACCGGCGCAGCCGGGGCTACCGGCACTACACGCCCGTGCCCCAGCCACTGCAGCAAGCCGATCGCACGCAGCCCGCGGCGCTCGACACTGACGAACGAGCCGCGGTAATCGACGTCCTCACCGACGAGAAATACGCGGACAAGTCCGTCGTGCAAACGTACTGGCGTGCTTTCGACGCCGGTGAAGTGCTCTGTTCCCAGCGCACGTTCTACCGGATCGCGAAAGCGGAGCGCCTCGTGGGCGACCAACGCCGAACCCGGTCACACGGCTTCAGTTCCTCGCGCACACCCGCCGCCGCGACACATGCGGTCGGTGACCTGTGGTCCTGGGACATCACTGAGCTACGCGGCCCGACCCGGTTGGACCGGTATTTCTTGTATCTGGCTATCGATGTGTTCTCTCGCTACCCGGTCGCGTGGTGCATCGACTACACCGAGTCCAAAGAGCGCGCCAAGACGTTATTCACCGACGCGATCAGCACCCACGGCGCCCCGAAAATCCTCCACTCCGACAATGGAGCCGTGATGCGCGCCGGCGAACTCGTCGACACCCTCACCAAGACCGGCGCTCTGATGTCCTACTCCCGGCCCCGCGTCAGCGACGATAACCCGTTCTCCGAGTCATTGTTCAAAACCATCAAATATGACCCAGCCTGCCCCGACCGGTTCGACAGTATCGACCACGCCCGCCAATGGACGCAGGACTTCCTCCACGGCTACGCCACCGAGCACCGCCACGGCGGACTCGGCCGGCACACCCCAGCATCCGTTCACGACGGCACTGCCGACCAGATCCGCCAGCACCGCCAAGACCGTCTCGACCAGTACTGGGCCGAGCACCCCGAACGCTTCAGACGGCGCCCGACCGCACCACAACACCCACTAAAAACCGGAATCAACACCCGCCTGCTGTCTCAGACAGGTTGACAACTTCCG
>NZ_JAODBG010000002.1 GCF_025463825.1 Cryobacterium sp.
AGGGCGAACGCTCCCTCTACATCCACCCTGACGAATGCGTCGACTGTGGCGCCTGCGAACCGGTGTGTCCGGTCGAGGCCATCTACTACGAAGACGACCTGCCCGAGCAGTGGGCGGACTACTACAAGGCCAACGTGGAGTTCTTCGACGACATCGGCTCGCCGGGCGGAGCCGCCAAGGTGGGCGTCATCGCCAAGGACCACCCGGTCATCTCGGTGCTTCCTCCCCAGGTTCAGCACTAGCCGGGTGGAGTACTACCGGTGCTGAAGCCGCTTCCCGACTACCCGTGGGACCAGATGCTGCCGTTCGCGCAGCAGGCTCGGGCCCACCCGGACGGCATCGTCGACCTGTCCATCGGGTCGCCTGTCGACGCCACTCCGCCCGTTGTGCAGACCGCCCTCGCGCACGCGACCGATGCACACGCCTACCCGCAGACCACGGGCACGCCAGCGCTGCAGCGGGCCATCATCTCCTGGTACGCCCGCCGCCGAGGAGTTCCCGGCCTGGCCGACGCGAACGTGCTGCCGACCATCGGCTCGAAAGAGCTCGTGGCGCTGCTGCCGTTCATGATCGGCGTCGGCGAGGGTGACACCATCGTGCACCCGCGCGCTGCTTACCCCACCTATGCGATCGGCGCGGCGATGGCCGGGGCGGATGCGTTCCCGTCCGACGACCCCGCCGAATGGCCGGAGACGACGAAGCTGATCTGGCTCAACAGCCCCGGCAACCCCGACGGGCGGGTGCTGACCGTGCCGGCCCTGCGCGCCGCCGTGGCCAGAGCCCGCGAGCTCGGTGCCGTGATCGTCAACGACGAGTGTTACGCCGAACTCGGCTGGGACGCGCCGTGGACCACGGAGCCGATCCCGAGCATCCTTGACCCGCGCGTCACCGGTGGGAACATCGACAACGTCGTGGCGATCTACTCGCTGAGCAAACAGTCCAACATGGCCGGCTACCGGGGCGCGTTCGCCGCCGGCGGAGCCGGCGTACTCGGCCGCCTGCTCACCGTACGCAAGCACGCCGGCCTGATGCTGCCCGCCCCGCTGCAGGCGGCCATGGTGGCCGCCCTGGGCGACGACGAACACGTCGCCGTGCAGCGGGAGCGCTACCGGGCCCGCCGCGAGGTGCTGCTGCCTGCGCTCGTCGCCGCGGGATTCCACATCGACAACAGCGAGGCGGGCCTCTACCTGTGGGCCAGCGCCGGCGTCGACGCCTGGGACTCGATCCGGCAGCTCGCCGCCCTGGGCATCCTCGCCGGCCCCGGGCCGTTCTACGGCGCCTTCTACCCCCGGCACGTGCGGTTCTCCCTCACCGCGAGCGACGAGCGCATCAACGCCGCGGCCGAGCGGTTGCGCGCCTCCGCCGACGAAGCGACGCCGTGACCACGACGCATTGACGTCCCAGCCCGCTGGGCCTACGGTGCAGACGATGGGCCGAAGCGAAGGGCTGGGATGATGGCGGACACTGCGGCGTCGACCAATGACGATGGCTACGCGGCGAGTGTCGGGGCGCTGAACGCGCTCGTGGCCGAACTGCCCGGCGACCCCCCGGTGGTGCCGGGCCGGATGTTCAACGGTGACGGCGTGAAGGTGAAAGGCCGGTTCTTCGCGTTCATCGGCCGCAACGGCGACCTGGTTGCCAAGATTCCCGCTGCCCGGGTGCGCGAATTGGTGGCCCAGCGAACGGGCGCTTCCGTCGTGATGGGCGCAACCCGCCGTCGGCTGCGCATCCGGCTGTGGCGTAGGGCCAAACGACTCTGGCCGATCTTGGACGATGCAACAGTATGCCCCTCGGCGGAATAGGCTGTAGGCGGGTTATCGTTGCCAAGCACCATGAGCGTGCTGCGGCGGACCGCCATAGACCAACAGCCGAAAGGCTTGAAAATCCAGGGAGGCGCCGTGGGCGACGTCGCGCAGCGAACACCATCCAATGAGCCGCAGTTCATCGATCGGCCCGTACCGGGCCCGCAGACGGCCACTCTGACCTACCCGGGGGGATCGGCGCAGTTCCCCATCCTGGCCAGCACGGACGGCCCGTCCAGCATCGACATCGGAACGCTGACCAAGCAGACCGGCTTCACCACGTTCGACGCAGGATTCGTGAACACGGCGGCAACGAGGTCAGCCATCACGTACATCGACGGGGACGCCGGAATCCTGCGCTACCGCGGCTACCCGATCGAGCAGATCGCCCAGAACTCGAACTTCCTCGAGACCGCCTGGCTGCTCATCTACGGTGAGCTGCCCACCGCAAGCGAACTCAGCGCGTTCGACACCCGCGTCCGTCGGCACACCCTCCTGCACGAGGACCTGCGCCGGTTCTACGACGCGTTGCCGCACAACGCGCACCCGATGTCGGTGCTCTCCGCCGGGGTCTCCGCCCTGTCGACCTACTACCAGGACTCCCTGAACCCCAAGGACCCCGAGCAGGTCGAACTGTCGATGATCCGCCTGCTCGCGAAGCTGCCGGTGATGGCCGCGTACGCGCACAAGAAGAGCATCGGGCACGCGTTCCTGTACCCGGACAACTCGCTGAGCTTCGTGGACAACTTCATCAAGCTCAACTTCGGCACCCTCGCGGAGCCGTACGAGGTGAACCCCGTGGTGAGCAAGGCGCTCGAGCGCCTGCTGATGCTGCACGAAGACCACGAGCAGAACGCCTCCACCTCGGCCGTGCGCCTGGTCGGCTCCACCGAGGCCAACCTCTTCGCGTCCGTCTCCGGCGGCATCAACGCCCTCTCCGGCCCGCTGCACGGCGGCGCCAACGAGGCCGTGCTCACCATGCTCAGCGAGATCAAGGCATCCGGCGAAGGCGTGCAGAAGTACGTCGAACGGGTGAAGAACAAGGAAGCCGGGGTGCGCCTGATGGGCTTCGGCCACCGGGTCTACAAGAATTACGACCCGCGCGCCAAGCTGGTCAAGGAGAGCGCGGACGCCGTGCTCGAAGCCCTCGGTGTGAAGGACGACCTGCTCGACATCGCCAAGGAGCTGGAGTTCATCGCCCTGAACGACGACTACTTCAAGGAGCGCAAGCTCTACCCCAACGTCGACTTCTACACCGGCGTGATCTACAAGGCGATGGGCTTCCCTCCGCGCATGTTCACGGTGCTGTTCGCGATCGGCCGGCTGCCCGGCTGGATCGCGCACTGGCGCGAGATGAACCTGGACCCGACCGCGAAGATCGGGCGCCCGCAGCAGCTCTACACGGGCTCGGTCGCCCGAGACTACCCGCGCGCCTAGGCTCCCGGCCGGCACGAAAGAACCCCAACCCGCCAGCGGCAGGTTGGGGTTCTTTCGTCGGTCCAGGCCGGGGCTCAGGCGTGCAGGGCCTCGTTCAGGACGATGCCGGTCTTGCGGGGGAGCACCTCGACCGCGCCGCTGATGGAGTTGCGGCGGAAGAGCAGGTTCGGCACTCCGGAGAGGTCCTTGGCCTTGGCCGTCTGCGGTGCTCCGTCCGCCGTGCGGGCGGAATCCACCAGCACCACCTTGGTGCCGGCGGTCACATACAGGCCCGCCTCGACCACTGAGTCGTCACCGATCGAGATGCCGATGCCGGAGTTGGCGCCCAGCAGTGCCCGCTCGCCGATCGTGACGCGCTGGGTGCCGCCGCCGGAGAGCGTGCCCATGATGGATGCGCCGCCGCCGATGTCGGACCCGTTGCCGACCACGACACCCTGGGACACCCGGCCCTCGACCATCGAGACGCCCAGGGTGCCGGCGTTGAAGTTGACGAAACCCTCGTGCATGACGGTGGTGCCGGGGGAGAGATAGGCGCCCAGGCGCACCCGGGAGGCGTCCGCGATGCGCACCCGCTCCGGCGAGACGTAGTTGAGCAGCGGCGGGAACTTGTCCAGCCCG
The DNA here is from genome assembly GCF_025463825.1 of Cryobacterium sp. GTDB lineage: Bacteria > Actinomycetota > Actinomycetes > Actinomycetales > Microbacteriaceae > Cryobacterium. Next base: position 3,858 of record NZ_JAODBG010000002.1, read on the forward strand.
CTGGCCTGGATGCCGTGACGCTGCAGCGACGGGCGGAGCCGGTCGAAATCGGCGGGCAGCACCGGCCCGGCATTGGTCCAGACCACGTTGGGCAGGTGGCCGAAGATGCCGTCGAGGTTGATCGTGTTGGGCTTGACGAGCAGGTGCGAGAGCAGGTGCAGGCGGAGGTAGGCATCCGAGGTGCCGGCGGGCGGGGCCTGAAGGTCGATCTCGACGGTGACGGCCTCCAGGCGCACGTTGCGGCGGGCGTCCGGGCCGGATGCCTCCTCCAGCTCGGTGGGAACGATCCAGCGGTCCCGGTCGGCCGGCAGTGCACCGAGCCGGGGCGCCGGGTACCAGGTGTCAAGCACGGTGCCGTCGCCGGCGATGGTGGCCAGGCCGTACCCCCAGGCGGAGGAGGCGGCCGGTGCGGCGGAGTCTGACGGCTGGGCGGGGGGAAGGGCGGTGACCATGGCTCTAGATTAGTAGAGTGCCCTCAGACCTCACCGCAGACCCGTCCCCAGACTCCGCCGACTCCGCAGCTCCTGCCGCGCGTCCCGCCGTTCCGGCGCTCGACCTGACCGCGTCGTCGATCGAGCTGACCCGCGCCCTGTGCGATGCGGAATCGGTCTCCGGCAACGAGACCCCGCTCGCCGACGCGATCGAAGCCGCTCTGGCCGGCTCCGCCCACCTCGAGGTGATCCGCGACGGCGACACCATCGTCGCCCGCACCAACCTGGGCCGTGCCCAGCGCGTCGTGATCGCCGGGCACATCGACACCGTGCCGCTGAACGACAACCTGCCCACCCGTTTCGAGACGATCGACGGGGTCGACTACCTCTGGGGCCGCGGCACCACCGACATGAAGGCCGGCGTGGCCGTGCAGCTCAAACTCGCCGCCGAGCTCGCCGACACCAACGTCGACCTGACCTGGATGTGGTACGACCATGAAGAGGTCAACGCCGCCCTGAACGGCCTCGGCCGGCTCGCCACCAACCGCCCCGACCTGTTCGAGGGCGACTTCGCCATCCTCGGGGAGCCGAGCAACAGCCAGGTCGAGGGCGGCTGCAACGGCAACGTGCGCGTGGAGATCAGCACCTTCGGCAAGCGCGCGCACTCCGCCCGGGCCTGGGTGGGCGAGAACGCGATCCACAAGGCCGCCCCGATCCTGGACATCCTCGCCGCGTACCAGCCGCGCGAGGTCGAGGTGGAAGGCCTCGTCTACCGGGAAGGCCTGAACGCCGTGGGCATCAGCGGCGGCATTGCCGGCAACGTCATCCCCGACGAGTGCATGGTGCACGTCAACTACCGCTTCGCCCCCAGCCGCACCGCCGCCGAGGCTGTCGAACACCTCGAGGACCTGTTCGCGGGCTTCGACATCACCGTCGTCGACCTCGCTGAGGGCGCCCGCCCCGGCCTGGACGCCCCGCTGGCGCTGAAGTTCCTCGAGGCCGTCGGCGCCGAACCGCGGCCCAAGTACGGCTGGACCGATGTGGCCCGGTTCTCGGCCCTGGGCATCCCCGCCGTGAACTATGGGCCGGGTGACCCGCTCAAGGCACACGCCGATGACGAGCGGGTGGCCCTCTCCCAGATCGACGAGTGCGAAGACGCGCTGCGCGCCTGGCTGACCGCTCCGATCGGCTGATCGTGGCCACGACCCGCACCGGTGTCGCGCCGGAGAACCGGGGCCGCCTGGTGCCGGCCCGGTGGTGGGCGCGCTACCGGCTGGTGCCGTGGTGGGGCAAGGTCGGTCTCATCTGGGTGCTCTCCCGTCTGGTCACGACGGCGCTGGTGTTGGTGCTG
>NZ_JAODBG010000028.1 GCF_025463825.1 Cryobacterium sp.
ATGCACCACCGGCTGAAACACCACACCCTGTGGGCCGTCGAGCAAGAACCCGGCGGCGTGCTGGTCTGGACCTCCCCGGCCGGGCAGACCCACCGCACCTACCCGGACACCTACCTCGGCCCACCCGTCACCCAGGCATCAGAGCCGGAAGCGCCGACTTCCCCGGCCGCCCCGCGACCCGACAACCTGCCCGAACAGCCGTCGTTCTAACTCGGGCCGTCGTCTGAGAAGACTCCCAAACAAGGCCCGGATCAGCCCGTTCGGAGGGTCCGAGTGCTGCCGTAGGCGCCACATCGACTAGATTGGTTCAGCAGTACTGAAGGCACCTCACCATCGACACGGTGCCGCTGAAACGAATCGGAGTGTCATGACCAACGCTGACCGCGTTCCCGAAAAGCCCGCCCTCGAAGGGCTGGAAGCGAAGTGGGAAACCAGCTGGGAGGCACAGGGCACCTATCGGTTCGACCGCGCCGGAGCGACCAAGGCGTCCATCTTCTCGATCGACACTCCCCCGCCCACCGCCTCCGGTTCGCTGCACATCGGCCACGTCTTCAGCTACACCCACACCGACGTCGTCGCCCGCTTTCAGCGCATGCGCGGCAAGAGGGTGTTCTATCCGATGGGCTGGGACGACAACGGTCTGCCCACCGAACGCCGGGTACAGAACTTCTACGGGGTGCGTTGCGACCCGTCCCTGCCGTACACGCCCGACTTCGTGCCGCCCTTCGAGGGTGGCGACGGCAAGAGCACCAAGGCTGCCGACCAGCTGCCCGTGAGCCGCCGCAACTTCATCGAACTGTGCGAGCGCCTCACCGTCGAGGACGAGAAGCAGTTCGAAGAACTGTGGCGCACCCTGGGCCTCTCCGTCGACTGGACCCAGAGCTACCGCACCATCGCACCGGAGTCGATCACGGCCTCCCAGCGCGCCTTCATCGGCAACGTGAACCGTGGCGAGGCCTACCAGGCCATGGCGCCCACCCTCTGGGATGTCACCTTCCGCACCGCCGTCGCGCAGGCCGAGCTCGAGGACAAGGAGATGCCCGCCGCGTACCACCGGGTGTCCTTCTCCAAGCCGGACGGCTCCACCATCGAGATCGAGACGACCCGACCGGAGCTTCTCGCCGCCTGCGTCGCCCTCGTGGCGCATCCGGACGACGACCGCTACAAGCCGTTCTTCGGCAGCACGGTTCGCACCCCGGTCTTCGATGTCGAGATCCCGATCCTGGCCCACCACCTCGCCCAGAAGGACAAGGGCTCGGGCATCGCCATGATCTGCACCTTCGGCGACGTGACCGACGTGGTCTGGTGGCGCGAACTCGACCTGCCCAACCGCGCGATCATGGGCTTCGACGGCCGGATCATCGCCGAGGCGCCCGATGTGATCGTCACCCCGGACGCGCAGGCCGCCTACGCGCAGCTCGCCGGGAAGACGGTGTTCTCCGCCAAGCAGACCATGGTCGAGCTGCTCCGCGCGTCGGGCGACCTGATCGGCGACCCCAAGCCGATCGTGCACCCGGTCAAGTTCTTCGAGAAGGGCGACAAGCCCCTCGAAATCGTGTCCACCCGCCAGTGGTACATCCGCAACGGCGCCCGGGACGAAAAGCTCCGGAGCCGACTGATCGACCACGGAACTGCGTTGCAGTGGCATCCTGAGTTCATGCGCGTGCGCTACGAGAACTGGGTCAACGGCCTCACCGGTGACTGGCTGGTCTCCAGGCAGCGCTTTTTCGGCGTTCCGCTGCCCGTCTGGTACCCGCTGGACGCCGACGCCAACCCGGTCTTCGACGCCCCCATCATCGCCACCGCGGAGCTACTACCCGTCGACCCGTCGTCCGATGTCGCGCCCGGCTACACGGCCGAACAGCGCGGCGCCGCCAACGGTTTCGTCGGTGAGGTCGACGTGATGGACACCTGGGCCACCTCGTCTCTCACCCCGCAACTGGCCGGCGGCTGGGAGCGCGACCCGGAGCTGTTCGACCTGGTCTACCCGTATTCGCTGCGCCCGCAGGGCCAGGACATCATCCGCACCTGGCTGTTCTCCACGCTTCTGCGCGCCGAACTCGAGCACGGCGAGTCGCCGTGGCAGCACGCCGCCCTGTCCGGATTCATCGTCGACCCTGACCGGAAGAAGATGTCGAAGTCCAAGGGCAATGTCGTCACCCCCGCCGACGTGCTCTCGCAGCACGGCTCCGATGCCGTGCGTTACTGGGCGGCATCGTCACGGCTGGGCACCGATGCGGCGTTCGATCCCAAGAACCCGACGCAGATCAAAATCGGCCGCCGTCTGGCCATCAAGATCCTCAACGCCAGCAAGTTCATCCTCGGCTTCGCCGGCGACGATTCCGCTCCGGTCACGGAACCGATCGACATCAGCATGCTCGCCCGCCTGGACATGGTGATCGGCCAGGCGACCGCGGCATTCGAGAACTTCGACCACGCCCGGGCGCTGGAGCTCACCGAGAGCTTCTTCTGGACGTTCTGCGACGACTACCTCGAGCTGGTCAAGGAGCGGGCGTACGGCGAGGCCGGTCCCGAGCAGGCGTCCGCCGTCGCGGCACTCCGCCAGGCGTTGTCGACGCTGCTGCGCCTGTTCGCCCCGTTCGTGCCGTTCGCCACCGAAGAAGCCTGGTCGTGGTCCAATGACGACTCGGTGCACCGCGCGGCATGGCCCGCCGCACCGGCTTCGGTCGCGGATGCCGACACCCTGGCCCTGCTCGACCTGGCCAGCCGGGCCCTTACGGGCATCCGGCGCGCCAAGACCGACGCGAAAGCCTCACAGAAGTCCGCTGTCCTTTCTGCAACAATCGGGGGATCGACAGCGGAGGTGGCCCTGCTCGCGCAGGTGGCCGCCGATTTGCAAGCAGTAGGCCGCATCGCGGATTTGACGTTCGTCGAGTCCGACGAGCTGAGTGTTACGAATATCGTGCTTGCCACGGTGTCGGAAATTTAAGGAGAACCGCATGTCTGTACAGGTCCGCCCGCTGGGTGACAAGGACTTCTTCCCGTGGCTTGGACTTTTCGAAGGCTACAGCGAGTTCAACAAGAGCGACCTGACCGACGAGAAGGCGTTGCGCGTGTGGAGCTGGATCATCGATAAGAACCATGACCTCGACGGTGCTGTCGCGGTCGACGATGACGGCACCTTCGTCGGTTTCACGCTCTATCGCGCCTTTCCCCGCACTCTCAGCGGCGACGTCGGGCTCTTCATCGACGACCTGTTCGTGACCAAGGAGTTCCGCGAGCCCGTGAGCCAGTCCCTGCTGGACTTCGCCCGCGACTACGCCAAGGCGCACAACTACCGGAAGCTGCAGTGGGTCTCCACTTCGGACGACAAGGCCACCCAGAAGCTCTACGACAAGGTCGGTTCCCGCACCAGCTGGGTCACCTACGAGGCCGAGGTCTAACCATGCAGCTCGGTACCCGCTGGTCACTCGGAGCCACGCCGCCGGAGGGCCTGCCCGAGGTGGTCCTCATCGCCCTGGAGGCGGTCGAGGGCGACCTCGCCGGCCTGCCGGAGGACACCAGCAGCTGGCGTTGGACGCTGACCTGGCTGGAGGGCAAGCCGGTGATCGAACTCGACGACGGCACCGTGATCCGGTTCGATCCCGTCGAGGACAGCGCCACCATCACCCAGCCGGTTGTGGCGACCGAAGACGACGAAGACTGGATCTAACGGATTCCGTCACCGCGCGGCGATGATCTCGCCGTGCGGCATGGCGAACCAGGCGTCGGGGTCCCGTGCCCAGCGGCGCCAGTCGGTGCTGATCTCGTGCAGGTCGGCCAGCCGCGCCGCACCGGCCTCGATGGCGGGCACGGCGAAGTCCGGATCAGTCACCCGCTCTGCCCAGGACTCGCCCCACCACTCCCGTTCCGCGGCGGAGGCGAAGCACCAGATCGAGGCGCTGCTCGTCACCTCGCGAAAACCGGCCTCGTGCGCCCACGCCTTGAGGGCGGCGCCGGCGTCGGGGGTGCCGCCGCTGAAGGCGTGCACCGCGCGATACACGCCGAGCCAGTTCGCCAGCCCCGGCAGGCGCGGATACCAGGTCACCCCGCCGTAGCAGGCATCGCGGGCCGCGAGGATGCCGCCGGGCTTGAGGACGCGACGCAGTTCGACCAGCGCCGCCACCGGGTTCGTCAGGTGTTGCAGCACCTGGTGGGCGTGCACGATGTCGGCGGAGGCATCCGCCACCGGCAGGGCATACACATCGCCCACAACGAACCGGGTGTTCTGCACGCCCTCGTCGAACGCCAGCCCGGCCGCCTCGTCGACCCTGGCCGGTGAGCTGTCCACCCCGATGACCAGGCCGGGTGCGACCCGGCGGGCCAGGTCGACGGTGATGGTGCCGGGCCCGCACATCACGTCCAGCACGCTGAGCCCGGCGCCCAGGTGCGGCAGCAGGTACGCCGCGGAATTCGCGGCTGTACGCCACGTGAGCACCCGCGGCAGGTGCTCCTGGCCGGGAAGGTGCCGGTCACGCGGCGCCGTCTCCTGGCGCTCAGGGGTGTCGCTCATGGCCAGAGCCTACGTCCGTGCGCTTCGGAGCGCACCCGCTGCCGCACTGTCCATCTTGCCCGCTGCCGCGCTGGCGCCGACACTAGGCTGGGGCGATGGCCGACTCCTCGAATCCCTTCTTTTCTCCCAGCACCCTGCCGTACCAGTTGCCGCCGTTCGGTGAGATTCGCGACGAGCACTACCGGCCCGCGTTCGACGCCGGTATGGCTGAGCAACTCGCCGAAGTGCGGGCCATCACCGAGGATGCCGCCGAGCCGACCATCGAGAACACGCTGATCGCCCTGGAGAGAAGCGGCCAGGTGCTCACCCGGGTCGCGACGGTGTTCTTCTCGCTGAGCTCCTCGGACTCCTCCGACTTCGGCACCGCCCTCGAAGAGGAGCTCGCTCCCCTGCTCGCGGCGCACACCGACGCCATCCGCCTCGACCCTGACCTGTACGCGCGCATCAGCGCCCTCAACGCCCGGCGCACCGAGTTGGTCCTGGACGCCGAGACGGACTACCTGCTCGAGCGGTACCACACCGAGTACACGCTGGCCGGCGCCGGCCTGTCCGAGGGCGAGAAGTCGACCCTGCGCGAATACAACAAGCGCCTGTCCACGCTCACCACCCGGTTTGAGAAGAATCTTCTCGCCGACACCAACGACCTCGCCGTCGTGATCGACGACCTCGCCGAGCTCGACGGGCTCGGCGACGGCGAGATCTCCGCGGCCGCCGAGGCCGCCAAGGACCGCGGGCTCGATGGGAAGTACGTGCTCACCCTGGTGCTGCCCACCAGCCATCCCTACCTCGCGTCCCTCACCGACCGGAGCGTGCGGGAACGGTTGCTGAGCGCCTCACGCTCCCGCGGCATCCGCGGCGGCGAACACGACAACCGCGAGCTGGTGCTGGAAATCACCCGCCTGCGCGCCCAGCGCGCCCGGCTGCTCGGCTTCGCCAGCCACGCCGCGTACGTCACGGCGGACGAGACCGCGAAGACCCCCGAAGCCGTGGCCGACATGCTGGGCCGTCTTGCCCCCGCCGCCGCTCGCAACGCGCAGGCCGAGCAGCGGGAGTTGCAGGCCGCGGTGACCGCCGACGGCGGTGACTTCGATCTGGCGGCCTGGGACTGGGCGTTCTACACCGAGAAGGTGCGGCAGGCCACGTTCGACGTGGACACCAGCGCGATGCGCCCCTACTTCGAGCTGGAGCGGGTGCTGCACGACGGCGTTTTCTACGCCGCCACCCGCCTCTACGGCGTGATCTTCACCGAACGGCCGGACCTGACCGCCTGGAACCCCGAGGCGCGGGTGTTCGAGGTCACCGACGAAGACGGCTCCCCGGTCGGCCTGTACATCGCCGACTTCTACACCCGCGATTCCAAGCGTGGCGGCGCCTGGATGAACTCGCTCGTCTCGCAGTCCACCCTGTTGGGCACGCCCACCATCGTCACCAACAACCTCAACGTGTCCAAGCCGGCAGCGGGCTCCCCCACCCTGCTGAGCTTCGACGAGGTGACCACCCTCTTCCACGAGTTCGGCCATGCCCTGCACGGCCTGTTCGCGCAGGTGACCTATCCGCGGTGCGCCGGCACGAACGTGTACCGAGACTTCGTCGAGTTCCCCAGCCAGGTCAACGAGATGTGGATGCTTTGGCCAGAGGTCCTCGCCAACTACGCCCGCCATTACCGCACCAACGAGGCGATGCCGCAGGAGCTCGTGGACCGCATCCGCGAATCGGCAACGTTCAACGAGGGCTTCGCCACCAGCGAGTACCTCGCCGCCGCGCTGCTCGACCAGGCCTGGCACCGGATCGGCGCCGACGACGTCGTGACGGATGTCGCCGCGTTCGAGGCGGACGCCCTTGCCGCGGTGGGCCTGGCCAACCCGGTGGCACCGACGCGGTACGCGAGCACCTACTTCGCGCACACCTTCTCCGGCGGCTATGACGCCGGCTACTACTCCTACATCTGGAGCGAGGTGCTGGACGCCGACACCGTGGCATGGTTCACCGAAAACGGCGGCCTCAACCGCGCCAACGGCGACCGGTTCCGCTCCCGGCTGCTCGGCGTGGGCGGCAGCGGCGACCCGCTGGCCGCGTACCGCTCCTTCCGCGGCCGGGACGCCGACATCCAGCCCCTCCTCGACCGCCGCGGCCTCAACTAGCCCGCCCGGCCGCCAGCTGTTGCCCGTCCGGACAAATGGTCCTGGCACACCGGGCGCAATTGTCCGGACGGGTAACAGTTAGGACGAAGTGGCAGCTGCCGCCGGTCAGTGGTACAGGGCGCTGTAGGCGTTGATCGCTGGCTGGCCGCCCAGGTGGGCGTAGAGGACGTTGCTGCCGGGCGCGATGTCACCGGTGGTGACGAGGTCGATCAGGCCGGCCATCGATTTGCCCTCATAGACCGGGTCGATGATCACGCCCTCCAGGCTGGCGGTGAGGCGGATGGCGGTGTTGGTCGACTCCACGGGGATGCCGTAGTAGTCGCCCGCCCAGCCCTCGAGCACGGTGATCTCCTCGTCCGCGATGGGCCGGCCCACCCCGATCAGCTCGGCGGTGTTGCGCGCGATTCGGGCCACCTGGTCGCGGGTGGCTTCGATCTTGGCGGACGCGTCGATGCCGAGAACGCGTCGCTTCTGGCCGCCGAAGTTGGCCTCAAGGTCGGCGAAACCGGCGATCATGCCGGCGTGGGTGGACCCGGTGACGCTGCACACCACGATGGTGTCGAAAAAGACGCCGAGCTCGGCCTCCTGCAGGGCGACCTCATGGGCCCAATTCGCGAAGCCCAGGCCGCCCAGGCGGTGATCGGAGGCACCGGCCGGGATGGGGTACGGGGTACCGCCGGCCGCCTCGACGTCGGCGATGGCCTGCGTCCAGGAGTCCTTGAACCCGATACCGAAACCGTCGGCGGAGATCCGCACATCCGCGCCGGTGAGGCGGGACAGCAGGATGTTGCCGACCCTGTCGTTGACGCTGTCAGGCCAGTCCACCCACTGCTCCTGCACGAGCACGGCCTTCAGGCCCAGGGAGGCGGCCACGGCCGCGACCTGCCGGGTGTGGTTGGACTGGATGCCGCCGATCGACACCAGGGTGTCGGCGCCCTGGGCCAGCGCCTCGGGGATCAGGTACTCGAGTTTGCGGGTCTTGTTGCCGCCGAAGGCGAGGCCGCTGTTGACGTCTTCGCGCTTGGCCCAGACGCGAGCACCACCGAGGTGGGCGCTCAGCCGGTCCAGCGGGTGGATCGGGCTCGGGCCGAAGGTGAGCGGGTGACGAGGAAAATCGCGCAGTGCCATGGGGTCCTTTGAGGTCGAGGTGGGGAGGTCGGGAATGCTGGGAGGTGCGGCGAGTTCAGCCGGCGTCGTGCTCAGCGGTGTGCGTGGCCGCCGTGGCGAGCATCCGGCCCAGGGTGAGCCAGTTCTCCCGCACCGCGGCGCCCGCCTCGCCGGCCCGGCCGGCGACGCAGAGCCGGATGATCCGGTCGTGGTCGGCCACGGACGCCCGCCCCGCCAGGGACGAGAACCGGGCCCGCTCGAGGCGCCGGAGAGTGGGGGTGACCTGCTCGAGCAGGGTGGGCAGCAGCTCATTGGCGCTGGCCCGCACGGCGACGGCGTGGAAATCGTCATCGGCGGCGATGGCCGCGTCGACGTCGTCGGCGGCCAGGGCCGCCCGGAAGCGCTCGTTGGCGGCCGCCATGAGGGCGAGGTCGGCCTCGGTGAGCTGGGCGACGGCCTCCCGCGCCGCGAGTTCATGGAGGGACGCCGCGATGGCTTGCGCGTTCAGCGCCGCCCGTTCGTCCAGCGGCGCCACGATGGTTTGCCGTGCCCGCTCGGTGCGCACCAGCCCGGCGGACTCCAGCCGGGCGATGGCCTCCCGGATGGGTGTGCGGCTCACGCCGAGCCAGGACTCGAGCTCGGCGTCACGCAGCCTTTCCCCCGGTGCCAGGGTGCCGTCCACGATCGCCGTGCGGAGGGCCTCATAAGCATAATCGCGGAGCGACGCGGGACGGTGGGAAGCATCTGGTACGGGAACCGGCATGCAATATATTAGATACGCCCCAGGTCCCCCTGTCAACTCCGCAACAACTGTTCCCAGTGCGGACAAGTGCGTCCGGCACGCCGGGCGCAATTGTCCGGACCGGCACCAGGTGGTGGGAACCGGGCCCGGGGCCGTCGGCGAAACGCAGAACCGCCCCCGACCGGTGGCCGGGGGCGGTTCGGGACGCGCGAGGTGGGCTAGGCCGACTTCTCTTCACGGCGGGAGGAGTGCAGCACGATGGTGGGTGCTGCATTCTTCAGAACGGATTCGCGGGTGACGACGACGCGGGCGACATCCGTGGTGGACGGCACCTCGAACATGATCGGTCCGAGCACCTCCTCCATGATGGCGCGCAGGCCCCGAGCACCGGTCTTGCGGAGCACCGCGAGGTCGGCGATGGCCTCGAGGGCGGGCTGCTCGAAGTCGAGCTCCACCCCGTCGAGTTCGAACATGCGCTGATACTGGCGCACCAGGGCATTCTTGGGCACGGTAAGGATCTGCATCAGTGCCACCTGGTCGAGCTGGGTGACCGTGGTCACCACGGGTAGCCGGCCGATGAATTCGGGGATCAGCCCGAACTTGTGCAGGTCTTCCGGCAGCACCTCGCTGAAGAGGTTGACGTCGTCGCCCTTGGTGTGCAGCGGAGCGCCGAAACCGATGCCCTTCTTGCCCGCCCGCTGGGAGATGATGTCGTCCAGCCCGGCGAACGCGCCGGCCACGATGAACAGCACATTGGTGGTGTCGATCTGGATGAATTCCTGATGCGGATGCTTGCGCCCGCCCTGCGGCGGTACCGAGGCGACGGTGCCCTCGAGGATCTTCAGGAGCGCCTGCTGAACGCCCTCCCCAGACACGTCGCGGGTGATCGACGGGTTCTCGGCCTTGCGGGCGATCTTGTCGATCTCGTCGATGTAGATGATGCCGGTTTCGGCACGCTTGACGTCGTAGTCGGCGGCCTGGATGAGCTTGAGGAGGATGTTCTCCACGTCTTCGCCCACGTAGCCCGCCTCGGTGAGCGCCGTCGCATCCGCTACCGCGAACGGCACGTTCAGCCGCTTGGCGAGGGTCTGCGCGAGGTAGGTCTTGCCGCAACCGGTGGGGCCGATGAGCAGGATGTTGGACTTGGCGATCTCGACGTCGTCATGGATCGCGTCGGCGGCCGTGAGGGTGGCGCGGGAGCGCACTCGCTTGTAGTGGTTGTAGACGGCGACGGCGAGGGACCGCTTGGCGGCTTCCTGCCCGATGACGTACTCCTCGAGGAATCCGAAGATCTCGCGGGGCTTGGGCAGCTCGAACTCGCTGCCGGTTTCTTCGGCTCCGGCCTCGGCCAGGCGTTCTTCGATGATCTCGTTGCAGAGCTCGACGCATTCATCGCAGATGTACACACCGGGTCCGGCAATGAGCTGCTGTACCTGCTTCTGGCTCTTTCCGCAGAAAGAACACTTCAACAGGTCGGCGCTCTCGCCAATTCGTGCCATCCGTGAGCCTCCTCCATCAATGACGCTGATTCGAGCCTAGCTGGTGCGTGTGACAGATGCGTGCACCCGCGGAACAAAGCGAAACGGCGCGCCGCCCGTAAGCGGCACGCCGTTCGGCGATCGGGCTGGCCAGTGGCCGAACCCGGGTGAGCTGGACTACTTGACGAGCGTCGGGACGTTCTTGCGGCTCGTCAGGATCTGGTCGATCAGACCGTACTCGAGGGCCTCGGGCGCGCCGAGGATCTTGTCGCGGTCGATGTCCTTGTGGACCTGCTCCTTGGTGCGGTTGGAGTGGCCGGCGAGGGTCTCTTCGAGCCATTCGCGCATGCGCTGGATCTCAGCGGCCTGGATCTCGATGTCGGACGCCTGGCCGCCGCCCTGGCCACCGGCGGAAGGCTGGTGGATGAGGATGCGGGCGTTCGGCAGCGCAAGGCGCTTGCCGGGGGTTCCACCGGCGAGCAGCACGGCGGCTGCGGACGCCGCCTGGCCGAGGCACACCGTCTGGATGTGCGGACGGATGTACTGCATGGTGTCGTAGATGGCCGTCATGGCAGTGAAGGAGCCACCGGGCGAGTTGATGTACATCACGATGTCGCGGTCGGGGTCCTGGCTCTCGAGCACGAGCAACTGGGCCATGACGTCGTCGGCGGATGCGTCGTCGACCTGCACGCCGAGGAAGATGATGCGGTCCTCGAACAGCTTGGCGTACGGGTCCTGACGCTTGTAGCCGTAGGCCGTGCGCTCCTCGAAGGTCGGGAGGATGTAGCGCGACTGCGGCGCCTGCGGAGCCATGCCGCCCGGAGTCATGCCGCCGGCCTGGTGGCCAAAATTAGTGAATTCCATGTTCTGCCCGTCCTACTTCTTGTTCACTGAGTCGTCGGTACCGCCGCCGCCGACCACGTCCGACGCGAATTCGCGCAGGTGATCGACGAATCCGTAGGCCAGCGCCTCCTGGGCGGTGAACCAGTTGTCACGGTCGTTGTCGATGAGGATCTGCTCGACCGACTTACCCGTCTGCTCGGCCGTGAGCTCGGCCATCCTCTTCTTCATGTCCAGGATGACCTTGGCCTGGGTCTGGATGTCGGCGGCGGTGCCACCGAAACCACCAGACGGCTGGTGCAGCAGCACCCGGGCGTTGGGGGTGATGTAGCGCTTGCCCTTGGTGCCGGAGGAGAGCAGGAACTGCCCCATCGAGGCGGCCAGGCCGATACCCACGGTCACGACGTCGTTCGGAACGAACTTCATGGTGTCGTAGATCGCCATGCCGGCCGTGATCGAGCCGCCGGGCGAGTTGATGTAAAGGAAGATGTCCCGCTGCGAGTCCTCAGCCGCCAGCAGCAGGATCTTGGCGCAGATCTCGTTGGCGTTGTCGTCGCGCACCTCTGAGCCGAGCCAGATGATGCGGTCGCTGAGAAGTCGGTCAAAAACTCCGGGTGTAGGTACCATTTCGGCCATGTCGCGCTCCGTTTCGCTTGTCGCTTCAGGAATGAATCTATAGGGTCAAACGCACGCAATAGGCTCTGTTCGCCCTCGGCAGATTCACCGGCACGGCACGCGCGCACGGCGAACACGAAACGGGCCGGCTGCCCGAAGGCAGCCGACCCGTGCGGCAGCGCCCTCGCGGGCGGCGGGTGTTACTACTTCTGGGCTGCGGCCTTCTTCTTCGGCTTGGCCTCTGCGGCCGGAGCCTCGTCGGAAGCGGCCTCGTCGGAAGCGGCCTCCTCGGTGTCCGTGGCCTCATCCGCTGCCGGCTCGTCGTCGACGACGGCCGTGAACTCGGACAGGTCGACGGTCGCGCCGTTGGAGTCGGTGACGAGCGCCTTGCCCAGTGCGATCGCGAGAGCCTTGTTACGGGCAACCTCGGCGACCATGGAGGGGATCTGGCCGTTGCCGGACAGGGCCTGAACGAACTCGCTCGGGTCCATGCCGTACTGCGACGCGCCCTGGATCAGGTACTGGGTGAGCTCGTCCTGGCTGACCTTGACCTTCTCGGCTTCCGCGATGGTGTCGAGCAGGATCTGCTGACGGAAGGTCTTCTCGCTGGCCTCGGTGACCTCGGCGCGGTGGGTCTCGTCCTCGAGGCGGTTCTCGCCCTCGAGGTGACGGTGCACCTCGTCGGCGATGATCGCTTCGGGGATCGGGACCTCGACGGAGGACAACAGCTGCTCGATGAGCAGCTCGCGGGCCTGGTTGCCCTGGCCGAAGACCTTGGAGCGGCCGACCTGGACCTTGAGGCTCTCGGTGAGCTCGTCGATGGTGTCGAACTCGCTGGCGATCTGCGCGAAGTCGTCGTCGGCGGTGGGAAGCTCCCTCTCCTTGACGGCGATGACGGTGACGGTGATCTCCGCGGTCTCGCCCTCGTGGTCGCCGCCGAGCAGCTTCGAGTTGAAGGTGGTGGTCTCACCGGCGGTGAGGGACTCGAGGGCTTCGTCGATGCCCTCGATGAGGTCGCCGGAGCCTACCTCGTAGGAGATGCCGCTGGCGTTGTCGACCTCGACACCGTTGACGGATGCGACGAGGTCGATCTGGGCGAAGTCGCCGGTGGTGGCCGGGCGGTCGACCGTGATCAGGGTGCCGAAGCGGCTGCGCAGGGTGTTGAGCTCTTCGGTGACCTCGTCATCGGAGATGTCGACGGCGTCGACCGTGAGCTTGAGGCCCTCGTAGGCGGGCAGGTCGATCTCGGGGCGCACGTCGACCTCGATGGCCAGCAGCAGATCTCCCGAGAAGTCCTTGTCGCTGGGCCACTCGACGATGTCAGCTTCCGGGCGACCGAGCGGGCGGAGCTTGTGCTCGTCGACGGCCTTGCGGTAGAAACCGTCGAGGCTCTCGTTGACGGCGTGCTCCAGGACGGCGGACTTGCCGACGCGCTGGTCGATGATGGGCGGCGGAACCTTGCCCTTGCGGAAGCCGGGGATGTTGATGTCCTCGGCGATGTGCCCGTAGGCGTGGGTGATGCTGGGCTTCAGCTCTTCCGGAGTCACCGAGATGGTGACCTTGGCGCGCGTGGGGCTCAGCTTTTCTACCGTGGACTTCACGTTTAAATCTCCTGTGTTCGACAGATTATGTTCGACAGATGTGCAGGGGGGTGATGGTCGGGGCGACAGGATTCGAACCTGCGACCTCTCGGTCCCAAACCGAGCGCTCTACCAAGCTGAGCTACGCCCCGGATGTCATCTCACCCGATGGGGCCACCAACTTGGCACGCAGACTCACGCGACAGGCGGATTGACCTCCGTCAGTCTAGTGCACGAGCCGAACCCCGGCGCGTCCCCTGAACGGATTCCGGGCGGGTTCCGGGCCAGCTCAGGGGCCTGGATCGGCGGGGCGGGAAAACCCGTCCCGAACCTGTACTACGATATTCGAGTGCCAGCACGTGCGGCACATGGGGATGTAGCTCAATGGTAGAGCCTCAGTTTTCCAAACTGATGGCGCGGGTTCGATTCCCGTCATCCCCTCCATATCACTCGCACCGCGCCCACTCGCAACTGTGCCCCGTTCGGACAATTGGTCCCGGTGCGCCGGGACCAATTGTCCGCATCGGGAACAGTTGCGTTCGGGGTTCGGGCGTCGGTCCAGTCGTCGCTGCGGCTCGGTTCCATGATCAGGCCAGGCCGAGGCTGTCGAGAGACGCGCGCAGGGTCGCGGCGGAATGCTCGAAGAGGGCCTGCTCCTTGGCAGAGAACGGCACGTCGATCACCCGGGCGATCCCGCTGGCGTCGATGACGCTGGGCACCGAGAGGGCGACCCGGCTGACGCCGCGGTAATCGGTGAGCACCGAACTCACCGGGAGCACCGCGCCCTCGTCGCGCAGGATGGCCTCGACGATGCGGGCGCCCGAGAGCCCGATGGCGTAGTTGGTGGCTCCCTTGCCTTCGATCACTCTGTAGGCGGCGTTCTTCACGTCCTCGGCGATCGATTCGAACTCGACTTCGGTGAAGGGCACCGATCCGGCGGCGGCCGAACCCGTCGCGCCGCGGGCGAGCATCCAGTCGGCCAGGGAGATCGGGCCGATCCGCGCCTGCGACCAGAGCGGGAACTCGGAGTCACCGTGTTCGCCCACGATGAGGGCGTGCACGTTGCTGATCGCCACGCCGACGCGTTCGGAGAGCATCCAGCGCAGCCGGGAGGAGTCGAGTACCGTGCCGGAGCCGAACACCCGCGCCGGCGGCAACCCGCTGAACTGCTGGGCGGCCACCGCGAGGACGTCGACGGGGTTGGTGACCAGCACGAACACGGCGTCGGGCGCCCGCTCGACGAGCTTGGGCATCAGGTCGCGGAGGATCTCCACATTGACGCCGGCCATCTCCAGGCGCGACTGGCCGGGATGCTGCCGGGCGCCGGCCGTGATCACCACGACGTTGGCGCCACTGACCACGTCGAGGTCGTCGCCGCCGGTGACCCGGGACGCCCCGGTGAACTGGGTGCCGTGCGCGAGGTCGAGCACCTCGGCGGCCACCTTTGCGGAGTTGATGTCGTACAGGGCCACCTCGCGGGCGGACTCCCGGATTAGGGCCGCGTAGGCCAGGGAGGTACCGACGGCGCCGGCACCGACGATGGCCAGCTTGGAGTTCTCAATGACGCTCATGGTCCCAGTGTCCTCCATCGCGGCGGGTGTCCCGGCACCGTACGAATCGGGCACTGGGCGGCAGAGCGGATGCGGTCCACTATGGGGACATGTCCGACGAGGAGTCGGCCCCACCCGACCCGAAACCCGAAGTGCCACCGGCGGTTCGCGCCCAGCTGCTCGCCACGGAGCACTGGAGTCTGCTCGCCTCCCGCAGTACCGCTCAGAGTGAAGTGCTCACCCGGATCAGCATGTTCCTCACCCTCGTCTCCGCGGGTCTGGTGAGCCTGGCGCTGGCCGGGCAGGCCACCGACTTCGACGAGGGATTCCCCGGCCTCGCGATCACCCTGCTCGGTATCATCCTGCTCGTCGGCACCCTCACCCAGCTCCGGGTGTACAACGTGGGAATGGAGGACCTCGTCTATGTGTTGGCGATGAACCGGCTGCGCGGGGCGTACGCCGAACTGGATCCCGGCATCGCAAAGTTCCTGATGGCGTCGAGGTACGACGACCGGGCGGGCTCGATCACCACCTACTACGCCTTCGCGGCCCGGAACTGGAGCCAGGTGCTCGCCAGCAGCATGCTCTTCATCACGGCCGTCAATTCGACGCTGATGGGGTTGTTGCTGGCCGGCATCACCCTCGGCGTCGGCTGGCCCCTCACACTCGGCCTGACCATCGCCGTGCTCGGCGGCCTGGGCTTCCTGACGGTGTCCGTGTTTTTGGGCGGCTTCCGTTACTCCCGCGTCTGGAGCCAGTACACGCCGCTCTTCCCGTCGCCCCCGGCGGCACCACCCGCCCAGCCGGGCAGGCCGGAGCACCCGCGCCCGACCCCCTAGGCCTGCAGGAACGCCAGCACCGCGAGCACCCGGCGGTGGTGGGAGCCGGTGTCGTCCAGGCCCAGCTTGGAGAAGATCGCGGTCACGTTCTTCTCCACCGCCCCCACCCCGATCACGAGGCGCTCGGCGATGCCCACGTTGGTGCGCCCCTCGGCCATCAGGCCGAGCACGTCCCGTTCCCGCGGGGTGAGGGCGGCGATCGGGTTGGAGCGCCGGGCCAGCAACTCCCGCACCACCTGCGGGTCGAGCACCGTGCCGCCGGCACTGACCCGCGCCACGGCGTCCTGCAGCTCGTCGAGCGACGCGACCCGGTCCTTGAGAAGGTAACCCAGGCCGCCCTCCCCCGACGCCAGGAGTTCCTGCACATAGGTGCCTTCGACGTACTGGCTGAGCAGCAGGATACCGATGCCCGGCAGGCGGCGACGCAGCTCGATGGCGGCTCGCACTCCTTCGTCGCGGAAGGTGGGCGGCATCCGCACGTCGAGCACGGCCAGGTCGGGGTGCAGCGCGTCGACTTCGGCGAGCAGGGCATCCGCGTCGCCGTAGGCGGCCACGGTGTCAAAGCCCGCCTCCGCGAACAGCCGGACCAGGCCTTCGCGCAAGAGCACGGAGTCCTCGGCCAGTACCAGCCGCAGCGGCCGGGGTGCGACGGGTGTGATCGCAGCGGGGGGAGGAAGTGTGCTCACCCGTACAGGATAGGGCGCTCTCACGGCCTGGCGACGGAGCTGCCCAGTTCGCGCACCAGCGGGATGTGCGCGCCGACAGCGGTCGGGCCGCCGGCCGGGCTCTGCACCGAGAGGATGCCGCGGAGACCCGTGAGGCGTTCGTCGAGGCCCGCCAGGCCGTGGCCGGCCCGCAGGACGGCGCCGCCGCTGCCGTTGTCGATCACCCAGAGGTCCAGCCAGGTGGAGTCGTCCTCGGGGATCCGCCGCAGCTCAAGGTGCAGGCGGATGCCGGTGGCGCCGGCATGCTTGGCCACATTGGTGAGCAGCTCGGCGGCGATGAAGTACGCGTTCCGCTCGATCTCGGACGGCAACCGCAGGTCGCGGTCAACCTCCAGCTCGAGCTGCACGGGCACCGTGCTGCGGGCGGCGAGGGACTCGAGGGCCACGATCAGACCGCGGTCCTGCAGGATCGGCGGGACCAGCCCGTGGGAAAGCGCCCGGAGTTCTTCGAGCGTGTCGTGGGCCTGCGCCCGAGCCTCGCCCAGCAGCCGGCGCGCGGCGGCCGGGTCGTCGTCGAGCCGGCGCTCGGCGCTGGCCAGGTCCATTTGCAGGCGCACCAGGCGCTGCTGCGGGCCGTCGTGGATGTCCCGCTCCAGTCGGCGCAACGACTGGTTCTCGGCGGAGACGGCCGCGCCGCGGGACGCGTTCAGGTCGGCGACCTCGCGCTGCAGGGCCTCGGACTCCCAGGCTCCGAGCATCAGGCGGGCGATGCCCTGGTGAGCGAGCACGAGGCCGCGGGTGACGAACGGCAGGGTGGCCAGAAAGAACAGGCCGAGCAGGGCGTTCAGGAGGTTCTCCGCGACCAGGCCCTGGGTGCCGTCGGCGCCGTATGCGCTGCTGATCAGGCCGAACAGCCCGACCGAGTCGTCGTTGGCCGTGAGCGACCAGCTCCAGATCCAATAGGTCAGGCCGCCGAGCGCGCCAGACACCCAGACGATGCTGATCGTCCAGGTGACCAGTCCCACGATGAAGTTCACGACCATGCCGTGCAGCAGGTAGAGCCAGTAGTGGCCGGACACCAGCGGGCCGAGAATCGCGCGGAGCGGCGTGGCAGGTTCACCGCGCGGCGTCCACTGCGGCGGCGTGATCACCGGCTGGCCGGCCCAGCGCAGCCGGGTGGTCTCCACGACGCCGAAGCCGCGCGCGGCGTAGAGGGCGGCCACGACGATGAAGAGGCCCACGAACACGGCGACCAGGCTCACCCCAGTGGAGAACAGGGTGACCAACACGGTGAAGGCCGCCAGCACGACGGGCAGGGTCGGCAGGAGGAAGCCGAGTTCCCTGGGGGTGCCGGCCCAGAGGCCGAGGTAGCCGCGCCGGCGGGAGTCGAGAGTGCCGGCACCGGAGTGCCCGGTGGCCGGGGTGTCGGGGGTCTCGCTGGCGGTTTGCACGAAGCCCAGCGTGGCAGAGTTCGAGCCGGCGATGGTGTTCCCGATGCCGGCAGCGGCGGAATTGAGAGTGTCGTTCGTCATGGTTCCAGCGTGCTCTGCGGCCGCTTCGCAGCCCATCCTCCCAGCCGCCGGATCCGGCAGGGGGTTATCCCCCGCATCCGAACGTGCGCGCCGCGGGCGGACTACAGGGTGTCGTGCGTGAACCGGCCGCCGAGCAGGGTCGCGGCGACGGGCATCCGCCGCAGGTCGGCGACGGAGGCGACGAACGGGTCGGTCTCGCAGACAGCTAGGTCGGCCACCTGGCCGACGGCGATGCTGTGCCGGCCGCGGGCGGATGCCGCCAACGCCGCCTGCCGGGAGATGGCTTGGTCCGCGTGCCACGCGGCCCGGTCCCCGCGGCTGCGACCGACCGCGGCCGACATCGACACCCACGGGTCTAGCGGGGCGACGGGCGCGTCGGAGCCCAGCGCGAGCGGCACCCCGGCCGCCAGCAGGTCGGCGAGCCGAAACGCCCGGTCGGTGCGTCCGGCCCAGTACCGGTCGGCCACGTCCCGGTCGTCGAGGGCGTGTTCGGGTTGCACGCTCGCGGTGACGCCCAGCCGGGCGAAGCGGGCCACGTCAGCCTCGGTGAGCAGCTGGGCGTGCTCGATGCTGCCCGTGCAGCCGACCGCCTCGAAGGCATCGAGGGCGAGGCTGTTCGCATTGTCGCCGATGGCGTGCACGGCGGGGCGGATGCCCGCGGCGTGGGCCCGGCCCATGAGCGTGACCAGTTCGTCGGCGGCCACGGTCAGCAGCCCGCGGGCGTGTTCGCCGGTGAGGCCCGGGTACTCGTCGAAGCAGTACGCGGTGCGGGTGTTCAGCGAACCGTCGGTGATGACCTTGAACGGCCCGACCGAGAGCAGTCCCCCGGTGCCGTCGATGACCTGGCCGCTGGACAGGCCCAGCGCGATGGCCTCCTCGAGATGCTGCGGGTACAGGCCGAAGTCCACCCGGAGCTTGTCCCCGCCGGCGGCCATGCGGCGCCGCCACACGTCGAGATTCCAGGTCATCTCGAGGTCAACGATGCCCACCACACCGCGCGCCGCGGCGTTACCGGCGGCCTCGTCGGCCCAGGCGTCGAGGTCGGCATCCGGCACGTTGTCGATGGCGTGCGCAACGGCGAAGGCGTCCTCTTCGCGCAGCAGACCGCTCTGGTGCCCAGCGAACCCGTAGGCGGCCAGAGCCGCGGAGTTCAGCCAGCAGCTGTGCAGGTCCCCGCTGACGAGGACGACCGGAACCGGCCCGGACGCCGCGTCGAGCAGGGCGGCGCTGGGGGCGTCCGGCCAGAGCCCGTCCCGGAATCCGAACCCGACCAGGCGGTCGCCCGGCTGCGCGGGAACCGCGGCAAGCCGGCCGGCGACCAACTCCGCGGTCGCCGCAGCACTGGTCGCCGCCGACACATCCAGGCGCCGGGAGGTCTGCGCCCACTGACTGAAGTGCACGTGGTTGTCCCAGAGCCCGGGGATGACCCAGCGCTCATGGACGTCGACGCTGGGCAGAGCGGTGCCGTCGACGGCCGGGAGATAGCCGATGGCATCGATCCGGCCGTCGACGATGCGCAGGTCGACGAGATCGTCGCTGCCGGGCAGGCGGGCGTTGCGCAGCACCAGGTTCACTGGGCACCGCCGTCCCGGCTGCGCCGCATTTCGGCCGCGAGGGCGGCACTGGCGTACGGACCGTCGCCCTCGAGTTCGGTGAGGATGCGGTCCACGGTCGCCGCCGGCTTGTTCTGGCTCATCTTGTTCTTCGCCGTGAAACGGCTCACCCGCAGCCGGAAACCGAGGGTACCGGCCACGATGCGCTCCGCGTAGGCGGCATTCTCCAGGGTGCCGTTCATCCGGCGCGGCTCGGGCAGCCGGTCTTCGAAGACGTCGACGAGGTCGGCGAGCACCCGCAGGTTGTCGGTGTCGTCGAGGAGCTCCGGGGTGCCGTGCAGGTGCGCGGTGACGAAGTTCCAGGTGGGCACGGCGGGTTTCGCGTCGTACCAACCGGGCGAGATGTAGCCGTGCGGGCCCTGCACGATGACGAGCAGCTCGTGCGCGCCGAGCTCGTGCAGTTGCTCGTCCGGCCGGCCCACGTGGCCAAGCAGCACGATCTCCCCGTCGGCGGCGGCCGGGTCGAGGATCACCGGGTAATGCGACGCGACCAGGTCACCGGTCGACGTGGAACTGACCAGGGTCACCCACGGGTGCTCCCGGATGAGCCGGCGCACCTCGTCGACCTGGTCGAGCGCGAAGCTGGGATTGGTTCTCACGTGGCAGGCTCCTGGGGGTGGGGTCAGCGGCGGGTAGAGCGGATGCGGCGGTAGCGACGCGTTCAGCGGATGCGGCCGGTCAGGCCTGGCACCGCGGGCACCAGTACAGCTTCCGGGCACCCATGTCCTCGAGGGTGATGTGGGTGCCGCAGACCCGGCAGGGCAGGCCCTCCCGCTTGTAGACCCAGTGCCGGTCGGCCCGGTTCTTCATGGCGAGCCGGTAGTCGTCGGCGCCCAGGTCGTCCATGGTCATCATCTGGCCGGTGTTCACACCGACGGCCAGCAGGTGCGCCCAGTCGCGCCAGAGCGCCCGCAAGGCCTCTGCGCTGAGGGACTTACCCGGGGCGTGCGGGTTGATCTTCGCCCGGAACAGCAGCTCGGCTCGGTAGACGTTGCCGATGCCGCTCACCACGGACTGGTCCATCAGGAGCAGGCCGATCCGGGTGGGTTTCTTCCGGACGGCGTCGACGAAGCGTGCTTCGGCTTCGGGGCTGTCGTCCAGTTGCGGGTCGGGGCCGAGCCGGGCCAGCACCGCATCCACCTGGGCCGGGTCGAGCACCTCGCACGCGGTCGGACCGCGTAGGTCCGCGGAGACGGTGTCGGTGAGCAGGCGAACCCGCACCTGCCCGACGGGCTCCGGCGGGAAGGTTTCGAGCTGGTCGATCTCCTTTTCCTGCTCGGCCATCCGCACCCGCGTGCGCCGGGGCGCTCCGATGCTGTGCATCGAGTTCTCGCCGGCCGAGTCGAGCACCGCATCGCCCTCGCCGGGGCTGCCCAAATCGGTGCCGCGCTGGTTGGTCTGGCCCATCCGGCCGTTGCTGGCCGCGATGGTGGCGTCCATGATGATCTCGCCGGCGAAGTCCCAGGCACCGTACATGCCCAGGTGCACCCGCAGCCACAGCCCGTTGTCGAACTCGAGGAACATCTGCTTGCCCACGGCTCGGGCGGCCGTCATCACGTGGCCGTCGAGCTGTGCCGCGCCCGCCGCGAACCGGCCCTGCGGGCTCGACAGCGCCACGGTGCGGCCCAGGAAGTTGCGTGTGAACTGCCGCGTGATGCGGTGGACGGAATGACCCTCAGGCACGGCGGCGCCTCCGGCTCAGCGGCTCAGGACGGTGCCGGCGATGGTGCCGGTTGCCTCGTATTCGGCCAGCTGCCGGATTCGGCGCTGGTGGCGTTCCTCGCCGGGGAACGGGGTCGCGAGAAAGGCGTCGATGAAGCTGATGACGTCTTCGATGGGGTGCTGGCGGGCGCCGATCGCGATGACGTTGGCGTTATTGTGCTCGCGGGCGAGCGTCGCCGTCGCGGGGTTCCAGACCAGGGCGGCGCGGGCGCCGCGCACCTTGTTGGCCGCAATCTGCTCGCCATTGCCGGACCCGCCGAACACCACGCCGAGCGCCTCCGCGCCCGTGGCCTGGTCGGCGACGACGGCCTCGGCCGCACTGATGCAGAACGCCGGGTAGTCGTCGAGCGGCTCGTAGCTGGTCGGTCCGTGGTCGATGACCTCGTGTCCGGCCGAGCCCAGGTGGCTGATCAGGTGCTGACTGAAGTCGAGGCCGGCGTGGTCGGTGGCGATGTGGATGCGCATGATGAGCAGTCTATTTAATCGGGCGCGGTACTGCGGCGGGGACGGCGAGGCGGAGCTACTCGATTGCCGCGGCGAGGGCGGGCGCGAAGATCGGGTCCCGGGTGCGGCTGCGCTTGATCTCGAAGAATCCGTCGTACGCGGCCACGGCGACGACGCCGTCCCACAACGCCAGCGCAGCGTCGCCGGTCGGGGCCGGGGAGATGACCGGGCCGAAGAAGGCCACGTCGTTCACGGCGATCACGGGAGTGCCGACATCCTGGCCGACCCGGTTGATGCCCTCGAAGTGGCTCGCGCGCATCTGCACGTCGAACTCGTCGCTGTCGGCGTAGCGGGCGAAGGCCGCCGGCAGGCCCACCTCGGCCAGCGCCGCGGGGATCACCGAGTCGGCATCCGAGTTGCCCTCGTGGTGGATGCGGGTGCCCAGCGCGTCGTACAGCGCCTTGACGGTTTCCTGGCCGTGCAGCTCCTGCGCGGCCTGCACCAGACGGGTGTACTTGAGCGCCCGGGGGAAGAACGCCCGGTACTCCTCGGACACGTCGGTGTTCTCGTTCAGCACGGCCAGGCTCATCACCTGCCAGTTGACCTCGAAGCCACGCAGATTGCTCACCTCGTCCGCCCAGCGGGAAGTCATCCAGGCCCAAGGGCAGGAGGGGTCGAACCAGAAGGTCACAGAGTCGCTCATCGCATCAGCCTACGCGAGTCGAAGGTCCCGAAAAGCCGCATTCCGGTCGGCCCGAAACCCGGCTAAAGCCCTGTCCAGAACTGCTATCGCGAGCAAAATACCTGATCTGCGCCAAATTGCGCTAAAATGGAGTCTTATGCCCATTGAGGGGCGGCCCCGCATCCCGGGCACATGACCACCATCTGAGTCATCTCTGGACCTCCATCCGAGGCCCGACATGACTGCGCAAGAGTCATGTCATGACCTCCACAAGAGGCATCTCTACTGTCAGAAAGTGACACATGTCCAACGCAACTCCCGGTGCGGAACGCACCGTCAAGAAGTTCAAGAAGCCGCTGCTGCGGCGCCGGCTGAAGGTGTCCGACGTCAACGTCGTCGACCGCCCGATGCTCAAGAAGGCCCTCGGCGGCACGATCGTCGGAAACACCATGGAATGGTACGACGTCGGAGTCTTCGGCTACCTGATCACCACCATGGGTCCGGTCTTCCTGCCCGAGGCCGACCCGACCGTGCAGACCCTATTCCTCCTCGGCACCTTCGCCGCGACATTCATCGCCCGCCCCCTTGGTGGCGTGTTCTTCGGCTGGCTCGGTGACAAGGTGGGCCGCCAGAAGGTGCTCGCCATGACGCTGATGCTCATGGCCGCGTCGACCTTCGTGGTCGGCATCCTGCCCGGATACGCGCAGCTCGGCATCTGGGCCGCGGTCCTGCTGGTGCTGACCAAGCTCGTGCAGGGCTTCTCCACCGGCGGCGAGTACGCCGGCGCCACCACCTTCGTCAGCGAGCACGCCCCGGACAAGAACCGTGGCTTCCTCGCCAGCTTCCTCGACATGGGCAGCTATCTCGGTTTCGCCATGGGCGCCGCTCTCGTGTCGATCCTGCAGGTGACCCTCGGCCAGGCGGCCATGGAGGAGTGGGGCTGGCGTCTGCCGTTCCTGCTCGCCGGCCCGCTCGGCCTGATCGCCATCTACTTCCGGATGAAGATCGAGGAGTCCCCCGCGTTCCAGGCCAGCCTGGACGCCCAGGAAGCCGCGCTGAAGGACCCGAGCTTCGTGGAGGACGACAGCATCCCCAAGGGACCGCTCGCCATCTTCAAGAACTACTGGCGCGGCATCCTGCTCGCGATGATCCTCGTCGCCGCGGCGAACACCGTCGGCTACGCCCTCACCTCGTACATGCCGACCTACCTCACCAGCACCATGGGGTACGACGAGCTGCACGGCACGCTGCTGACCATCCCGGTCCTCGTGGTCATGGCCTGCTGCATCCCGCTCACCGGGCGGCTCAGCGACAAGATCGGCCGCCGCCCCGTGCTGTGGATGGGTTCGATCAGCGCTGTGGTCTTCGCGATCCCGGCCTTCCTGCTCATCGGAGCCGGCTCGGTCTGGACCACCCTTGCGGGCCTGGCCCTGATCGCCCTCCCGGTCACGTTCTACGTCGCCAACCTTGCCTCCGCGCTGCCGGCCCTGTTCCCCACGGCCAGCCGCTACGGTGCGATGGGTATCGCGTACAACTTCGCCGTCGCCATCTTCGGTGGCACCACGCCGTTCATCATCGCGGCGCTCATCGCGGGCACCGGCGATGACATGATGCCGGCCTACTACCTGATGGCCACCTCGTTCATCGGTGGAATCAGCATCTTCTGGCTCAAGGAATCCGCCAACCGCCCGCTGCCCGGCTCCATGCCGAGCGTGGAATCGGTCGAAGAGGCCCACGAGCTCGTCGCCGGCCAGTTCGAGAACCCGCTGCTCGACCACGACGAGATGCCGTTCGACGCCACCTTCGAGCCGCCGACCTCGTCGCTGGACCTGAGCGCGCTCACGACCGAGACCGAGGCAGAGCGGGCCAAGGTCTAGCTCTCCCCGCACCGCCGCCTCTCCGGAGCCAACTGTGGCCGGTGCGGACAATTGTGACCCGCACACCGGGACCATTTGTCCGCACCGGCCACAGTTACCTGTGAGCGGGGCGGATGCGTCGAAGTAGAATTCTCTGATGAGCACCGAGCAACACCCGCACAGCACGCCCGCCGAGACCGACGCCCCGGCAGCGACCGACTCGACCGCCACCGCGCCCGCCGACGCTGCACCCGCCGCGTCCGCGATCGACCCGAAGGACCTCGAGGTGGCACTGCGCGTCCTCGCGTCGCTGGCGACGATCGACCCGGACGACCCCGACTTCGTCACCGTGCGCCAGGCCACCGCAAAGATGTTCAAGTCCGTGAAGATCGTGCGCCGGCACGAGAAGCGCCAACTGATCGCCGATGCCGACCGCGACGTCATCGCCGCCACCGCCACCGGGGCGCCCACCCGCATCGACGACGAAACCATCGGCGCCCAGTTGCGGCTCGGCACCGACCGCCCGTCGGCCGGCGAACTGCTGGTGCCGCGAGCGTGCTACATCTGCAAGCAGAAATACACCCTCGTCGACGCGTTCTACCACCAGCTCTGCCCGAGTTGCGCGACGATGAGCCACGGCAAGCGCGACGCCCGCACCGACCTCACCGGCAAGCGGGCCCTGCTCACCGGCGGTCGCGCCAAGATCGGCATGTACATCGCTCTGCGGCTGCTGCGCGACGGCGCGCACACCACCATCACCACGCGGTTCCCCCGCGACGCCGTGCGCCGGTTCAGCGCCATGCCCGACTCGAAGGACTGGCTGCACCGCCTCCGCGTGGTGGGCATCGACCTGCGCGACCCTGCTCAGGTGATCGGCCTGGCCGATTCCGTCGCGGCCCAGGGGCCGCTGGACATCCTGATCAACAACGCCGCCCAGACCGTGCGCCGCTCCCCCGGCTCGTACTCGCCGCTAGTGGAGGCCGAGTCCTCGCCGCTGCCCGACGGCGACCTGCCCGAGATCGTCTCCTTCGGGCACACCAACGACGCGCACCCGACCGCGCTGGCGGCATCCGTCGCCAGCCATCCGATCCTTGCGGCCGCCGCCACCGGCGCCGCCCTCACCGCCGACGACCTCACCGCGCTGGCGCTGGCCCCCGGCTCCTCCTCGCTGGCCCGCCTCGCCGCGGGCACGGCGATCGACGCCGGCGGCCTGGTGCCCGACCTGCACGAGGCGAACAGCTGGACCGCGAACGTCGAAGACGTGGACCCGTTGGAGATGCTCGAGGTGCAGCTGTGCAACACCACCGCGCCGTTCCTCCTGGTGAGCCGCCTGCGCGCCTCGATGGCAAGCTCCTCGGCCCGGCGCACCTACATCGTGAACGTGTCGGCCATGGAGGGTGTCTTCGGCCGCGGCTACAAGGGCCCCGGCCATCCGCACACCAACATGGCCAAGGCCGCGCTGAACATGCTCACCCGAACCAGCGCCAAGGAGATGCTCTCGGACGGCATCCTGATGACCAGCGTCGACACCGGCTGGATCACAGACGAACGCCCGCACCCCACCAAGATCCGCCTCGCCGAAGAGGGCTTCCACGCTCCGCTCGACCTGGTGGACGGTGCCGCCCGCGTCTACGACCCCATCGTGCGCGGCGAACAGGGCGAAGACCTCACCGGCGTCTTCCTCAAGGACTACCGTCCCGGCACCTGGTAGCGCCCCGCACATCCCGCCGAAGCGGTCTAACGGTCACCTCACAGCCCTGAAGCAGCCGCTCGGCCGCTCTCGCGAGATCGTCGGGTGGCGGATGCGCGGCACTCCCGGGCGCCTGCGGGGCGGTGTC